>NZ_JBVIBK010000006.1:0-321442 GCF_055573455.1 Streptomyces sp. NPDC030183
CCACCCCCCAGGTCATCCCATCGACAGGGGGCAACAGTCATGCCGGGCCCGGAGGCCAGCGGCCCTCTTGCAGGACCGCGAAAAACATAACGGGGCTGGGGCGGGCCCCCAAGGCCAGGATCGTGGCTGCTGGCCGTCCCCGAGATCGGGATCGGGTCAGGGACTGCCGCCCTTCTCCTGGCCTTCCTCTCCGATCCCACGCCGTCATTCCCTTCTTCTAGAACCTGTTCTATCTTGACGCTCCGTCATCGGCGACACGGAAGGGCGGAACCGTGGACTTCACCTTCACCGAGGAGCAGCAGGCGGCGGCCGAGGCGGCGAGGGCGGTGTTCGCCGGGGTCGCACCGGACGGGGTGCCGAGCCCCTCACTCGTGCCAGGGGCGGTGGCCGACGACTTCGACCGACCCCTGTGGACGCGACTGGCCGACGCGGATCTCCTCAGCCTCCTACTGGACCCCTCCTACGGCGGGTCGGGGCTCGACGCGATCGCACTGTGCCTGGTGCTGCGCGAGTCGGCGAAGGTCCTTGCCAGGGTTCCGTTGCTGGAGACCAGCGCGGCCGCCGTGACCATACAGACGCACGGCAGCGAGGAGGCGAAGGCCGACCTGCTCGCCCGGGCCGGACGGGGCGAGGTCGTCCTGACCGTCGCCGCCCAGGGCCGCACGGGCCACGACCCGGCCGAACTCGCCGTCACAGCCCAGCGGGACGCGGACGGAACGTGGGTCCTCGACGGAGTGCAGACGGCGGTGCCCTGGGCGTTCGACGCCGACTACATCGTCGTCCCCGCCACGTCCCCGGTCGGCGCCCACAACGTCCTGCTCGCTCTCGTCCCCCGCGTCCACGGGGGCGTCACCCTCGCCGAGCAGTTCTCGACGGCGGGCGAGCGGCTCGCCGAGCTACGGCTGGAATCGGCCCGGATCGCCGCACGGGACGTCATCGACGCGGAGGGCGCCTGGGAAGGGCTCCGCGAACTACTGACCACCGGCACATGTGCGCTGGCCCTCGGTCTGGGGGAGGGCGTCCTGAGCATGACCGGCGAATACACCGGCAAGCGGGAGCAGTTCGGGCACCCGATCGCCTCGTTCCAGGCCGTCGCCGTACAGGCCGCCGACCGCTACATCGACCTCCGCGCCATGGAGGCCACCCTCTGGCAGGCCGCCTGGCGCATCAGCTCCGGAGCGGCGGGTGCCCTGCCCCCGGCCGGGGATGTCGCGGTCGCGAAGATCTGGGCCTCCGAGGGCGTACGACGGGTCGTACAGACCGCGCAACACCTGCACGGAGGCTTCGGTGCCGACGTCGACTACCCCCTGCACCGCTATCACGCCTGGGCCAAGCACCTCGAACTCTCGCTCGGACCGGCAGCGGCGTACGAGGAGGCCCTGGGGGATCTCCTGGCAGCACACCCGCTGAGCTGAGCGCCGCGCACACCGACAAAAGGGGCGCGCGAGTACCCCGCGCGCCCCCTGAAGCGTTGAAGGCCCTCGACCCGGGAGAACAAGCCCGTTCCCTAGAGAACGAACCCGCTCTCACCCTTGTCGTTCACCACCGGTCGTCCGGCGGCCGCCCAGACCTGCATGCCGCCGTCGACGTTCACGGCGTCGATGCCCTGCTGGACCAGGTACATGGTGACCTGCGCCGAACGCCCGCCCGAGCGGCAGATCACATGAACCCTGCCGTCCTGCGGCGCCGCCTCGGTCAGCTCGCCGTACCGCGCCACGAACTCGCTGATCGGGATGTGCAGCGCCCCTTCGGCATGACCCGCCTGCCACTCGTCGTCCTCCCGGACGTCGAGCAGGAAGTCGTCGTCCTTGAGGTCCCCGACCTCGACCGTGGGCACACCAGCTCCGAAATGCATGCCTACGACGCTACCCGACCACACGCCCATACACCGCCGCCGAGCCCTCACCGCCGCCGAGCCCTCCCAGGCACTGACAACCCTGGCCGGAGCGGCCACGTCAGCCCGTATGGCTACCGGCCTCAGCCGCCCTGCCCGAGCAGCCCCGCCAGTTCGGCCTCCCGCTGGGCGACTTCCGCCAGCAGCTGTTCGGCGATCTCGTCGAGGAGGCGGTCGGGGTCGTCCGGGGCGATGCGGAGCATGGAGCCGATGGCGCCCTCCTCCAGGTCGCGGGCGACAACGGTGAGCAGTTCCTTGCGCTGGGCCAGCCATTCGAGGCGCGCGTACAGCTCCTCACTGCGGCTGGGCCGGCGCTCCTCGGGCACGGGACCCGCGGCCCACTCCTGCGACAGCTCCCGCAGCAGCGTCTCGTCACCCCGCCCGTACGCCGCGTTGACCCGGGCTATGAACGCGTCGCGCCGCTCGCGCTCCTGGTCGTCCTGGGCCAGGTCGGGGTGTGCCTTGCGGACCAGCTCGCGGTAGAGCCGACGGGCCTCGTCGCTCGGACGCACCCGCTCCGGGGGTTGTACCGCCTGGTCGGTGAGCATGGCCGCGGCCTCCGGGAACAGACCCTCGGAGTCCATCCAGCCGTGGAACAGCTCCTCCACGCCCGGCATGGGCATGACCCGCGCCCGCGCCTCCTGCGCCTTGCGCAGGTCCTCGGGGTCGCCGGTCCGTGCGGCCTTGGCCTCCGCGATCTGGGCGTCCAGCTCGTCGAGCCGGGCGTACATGGGTCCGAGCTTCTGGTGGTGCAACCGGGAGAAGTTCTCCACCTCGACCCGGAAGGTCTCCACCGCGATCTCGTACTCGATCAACGCCTGCTCGGCCGCCCGCACGGCCCGCTCCAGCCGCTCCTCGGGCCGCTCGCCCCCGGCGCCGTCACCAGCCCCCGCGCCCGCGCCGGAAGCGGCACCGTCGACGGACTGCGAACCATCAGCTGACGCGCCGGCGGTTGACCCGCCCGCGGCCGACGCCCCCGGCGCTGACAGGTCCTCGACTGACGCGCCCCCGGCCTGCCCCGGGCCCCCAGCGGACTCCACAGGTTCGGCAGGGCGCTCGGACTGGGTCTGATCGGCTTCCGGGCTCGTCACCCGACCCAGCCTAGGCCACGACTCCGAGCGCCACCGAGCCCGCCCGGAGGCACCCGGCGCAGGCATCCGGCGCAGGCACCGGGCGCAGGCACCGGGCGCAGGCGACGAAGCCGAAACAGCGCCGGAACCGACCGCACCCCCTATACCGCTCGCCGACCCCCCTCACACCGCGCCGGCCCTCGTCCTGCCCCGGCTCCCCGTCACACCCCGACCTCCGCCGCGATCCGCCCCGCCCGCACGGCCGCCACCAGGTCCGCGTGGTCCGCCTCCGTGCGGTCGGCGTAGGTGACGGCGAACGTCGCCACGGCCTCGTCGAGCTCCTCGTTCTTGCCGCAGTAACCGGCGATGAGCCGGGGGTCGGCGTTGTGGGCGTGGGCACGGGCCAGCAGCGCGCCGGTCATCCGGCCGTAGTCGTCGACCTGGTCGGCCGCGAGGGCCGCGGGGTCGACGCTGCCCTTGCGGTTGCGGAACTGCCGGACCTGGAAGGGGTGGCCGTCCACGGTCGTCCAGCCGAGCAGCATGTCGCTGACCACCTGCATGCGCTTCTGGCCGAGGACCACACGACGGCCCTCGTGAGCCACGTCCGGAACATCGAAACCGGCGGTCACGAGATGCGGTTCGAGCGCCGAGGGCCGGGCCTCCTTCACCTGGAGCACGAGCGGCTCGCCCCGGTGGTCCAGCAACAGCACCACGTAGGAGCGGGTGCCGACGCTGCCGGTGCCGACCACGCGGAACGCCACGTCCTGCACGGCGTAGCGGGCGAGCAGCGGGTGCCGGTCCTCCGAGATCGTGGTCAGGTAAGGCTCCAGCGAGGCGGCGACCGCCGCGGCCTCCGCGTCGTCCACCCGGCGCAGCACCGGCGGGGCGTCCACGAAGCGCCGTCCGCCGCCCTCCACCGCCTCGGTCGACTTGGCCGCGAACCGTCCGCTCGTGTTGGCCCGTGCCTTCTCCGAGACCCGGTCCAGCGTGCCGAGCAGGTCGTGCGCGTCGGTGTGCGAGACGAGTTCCTCGTCGGCGATGGCGTTCCACGCGTCGAGGGCCGGGAGCTTGGCGAGGAGTCGCATCGTGCGCCGGTAGGCGCCGGTCGCGTCGAGCGCCGCCTTGCGGCAGGTGTCCTCGTCCGCCCCCGCCTCGCGGCCGGCGAGCACGAGTGAGGTGGCGAGGCGCTTGAGGTCCCATTCCCAGGGGCCGTGCACGGTCTCGTCGAAGTCGTTGAGGTCGATGACGAGGCCGCCGCGGGCGTCTCCGTAGAGGCCGAAGTTCGCCGCGTGGGCGTCGCCGCAGAGCTGGGTGCCGATGCCGGTCATCGGCGTACGGGCGAGGTCGTGGGCCATGAGGCCGGCCGAGCCGCGCAGGAACGCGAACGGGGTGGCCGCCATCCGGCCGACCCGTATGGGCGTGAGCGCGGCGATGCGGCCGCGGTTGGACTCCTCGACCGCCGTCACGGCGTCGGGCCGGTCGGTGGTGAGGGTCAGGTCGGCGTGCGTGTCGCGCGGCACGCGCTCGCGCAGGGCCTTGCCCTCCTCCTTGGGCGACCCCTGCGAGGGCCACCGCGCGAACCCGGGCACCCACGGCACCCGTCCCTGGCCCGCCCGCCCCCCGGACCCGGTCGCCTCCGTACCGGCCTCGGCCCCCACCGTCGTCACACCGTCTTCGATCACAGCGACCGCCTCCCCCGCACATGTCCCCGCACGGACATCAACTCGTGATGACGGTACAGCCGGTGGCCGAAACCCGTCAGACCCTGTGGACAACTCCGCACCCGGTCTCGCACTCGGTCCCGGCCCGCCTGTGGAAAACCTCGCCCTCTCCCGTCCTGCGCCCCGGCCTGCGCCTCGCCTTACTCGCGCACCACCCCCGCGCACGGCCGGCTACGCGGCAGGTGGATCTTGGCCCAGGCGGCGAGCTCCTGGAGCGCCGGCTCCAGTGCGGCGCCCGCCTCGGTCAGACGGTAGGTGACCCGCAGGGGCGGCCCCTCGTCGACCTCGCGCAGGACGAGGCCGGCCGCGGCGAGTTCCGTGAGGCGGTCGGAGAGCATGCGCTCGCTGATGCCGGGGATCGCCCGGCGCAGGTCGACGAAGTGCGCGGGGTGCGGCATCAGCGCGGCCACGATCAGGCCCGTCCAACGTTTTCCGAGCAGAGCGAACACACGCGTGATGCCTTCTCCGACCGGCTGGCACGGACCGGCGCCATGGAGCTCCTGCTGCTTTTCCGCCATGTGTCCAGCGTACTGGCCTACCGTTCGGGGGTGAAAAAAAGTAAGTGACTGTGTTATCCATAGTCGAGTACGGAAACGAAGCGACCTCCTTGGAGTGCTCCATGGCCACCCTTCTCCACCTGGACTCGTCCGTTTTTCCCGCCGGCGCCTCGACGTCGCGCGCGGTGACGGAGACCTTCCGCAAGGCATGGGAGGAACAGCATCCGGACGGCACGGTCATCTACCGCGACCTGCACCTCGACCCCGTGCCGCACATCAGCGCCGACGCGCACACCGCCGGCTTCGCCGATCCGGCCACCCACACCCCGGCCCAGGCCGCCGCCTTCGCCGAGCGCGAGAAGCTCATCGCGGAACTCGAGCAGGCCGACGCCATCCTGATCGGCGCCCCGATGTACAACTACTCGATCCCGTCGACCCTCAAGGCATGGCTGGACAACGTGGTCCTCATCGGCCGCACCGCCATGAACGAGAACGCGAAGGCGAAGGGCACCCCCGTCACCGTCGTCGCCAGCCGCGGCGGCTCCTACGCGCCGGGCACACCGCGCGAGCCCTACGAGTACGTGCAGAACTACCTGACCGCCGTACTCGCCGACGCGCTCGGCCTGGAGGTCGACTTCATCGTCCCGGAGCTGACCATGGCCCCGCACAACCCGGCGATGAGCGAACTGGTCCCGCTCTCCGAGGCATCCCGCGCCCAGGCCCTCGACGCCGCGGCCACCAAAGCGAAGACCCTCGCGGAACGCCTGGCCGCGTAACTGCCCGGCGCGTCGGTGCGCGGCACTCAGGCCCCGTACGACGCGTTCCGCGCGGTCATGACGACCCGCTCCCCGTCGGCCCGGCCGAGCAGCCCGGCCGACACCCAGGAGTGCACGGTCGCCCGCACGCGCGCGACCAGCGCGCCCTTGTCTGCGAACGGCGCCCCCGCCCAGATCTCGTCGAGCAGGGTCGTCCCGTCGGGCCTCGCCGGGTTGGCCACGCCCGCGTCGGTGCCGCCGAAGGCGACCTTCGGTTCGAAGCGCCGGAAGTACGCGTGCGTCGGGTCCTCGGTCCCCTCGTGGAACGGCGCGAACTCGGTGCCGTCCAGTGTGTAGTGCAGCGGCTTTCCGTCCACCGGCGTCAGGGAGGGCAGCAGGTCACCGGAGAGACCGGCGTCGCGGTACGGACCGAACGACAGGTAGCTCGTACTGGCGTTCCTGCCGACCAGGTTGACCGGTCCGTGGAACAGGGTCTGCAGGGACGGGTCGTCCAGGGCCTTCTCCACGCGCAGCCGGAACGGGATTCGTCACGCGCACGACGTCCCCGCCGCGCCAGGTGCGGGACGGGATCGTGAAGTAGCTCCCGGCCTCCGGCGTCCCGCCCACCGCACTGCCGTTGACGGTCACCCGGAACCCGGCGGTCGCCAGACATTCATCATTCGACATGACGAACGTTGTGCGATTTGCCGACCGGAAGATAGGTACGAAGTGAGCGAGCGTCAACGGTACTGACGAGAATCCAGCGACTCCACGCCCGGCCAGAGGCTTCTCCTCACCCGCGCACGCCCGGCGGACCGGCGCGAACCCGGCAACGTGCGCCCCCACGAGCCAGGGAGAATCGACCGGCAGGTGACCGTGATCGACGCTGGTCAGCCACCTCACCCGCGCCCCCACCCCTGCGGCGGGTGGCCGAGGCGCAGGCCGACCGGCTGATCCTGTCCGGACCATGGACAGCCCAAACGAGTTCGACACCTTGCAGCCCCGCCCCCACTCCGAGGGCGAGCACCAGGAGTTCCACGCGGTCATATGGCACACACGGACCGGCCTGATCGCCGGTTCCGACCGCGTTCCCCCCTCTCCCACCCCCGGGCCGCAGCCCGCCATCGCCGAGCACCCCGTCTACCAGGACCTACTGGTCCGAGCCCGCCGCTTCACCAGCCACGTCCCGCACTGCTTCAGGGAGAGCTTCACGTAGAACGTCAGCGATACGACCGCTCTGCGACGTTTCACGTGAAACATGCCCCCGCCCGCGCACTGGAGAATCAACACGCCCCCACGCCGTCCCGCGCCACCAAAGGGCGAAAGCCCTTACCGAGCCCCCTGAGAGACTCCTCACACTTCACGGACACCCGGTGGCCGGGCCTCGGTGGGCCCCCAGAGCAAAAAGAAGCGGTCCCATCGTCTTCACGATGGGACCGCTTCGCTGTGCGCGAGGGGGGAGTTGAACCCCCACGCCCTTGCGGGCACTGGAACCTGAATCCAGCGCGTCTGCCTATTCCGCCACCCGCGCATTGGGTGTGTCCTCAGGCCCTGCCCTTTCGGTGCTGGCGCCTTCCGACATCCAGAAGATTAGCACGGTGGAGAGGGTGGGTTCACATCCCTTGTCCCTGGCCGCTCCCACCCCGTCCCCGCCGGGTTCGGGCCGACCAGCGGGACCGAACACCTGCCCCGTTCCGCCACGTATCAACGAGTGCTGGTTCACGTATCAACCTCGTACCGGTCCCGGCCATCTCCACTGGAGGAGGGCAGGGTGCACAGCCGGGTGCGGGACACTGGTCTCGTGCCGCCTCTACGATCCTTGGCAGAGTTCGGACAGGGGTAGTTCGAAGAGGAGCTCCGGTGGGAAGCCGGGAGGGGACCTCAGTGGGCGTCGGCGCCGGTGACACCGGTCGACGAGGCCGACCGGGGGAACCAGCCGATTTCCCGGCGCGTGGATACGATCAGTAAGCAGTACGGACGCAGTACTCAGAGCGGTGACGACGGAGGAGGTGCCCCATGGGAGTCCTGAAGAAGTTCGAGCAGCGTCTCGAAGGTCTGGTCAACGGCACCTTCGCCAAGGTGTTCAAGTCCGAGGTCCAGCCCGTGGAGATCGCGGGAGCGCTCCAGCGGGAGTGCGACAACAACGCGACCATCTGGAACCGCGACCGCACGGTCGTCCCCAACGACTTCATCGTGGAACTGAGCACGCCCGACTACGAGCGCCTCAGCCCCTACTCCGGCCAGCTCGGCGACGAGCTCGCCGGCATGGTGCGCGACTACGCCAAGCAGCAGCGGTACACCTTCATGGGCCCCATCAAGGTCCACCTGGAGAAGGCGGACGACCTCGACACCGGCCTGTACCGGGTGCGCAGCCGTACGCTCGCCTCCTCCACCAACCAGCAGGCCCCCGGCGGCGCCCCCGCGAGCCCCGCGGGCGGCCGCCCCGGCGGCTACGGCTACCCGCCCACCGGCGCGCCCGCCGGCGCCCCGCCCATGCCGGCCACGCCGCCGCCCGGCGGCCGTCCCGGCTCGGCCCCCTACCTCCAGCGCGCCGGGGCAGCCCCGGGCGCCGCTGGACGCACGCGCTACTGGATCGAGATCAACGGCACGCGCCATCAGATCTCCCGCCCGACGCTGGTGCTGGGCCGCAGCACCGAAGCCGACGTGCGGATCGACGACCCCGGCGTGTCCCGCCGGCACTGCGAGATCCGGACCGGAACGCCCTCGACGATCCAGGATCTCGGGTCCACCAACGGCATCGTGGTGGACGGGCAGCACACCACCCGCGCTACGCTCCGCGACGGCTCGCGGATCGTCGTGGGCAGCACCACCATCATTTACCGGCAAGCCGAAGGGTGAAGCGGGGGCAATGTCAGAGCTGACCCTCACGGTCATGCGGCTGGGGTTCCTGGCCGTACTGTGGCTGTTCGTGATCGTGGCCGTGCAGGTCATCCGCAGCGACCTGTTCGGTACGCGCGTCACCCAGCGGGGGTCGCGCCGGGAGAGCGCGCGGCCGCAGACCGCCGCCCGGCAGGCCGCGCCCCCGCAGCAGCGCGGCCAGCAGCCCGCCGCGAGCGGCCGCCGCGGGCGCAACGCCCCGACCAAGCTCGTCGTCAGCGAGGGCACGCTGACGGGGACGACCGTCGCGCTGCAGGGCCAGACCATCACCCTGGGCCGCGCGCACGACTCCACGATCGTGCTGGACGACGACTACGCGTCCAGCCGGCACGCCCGGATCTACCCGGACCGCGACGGCCAGTGGATCGTCGAGGACCTGGGGTCCACCAACGGCACGTATCTCGACCGGAACCGACTGACGACCCCCACGCCGATTCCGCTGGGCGCGCCGATCCGCATCGGCAAGACCGTCATCGAGCTGCGGAAGTAGTGCTACATCATGAATAGGCGCGAGCGGAGCGAGCACGCAGCGACGGCCCCCACCAGGGGCCCCGGCGCGCTCCCGACCGGAGGGTGGGCACCGTGCGGATGTACCCGGAGCCGACGGGCGAGGTGCGCATGAGTCTGTCACTGCGCTTCGCCGCCGGATCGCACAAAGGCATGATCCGTGAGGGCAACGAGGACTCCGGCTACGCCGGCCCGCGGCTGCTCGCGATCGCCGACGGCATGGGCGGCCAGGCGGCCGGTGAGGTCGCCTCCTCCGAGGTGATCTCCACCCTCGTCACGCTCGACGACGACATCCCGGGCTCCGACATTTTGACGTCCCTCGGCACCGCCGTGCAGCGCGCCAACGAGCAGCTGCGCGCCATGGTCGAGGAGGACCCGCAGCTGGAGGGCATGGGCACCACGCTCACCGCCCTGCTGTGGACCGGTCAGCGGCTCGGTCTCGTCCACGTCGGCGACTCCCGCGCGTACCTCCTGCGCGACGGCGTCCTCACCCAGATCACCCAGGACCACACCTGGGTGCAGCGGCTGGTCGACGAGGGCCGCATCACCGAGGAAGAGGCCACGACCCACCCGCAGCGCTCCCTGCTGATGCGCGCGCTGGGCAGCGGCGACCACGTCGAGCCCGACCTCTCCATCCGTGAGGTCCGCGCCGGCGACCGGTATCTGATCTGCTCCGACGGCCTGTCCGGCGTGGTGTCCCACCAGACGATGGAGGACACCCTCGCCAGCTACCAGGGCCCCGAGGAGACCGTCCAGCAGCTGATCGAGCTGGCGCTGCGCGGCGGCGGCCCGGACAACATCACGGTCATCGTCGCCGACGTCCTCGACCTCGACACGGGCGACACCCTCGCCGGGCAGCTCCACGACACCCCGGTCGTCGTGGGCGCGGTCGCCGAGAACCAGCTCCACCTCCAGGACAACGGCATCATGCAGACCCCTGCCGGCCGCGCCTCCGGGCTCGGCCGCCAGGGGCACGGACAGGGCGGTGGCGGCGAGTTCGGGCCGCCCGGGTCCGGCGACACCACCGGGTATCTGCCGGCGGCGGGCAGTTTCGGGAACTACTCCGACACGGACTTCGTCAAGCCGCGCCAGAAGCGCAGGTGGCTCAAGAGATCCTTCTTCGGCATCCTCGCCCTCGCCGTGCTCGGCGGGGGCCTCTACGGCGGGTACCGCTGGACGCAGACGCAGTACTACGTCGGCGCCAACGACGACCATGTGGCGCTGTACCGCGGTATCAGCCAGGACCTGGCCTGGATCTCGCTCTCGAAGGTCGAGAAGGACCACCCCGAGATCGAACTCAAGTACCTGCCGCCGTACCAGCAGAAGCTTGTCGAGGCCACGATCGCCGAGGGCGGTCTGGACAAGGCGAAGAAGAAGATCGACGAACTGGCCACCCAGGCGTCGGCGTGCAAGAAGAACGCCGAGCGCCGTGAGGCGGCGGACAACAACGCCAAGACCGGTGCGGGCGAGGCCGGGGGCGTCACGGGAACCACGAAGACCTCCCTCACGTCCAAGGCCACACCGTCCCCGACGTCGACGCCATCGACGTCCCCGAGCCCGACCCAGTCCACACCCACACCGTCAGCCGGCCCCAGCCTCTCGGAGGAGGAGCAGAAGCTGGTCTCGCGGTGCGGTGAGCAGTAGGCAAGCCGCGAGGGGCCCACGCACACGATGAGCAGTTCTACCAACACGTCGACGCAGCACACGTCCACGATCGGCGCGATCGGCGCGCCGAGCCGCCGCAACACCGAACTGGCGCTGCTGGCGTTCGCGGTCGTCATCCCGGTGTTCGCCTACGCCACCGTGGGGCTCGCACTCAACGACCAGGTGCCAGCCGGGCTGGCCGCCTACGGCATCGGCCTCGGGGTGCTGGCCGGCATCGGCCACCTCGTCATCCGCAAGTTCGCGCCGTACGCGGACCCGCTGATGCTGCCGCTGGCGACACTGCTGAACGGGTTGGGACTGGTGGCGATCTGGCGACTGGACCAGTCGACCCTGCTCCAGCAGATCGGACAGGCCGGCGGCAAGGCGACCAATCAGCTGGTCTACACAGCGATGGGCATCGCCCTCTTCATCGCCGTACTGATCTTCCTGAAGGACCACCGCACCCTCCAGCGCTACACCTACATCTCCATGGCTGGTGCACTGGTCCTGCTGCTGCTCCCCCTGGTGCCAGGTCTCGGTGCGGAACTCACCTACGGCGCCAAGATCTGGATCCAGGTCGGCAGCTTCACCATCCAGCCCGGCGAATTCGCCAAGATCGTGCTGGCGATCTTCTTTGCCGGCTACCTGATGGTGAAGCGCGACGCGCTCGCCCTGGCCAGCCGCCGCTTCATGGGCCTCTACCTGCCGCGGGGCCGCGACCTCGGCCCGATCATCGTCGTCTGGGCGATCTCGATCCTCATCCTGGTCTTCGAGACCGACCTCGGTACGTCTCTTCTGTTCTTCGGCATGTTCGTGATCATGCTCTATGTCGCGACCGAGCGGACCAGCTGGATCGTCTTCGGTCTGCTGATGTCCGCGGCCGGAGCGGTCGGTGTGGCCTCGTTCGAGATCCACGTGCAGCAGCGTGTGCAGGCGTGGCTGGACCCCATGGGCGAGTGGGAACTCTCCAAGACACAGGTCGGCCACTCGGCACAGTCCATGGAAGCCCTGTGGGCCTTCGGTTCCGGCGGCACCCTCGGCACCGGCTGGGGCCAGGGTCACTCCGAGCTGATCCGCTTCGCAGCGAACTCCGACTTCATCCTCGCCACCTTCGGTGAGGAACTGGGACTGACCGGCGTGATGGCGATCCTGCTGATCTACGGTCTGATCGTGGAGCGCGGCATCCGGACCGCCCTCGCCGCCCGCGACCCGTTTGGCAAGCTGCTCGCCATCGGCCTGTCCGGCGCGTTCGCCCTCCAGGTCTTCGTCGTCGCCGGCGGTGTGATGGGCCTCATCCCGCTGACCGGTATGACGATGCCGTTCCTCGCCTACGGCGGTTCATCCGTCATCGCCAACTGGGCGCTCATCGGCGTTCTGATCAGAATCAGTGACACCGCGCGACGGCCCGCGCCCGCCCCTGCTGCCAATCCCGACGCCGAGATGACCCAGGTGGTTCGTCCGTCATGAACAAGCCTCTGCGCCGGATCGCGATCTTCTGCGGTCTCCTGGTCCTCGCCCTGCTCATCCGCAGCAACTGGCTCCAGTACGTCCAAGCGGATTCGCTCGCCACCGACAAGAACAACCGTCGCGTCGCCATCGAGCGCTACGCCACGCCTCGCGGCGACATCATCGTCGACGGCAAGGCCATCACAGGGTCCGTCGCTTCCAAGGGGCTCGACTACAAGTACAAGCGCACGTGGAAGGACGGCGAGCTGTGGGCGCCGGTCACCGGGTACTCCTCCCAGATCGTCGGCGCCACCCAGCTGGAGAGCCTTGAGGACGGCATCCTCACCGGTAACGACGACCGGCTGTTCTTCCGGAACACGCTGGACATGATCACCGGTAAGAAGAAGGAGGGCGGCAGCGTCGTCACCACCCTCAACGCCGCCGCGCAGAAGGCCGCCTTCAAGGGTCTCGGCGACAAGAAGGGTGCCGTCGCCGCGCTGGATCCGAAGACCGGCGCGATCCTCGCCCTGGCCTCCACGCCGTCGTACGACCCGTCCACCTTCGCCGGCATCAGCCAGAAGGACAGCGAGACCTTCTCGAAGCTGGAGAAGGACCCCGACAAGCCGATGCTGAACCGCGCGCTGCGCGAGACCTACCCGCCGGGCTCCACGTTCAAGGTGGTCACGGCCGCCGCGGCCCTGGAGAACGGCGTCGTGTCGGACATCGACGACAAGACGGACACACCTGACCCGTACAAGCTGCCGGAGTCGTCCACCCCCCTCACCAATGAGCACGGCGTGTGCAAGAACGCCACCCTCCGCTACGCGCTCGAGCAGTCCTGCAACACGGTTTTCGGCAAGCTCTCCGATTCCGTCCGCAACGACAAGATGATCGAGCAGGCCGAGAAGTTCGGCTTCAATAACGCCACGCTGGACACTCCCGTCCGCGCCGCGGAGAGCGTCTACCCCGAGGACAACCGTCCGCAGAACGCGATGGCCGGCATCGGACAGGCCTCCAACCGGGCCACCCCGTTGCAGATGGCGATGGTCGCCTCGGCGGTCGCCAACGACGGCGAGCTGATGAAGCCGTACATGGTCGACCAGCTGCGCGCCTCCAACCTCGACGTCATCGAGTCGCACGACCCGGCGTCGCTCTCCCAGGCCGTCTCGCCGGAGACAGCCCAGAAGCTCCAGAAGATGATGGAGTCCGTCGTCACGAACGGCACCGGTAAGAACGCCCAGATCGACGGCGTCACCGTCGGCGGCAAGACCGGTACGGCCCAGCACGGCGTGAACAACAAGGAGAAGCCGTACGCCTGGTTCATCTCGTACGCCAAGCTCAGCGACGGCAGCTCGCCGGTCGCCGTGGCCGTGGTGGTCGAGGACGGTTCCGCCAACCGCGGTGAAATCTCCGGTGGCGGTCTCGCCGCCCCGATCGCGAAGAGCGTGATGCAGGCAGTGATCAACAGCAAGAAGTGACCCCGCTCACGTCACCTCCACATCGGTGCACGTTGCGATACCGGTCCTGTATCGGGTGACGCGGTTGGCCAGGTCATGAAAGGCGAGACGGGTACCGTATGCCCGGAGCACAGCCGCCGGACCACACAAAGGTGCGGTCGGGACCGACGGAGAGGGCTGGTAGGAAGCTATGGAAGAGCCGCGTCGCCTCGGCGGCCGGTACGAGCTGGGCCAGGTGCTCGGCCGTGGTGGCATGGCGGAGGTCTACCTCGCGATGGACACCCGCCTCGGCCGCACCGTGGCGGTGAAGACGCTGCGAGCGGACCTCGCGCGCGACCCCACCTTCCAGGCCCGGTTCCGCCGGGAGGCCCAGTCGGCCGCCTCGCTCAACCACCCCGCGATCGTCGCGGTCTACGACACGGGCGAGGACTACATCGACGGGGTCTCGATCCCGTACATCGTCATGGAGTACGTCGAGGGCTCCACCCTCCGTGAGCTTCTCCACAGTGGCCGGAAGCTGCTGCCGGAGCGGGCCATGGAGATGACCATCGGCATCCTCCAGGGTCTGGAGTACGCCCACCGCAACGGCATCGTCCACCGCGACATCAAGCCGGCCAACGTCATGCTGACGCGCAACGGCCAGGTCAAGGTGATGGACTTCGGTATCGCCCGCGCCATGGGCGACTCCGGTATGACGATGACGCAGACCTCGGCCGTCATCGGCACCGCCCAGTACCTCTCCCCGGAGCAGGCCAAGGGCGAGCAGGTGGACGCCCGGTCCGACCTGTACTCCACGGGCTGTCTCCTCTACGAGCTGCTGACCGTCCGTCCCCCGTTCGTCGGCGACTCCCCCGTGGCGGTCGCCTACCAGCACGTACGGGAGGAGCCGCAGCCGCCGAGCGTCTTCGACCCGGAGATCACGCCGGAGATGGACGCCATCGTCCTGCGTGCCCTGGTCAAGGACCCGGACTACCGCTACCAGTCCGCCGACGAGATGCGCGCGGACATCGAGGCGTGCCTCGACGGCCAGCCCGTCGCGGCCACCGCGGCCATGGGCTCGGTCGGCTACGGCGGCTACCCGGACGACCAGGCGACCACCGCCCTGCGTTCCCAGGACGCCGGCGCCACCACGATGCTGCCCCCGATGAACGGGGACGACGGTTACGGCTATGACGACCGTCAGGGCCGTCGCCGCCAGCAGAAGAAGAACAACACCTCGACGATCCTGCTGGTCGTCGCGGGCGTGCTGGTACTGGTGGGCGCGATCCTCATCGGCCGGTGGATGTTCGCCGGTGGGGACACGGGCGGCGACACCCTCAAGGCCCCGAACTTCATCGGCCAGACGGAGAAGGAAGCCAGACGGGCGGCGGACAACGTCGACCTGAAGGTGACGACCACCCAGGAAGCCTGCGAGAACCAGAAGACCGGCAGCGTCTGCAAGCAGAATCCGGCTGCGGGTGATCTCGTGAAGAAGGGCGACACCATCGCCCTGGTGATCTCCACGGGCGCCCCGAAGGTCTCCGTCCCCGACGTCACGGGACTCCAGTTCAGCGAGGCCAAGGCCCAGCTGGAGGAGAAGGGCTTCCAGGTCGAGCGGAAGAACGAGGAGTCCGACCGCAAGCCCGGCGTCGTGACCAGCCAGGACCCCGACAGCGGCAAGCTCGAGAAGGGCTCCACGGTCACGCTGACGGTGGCCAAGAAGGCGGAGAAGTCCGTCGTGCCGACCGTCGAAGGCCGTAGCTGTGACGACGCCAAGGCGCAGATGCAGGCCAACGGCCTCGTCGGCACCTGCACCGAAGTGGAAACCGACGACGACAACCTGGTCGGCAAGGTCATCGCCACCAACCCGGAGGCGGGCACCGAGCTCAACCCGGGCGACACGGTGACCATCCAGATCGGCAAGAAGGCCGAGGAGAAGAAGACCAAGGTCCCGAACGTGGTCGGCCAGACCGTGGGTCAGGCGAAGCAGATTCTGCAGCAGAACGGCTTCACCAACATCCAGTTCGCCCAGGGCAGCGACCAGAGCGACACCGCGCTGGTGACCGACCAGGACCCGGACGGCGGCCAGGACGCCGAGCCCAGCCAGACGACGATCACCCTCGCCTCGGTGAGCTTCGGCGGCAACAACAACGGCGGCAACAACAACGGCGGCAACAACGGCGGCTTCTTCGGAGGCCTCACCGGCGCCCGCTTCGAGGACTGACCAGGACCTCACCCGGCACCAAGACCGATGCCCGGCCCTTTCTGAGAAGGGCCGGGCATCGGTCTTTGCTGCTGAAGGGCCGGGCATCGGTCTTTGCTGCTGAAGGGCCGGGCATTGGTTTTGCTGAGGTAGGGCCGGACATCGGTCTTTGCTGAGGTAGGGCCAGGAGCCGCCTTTCAGGGCGGAGCCGGACATCAGACACCATGCCGACGTTTCACGTGAAACAGCGCGGCTAGCGGAGTTCCTTCGGCAGGGTGCGTTCCGCGTTCACCCGTTCCACGCGCTCCAGCTCACCCCACACGATGTACCGGTGGCGGGAGGTGTAGACGGGGGTGCAGGTGGTGAGGGTGATGTACTTGCCAGCCTTCTTCTTGCCGGATTCCCTGGGGATGCTCGACAGGACCTTGACGTTGTACTTCGAGGTCTCGGAGAGGGTGTCGTAGACCTTGTAGACGTACCAGTTGTCCCGGGTCTCGAAGACGATCGGGTCGCCCTTCTCCAGCTTGTCGATGTTGTGGAACTTGGCGCCGTGGCCGTCGCGGTGGGCGGCGAGCGTGAAATTGCCGTCCTTGTCGGAGGTGGGGAGGGTCGCCTTGATGGGGCTCGTGTAGTAGCCGGCGACACCGCCGTTGAGGATCTTGGTCGATGTGCCCTTCTTGACCAGGACCTCGCCGTTCGCCATGGCCGGCACATGCAGGAAACCGATGCCGTCCTTGGTGTCCAGGGCGCCGGGGCTGTCGTCCGCCGCCGCCCAGTTGTCGCGGACCTTGTCGGCCTCCTCGCCGGCCTCGCGGTCGGCCAGGACGTTCGTCCACCACAGCGAGTAGACGACGAACAGGCCCAGCACCACGCCCGCGGTGATGAGCAGTTCACCGAAGACACTGACCGCCATCGCGATCCGTCCCATGCGACGGCGCTTCGGCGTCGGCTCGGACGCGTCCGTCCGCTCTTCGGTCTCGTCGGTGGTCACTGCCACAGTTCATCCGCCCTTGGTCGAGCCCCTACTGGACGAGCGCGTCGGGCTTGCCCTTGCTGCGCGGCCGTTCCTCCACCATCTTGCCCCACACGATCATGCGGTACTTGCTGGTGAACTCCGGGGTGCACGTGGTGAGGGTGATGTAGCGGCCGGGCCCGGTGAATCCTGAGCCAGGGGGCACCGGTTCGAGCACGCTGATGTTCTTCGGCGACGTCACCGGCAGGATCGAGGCCATGTCGTAGACGTAGTACGTGTCCTGCGTCTCCACGACGATCGGGTCGCCCGGCTTGAGCCGGTTGATGTAGCGGAACGGTTCTCCATGGGTGTTCCGGTGCCCAGCGATACCGAAGTTGCCCGTCTTGTCCTGGGGCATCGCCGTCTTGGTGCTGTTCTCGTCGTAGTGCCCGACCATCCCGCGGTCCAGGACCTTCGTCTTGCTGGTGCCCTCGGCGATGGGCACGACCACGTCGAGCTTCGGAATGTGCAGGATGGCGAAGCCCTGGCCCGGCTCGAACGCGCCGGGCGCGCGCTTGCCGCTCTTCCACTCCTCCTGGAGGCTCGTCGCCTCCCGGCCCGCCTGCTGCTGTGCCCGGATGTTCGACCACCAGAGCTGGTACGTCACGAAGAGCAGCATCAGCACGCCGGTGGTGATGAACACCTCGCCGATCGCCCGGCTCGCGAGCACGCCCATGCTGGGCTTGCGTGCCCGCGCGGCCCGGCGCGCCTCGACCCGGGAGAGCGGCGCCGACGCCGCTACGGCCGCGTCTAAGGGCTTGGCGGGCCCCTGAGCGGCTCCGGAGCCCGCGCGGGCCGCCGGGGGCCCTCCGTGCCTCCCGTGCCGTCTCGCGGCCTTACGGCGCGCCGCACGGCCCCCGGGAGCGGGCGGCGTATGTATCGCCTCCGCTTCGGCGGCGAGCCGCCGGGCCTCCTCCACCCGGAGGGCCACCGTCTCCTCGTCGATCGGAGGGTGCTCCTGGGCGGTGTCGACCGAGGGGTGGTCATGCACGGGCGGCTCATAGGCGGCGGGCCCTGCCGACGGATAGGCGGTCGGTTCGTAGCTCTCGAACGGCTCCCCGTAGGGCGTCCTGGGGCGCGGTTCGTACGACGGCTCCGCGTAGTCGCGTCGGCTGTACCAGTCGCCCTGCGAGTACTCCGTCCCGTGGGCCTGTGCCTGCGGCGGGGCGTACCACTGCTGCGGCGGTTCGGCCGGGGGCGGGGTGCGGAAGTCCTCCGCCTCGAACGACTCGGCGCCCCCGTACGCGGCCTCGCCGCCGTAGGGGGCACTCTCGCGCTCGGGGCGCAGTGCTGTCACGCCGTGGCCCTGCCCACCACCGGGGCGAGCCCCGCCGACCTCGCCACGGCGCCTTCGTCCCCGCATTCCACCAGCCAGTTGGCCAGCATGCGGTGGCCGTGCTCGGTGAGCACCGACTCGGGATGGAACTGCACGCCCTCGACGGGCAGTTCACGGTGCCTGAGGCCCATGATGATTCCGTCGTGCGTGCGAGCCGTGACCTCCAGTTCGACCGGCACGGTCGCGGGCTCGGCGGCCAGCGAGTGGTAGCGGGTGGCGGTGAACGGGGTCGGCAGGCCCGCGAAGACGCCCCTGCCCTCGTGTTCCACCAGCGAGGTCTTGCCGTGCAGCAGCTCGGGGGCGCGGTCCACCACACCGCCGTACGCCACCTGCATGGACTGCATGCCGAGGCACACCCCGAAGACGGGTACGCCGGTCTCGGCGCAGTGGCGGACCATGTCGACGCAGACGCCGGCCTCCTCGGGAGTGCCCGGTCCGGGGGACAACAGGACACCGTCGAAGTCGTCCTGTGCGTGCGCGGTCGCCACCTCGTCGTTGCGCAGCACCTCGCATTCCGCGCCCAGCTGGTACAGGTACTGGACCAGGTTGAAGACGAAGCTGTCGTAGTTGTCGACGACGAGGATGCGGGCGGGTCGGGCGGCACTCACTGGTCGTTCACCGTCACATCGTTGAAGGGCAGCAGGGGCTCCGCCCAGGGAAAGACGTACTGGAAGAGGACGTAGACGACGGTCAGGGTGAGCACGATGGAGAGCAGCGCCTTCACCCACACGTTGCCGGGCAGATGCCGCCAGATCCAGCCGTACATGCCGTCCCTTCCTTCACACCACGGCACCGGACTCACGCCGTACCGCCACCAGACTAACGGCGGAGTGCCTCAGGTTTCCCTGACTCCACAGGCTTCGTGGATTCGAGATGGCCCCACACGATGAGCCGATGGCTGTGGCCCCACTCCGGGTCGCAGGTCGTCAGCGTGAGATAGCGTCCCGCGCGCGTGTAGCCCGATTTTTTCGGCACGGGGTCAATGACCTGGACGTCCGTGGGCAATGTCCGATAGGGCCCCTGGTCGAGGACGTACGTGTACCAGTGGGCTCCGTCGGTCAGGACGACCGCGTCACCGGAGCGCAGCTTCGGAAAATCTTTGAAGGGATCCCCGTGGGTGCGGCGGTGGCCGGCGACCGCGAAGTTTCCCTTCTGCCCCAGCTGAGCGGTGTTCGCGTAGTGCCCGAGCCCTTTCTTCAGGGTGTTGGTCCTGGTGCCCTCCAGAACGGGCTTGTTCCACGTGAAACCAAGGCGCGGGATGTACATGAGGGCGAAGGGTTTCGCGTCCTTGTACGGCGCGGGCGGCTTCGGACTCGCCGTGGTCCCCGGGGCGGACGTCGGTCGCGCCGGCTGCCTCGCCCATTGGTCCCGGAGCAGATCGGCCTGGCGGTCCATCTCGGTGTCGGCCTTCACGCCGGTCCAGAAGAGCACGTAGACGACGAAGAGCACGATCAGGGTGCCGGCGGTGATGCAGAGCTCGCTGACGGTCCTGACGATCACACGCACCGACACAGGTCCCCCGGCTGCCGTTACGGGCTCTACTCCACGGGCTTCGCGTACTGCAGATCCACTGTGCCCGAGTAGCCGGGCAGAGTCACCGGCCCGTCCTCGGTGACTTTCCAGCCGAGTCCGTAGACGTTGACGTACACCATGTAGTTCTGGATCGCCTTGCTCTCGGCGAGCGCCTTACGCAGCCTCTGGGGGTCACCGATCGCCTGGATCTTGTACGGGGGCGAGTAGACGCGGCCCTGGAGGATCAGGGTGTTGCCGACGCACCGCACGGCGCTGGTGGAGATGAGCCGCTGGTCCATGACCTTGATGCCCTTGGCGCCGCCGAGCCACAGGGCGTTCACCACGGCTTGCAGGTCCTGCTGGTGGATGACCAGGTAATCGGGTTGCGGCTCGGGGTAGCCGGGGAGCTTGGCGGTGGCGTTGGGCGGGGCGTCGTTGAGGGTGACGGTGATGGCCTCGCCCTTGAGCTTCTGGGTGCCGGCGTTCTTCTCCAGCGCGGTGAGCCGTGCGTCCTCGACCTCGGTGCTGCCATCGTCCCGCTCGGCGAGGGCCTCGACATCGTCACGGAGCACCGCGTTGGACTCGTCGAGCTGCCCGTTCTTGTGGCTGCGCTCCTGAATGAGGTCGGACAGCTTGAGCAACGAGGCGTCCGTGCGGATGTTCGTGCCCTTGGCGGTGTCGAAGCTGGTGAAGAAGATCAGCCCGGCGAGGGCGAAGACCCCCACGGTGAGCACGCGCGCGGGCCGGAAGCTGCCGCGGGCGGACCCGTCACCGGTAGCGGAGGACGATGCGCCGTCGGGCTCGGCGGTCCCGGATCCCGTCCCAGAGGAGTCGCCGGAACCGGCCTCGGGGGAGTCGGCTGAATTGCTCAACGTACCCTTATCTCCTTAGGCGGCGCGGAAGCACTACGCTAACGGACGCCCGGGGGAGCATTCAGTGTCCCCTTGTACGCTGCCCCGGAGCCCGCCCCGTTCCCTGCGCGGCCACGCAGCGCATCGACAGGAGAGACCCTCGTGCCGAAGTCACGTATCCGCAAGAAGGCCGACTACACGCCGCCGCCGTCGAAGCAGGCCACAGCCATCAAGCTGAACAGCCGCGGCTGGGTGGCTCCCGTCATGCTGGCCATGTTCCTCATCGGCCTGGCATGGATCGTCATCTTCTACGTGACCGATGGCTCGCTGCCCGTCGACTCCCTCGGCAACTGGAACATCGTGGTGGGCTTCGGCTTCATCGCCGCCGGATTCGGCGTCTCGACCCAGTGGAAGTAGCACCTTCCACCCCGGCGTGACCAGCCCTCCCCAGAGCTATCCACGGAGTTATCCACAGGCGTTTTCCACAGTGGGGAAAAAGAACGACGATCTGTGGATAACTCATCGGGCGTTGACGCCGGTATGACTGCCCCGTCGACTCCGTAAAGATGTTCGCCCCCTGCCTGACCTGCGGAAACGCAGGTGAGCGACAGGGGGCACACCTGTTCCCGCACCCTATGCACAAGATCCGCCACGGTCTGTGGACAACAGTGCTCCGCGACGCGGATCAGGGGCCGTGCAGGAGCCTGTTCTGGGCCGGATCAGTTGAGCTGGGCCGTCCTGACCAGGGTCATGACGACGACCGCGGCAAGGACCAGGGCACACACCCCGAACTGGATCAGCGACCTCCGCTCCCGCGGCGCGTGCACCATCGCGTAGCCGACGACGACACCGCCGACGAGCCCTCCCACATGCGCCTGCCAGGAGATGTTGAACATCGGGGTGAAGGTGAAGATCAGGTTGATCACCAGCAGGATGACCAGCGGGCGCATGTCGTAGTTGAGGCGCCGCATGAGGACGCCTGTGGCGCCGAAGAGGCCGAAGATCGCCCCGGACGCACCGAGGGACGGTTGGTTCGGAGCGGCCAGCAGGTAGGTGAGGGCACTGCCCGCGAGGCCGGAGACGAAGTAGAGCGTCAGATAGCGGGCCCGGCCCAGGGCCGCCTCCAGGGGGCCGCCGATCCACCAGAGACTGAGCATGTTGAACAGGATGTGCGTGACGCCGCTGTGCAGGAACATCGACGTGACCATCCGGTACCACTGGCCTTCGGCGACGCCCTGGAGCGAGGTGCCGAGCTCAGGGACCCAGGCCCGCGCGACGAGGGAGAACCGGTCGGTGAAGCGGTCGCCCAGTGACATCTGCACCAGGAACACCAGCAGGTTCGCGCCGATCAGGATCTTGGTGAGAAGCCGGGGATCCGCGCTGACGGTGCCGCCCGCGAGGGTGCGGGGCTGGGAGGCGGAGGACGCGTGGCCCGTGCCCGAGCCGTTGCGGACGCACTCCGGGCATTGGAAGCCCACGGAGGCACTCACCATGCACTCGGGGCAGATGGGGCGCTCACAGCGGGTGCAGCGGATACCTGTCTCGCGATCGGGGTGCCGGTAGCAGGTGGGCAGGCTCTGCGCGTCCCGCGGGGTGCTCGGCACCTGGTCCATCGGGTCCCCTCCGTCTCTCGTGTGGAACGCATCGGCCCCGCCCATCCTTACGGATGAGCGGGGCGAATGGTTCCCTTCGGGACCTTGCGAACCTTTCGGTTCGGCAGGCGCGGACACCGCTCAGGCCCCGGCCCGTCTGGCGGGCCTTCGGGCGGCTCAGCCCTGGCGCGTCTCGACGACGACGGACTCGATGACGACGTCGTTGACCGGGCGGTCGGTGCGCGGGTTGGTCTGGATGGTCGCGATGGTGTCGACGACCTTCTGGCTGGCCGCGTCGACGACCTCGCCGAAGATGGTGTGCTTGCGGTTCAGCCACGCCGTCGGAGCGACGGTGATGAAGAACTGCGAGCCGTTGGTACCCGGACCGGCGTTGGCCATGGCCAGCAGGTAGGGCTTGTCGAACGCGAGGTCCGGGTGGAACTCGTCGCCGAACTGGTAGCCGGGGCCGCCGGTGCCGTTGCCCAGCGGGTCACCGCCCTGGATCATGAATCCGCTGATCACCCGGTGGAAGACCGTGCCGTCGTAGAGCTTGTCCGTGGACTTCTGGCCGGTCGCCGGGTGGGTCCACTCACGCTCGCCCTTGGCGAGCTCGACGAAGTTCTTGACCGTCTGGGGCGCGTGGTTCGGCAGCAGCCGCACCTCGATGTCGCCGTGGTTGGTCTTCAGGGTGGCGTACAGCTGCTCAGCCACGATCTGCCTTCCGTTGTCCTCTGTGACTCCACCGATCCTCGCACGGACGGCGCCCGGAGTCGCCCGGCGGCCACTCCCATGTACGGCATGCGCACGGAAATCAGGTCCAGTACCCACGGTATCGGCGCGCTTGGCGACGATCCGTGGCATTGTCGGCACTGTCGTGGACAAGCTCCCGTTGCCCCGTATTCATCCGCAATTGCACATCACCGGATCTCGGGCGGTCGTCCGCTTCCTGATCGCACGGAGTCGGTTCGCATGACCCGGATGCCCGCCCTCGCATGCCTCAGAGCTTTCCGAGAGGCATGATCGCCAAAAGGGTGGAAAGTCGAAATACCGTACGCCACCGAGGAGGAGGATCCCGTGACCCGCATCGACAGCGTGCGCGCCGCGACCGGTTCGGCGAAGGACAGCGTGCTGCACGCCGCGGAAGTGGTGGCGCCTTACGCCGACACGGCCAAGGAAAAGGCCTCGCACTACGCACATGAGGCGCGCGTGAAGATCGCGCCGAAGGTGTCGCAGGCCGCGGAACAGGCACGCGTCCAGTACGGCGCCCTTGTCGTCCCGCGTCTGGAACAGGCACGCACGCATGTACCGCCGAAGATCGACAGCGCGGCCCATGAGGCCGCCCTGCGCACCCGCAAGGCAGCCCGCCAGGCCGCCGACTACTCCCGCCCGCGATTCGAGCAGGCAGTGGCCGCTGCCGGCCCCATGCGTGAGGAGGCCACGGCCCGGAGCGTGGCGGCGTTGGCCGCACTGCGCGGCCAGGTGTCGCCCGAGCAGATCCAGAAGCTCGTCCGCAAGCAGCAGCGCCGCGCCAGGGCCGGCCGCGCCTTCAAGGGCGTGGCCGTGATCGGTCTCCTCGCGGGCGGCGCCTTCGCCGCCTGGAAGTGGTGGGACAAGCAGGCCAACCCCGACTGGCTGGTCGAGCCCCCCGCCGCCACCGAGGTTTCCGAGCCCGGTCGGCTGTCCTCCGTGGACGGGAGCGGTGAGTCCGCCCTCGACCCCGAGGTCGAGGCCAAGCAGGCCGAGGACGAAGCGGCGAACCGCGACGACCGCCGCTGAGGCGTCCGGAGCGAGGCGCCTTTCAACAGCCCTGCGGGCCGGAAGACTTGACGGTCTTCCGGCCCGCAGGGCTGTTTCACGTGAAACACGCATGCCAGCCGCAGACCCCGCATACCTCTTCCGGAATGTGTCCATCCGATTGCAAAGGGTAATAGCCACCTACGGCCCGCCATCTCTATGACGCAGACCATGGTTTTCGCATATGCGCACGTCTGCCCACGCCGCGAGCCGTCTCACGGCTCCAGGGGCAGTCCGACCGCCCACTGCACAGATCGCGATCGCGACGCGGCTCGGTTGGAGTGCTGGGTGATGGGCTAGCGGCGGAGCACAGAAAAAGGGCTGGGCCGGACGTCCTATGACGTCCGGCCCAGCCCATCCGCTGTGGAGCCTAGGGGAGTCGAACCCCTGACATCTGCCATGCAAAGACAGCGCTCTACCAACTGAGCTAAGGCCCCGTAAGGGAACGGTCCGCCCGGAAGTACCGACCACCGGGTGGTGCCGCAGACCAGAGTACCGGGTCACCCCCGGTATCTCGCAAAAAGATTGGGGGTCCCCGTGAACGACCACTCTCCGTAAGATGCTCGTCGTGGTTCGCTACAGCGAACCGCAGTTTTTGGGGAAGCGATGGGGAGACGCAATGGACGCCGCACAGCAGGAAGCGACCGCAAGAGCCCGGGAGCTGCAGCGGAACTGGTACGGGGAGCCACTGGGGGCGCTCTTCCGTAGGCTCATCGAGGACCTGGGTCTCAACCAGGCCCGTCTCGCGGGGGTACTGGGCCTTTCCGCACCGATGCTGTCGCAGCTGATGAGCGGTCAGCGGGCCAAGATCGGGAACCCGGCCGTGGTTCAGCGGGTGCAGCTGCTGCAGGACCTGGCGGGGCAGGTCGCGGACGGCAGCGTGAGCGCCGCCGAGGCGACCGAGCGCATGGACGAGATCAAGAAGTCGCAGGGGGGATCTGTGCTCAGCAACACCACGCAGTCGACGACGAGTTCCGGGGCGCCCACGGTGAAGCGGGTGGTCCGCGAGATCCAGTCGCTGCTGCGCTCGGTGGCGGCCGCGGGCGACATCATCGAGGCGGCGGACACCCTCGCCCCGACCCACCCCGAACTGGCAGAGTTCCTCCGGGTGTACGGCGCGGGCCGCACCTCGGACGCGGTGGCTCACTACCAGTCCCACCAGAACTGAGCTGGAGGCCCGGTCACCGAGACGGGGTCGGCGACCGGGCCGCGGTCGAGACGGGGGAGATACGGGGGGCGCGATACGGGGGACGGGGTGCAGCGCTGACCAGGCTCACCGAAGTAACCGGAGTAACCGGAGTCACGAGGACGCGAACGTAGGCTCGACGAGAGCCGAGAGGCCAGGGGGCACAGGGCCGGAGAAGTTGAAGCTACGCATTGGCTGCAGAGGGGGGCAGAGTCGACGACGGGCCGAACAGAACGACCGGGGGACAGAGGTACGGAATTGAGCTCCGTGGGAAACCGGTAGGCAGAAGCCGACTCCGCGGGGGCGGCCCGAAAGCCGTGTCCTCCGCCGACGGGCAGCCAAGGGGGGAGCCGAAGGGGGAACGACGCACAACCATGGGTGAGGTCTTCGCCGGCCGGTACGAACTGGTCGACCCGATCGGACGCGGGGGAGTCGGCGCGGTCTGGCGCACCTGGGACCACCGACGCCGCCGGTACGTCGCCGCCAAGGTCCTGCAGCAGCGCGACGCGCACGCTCTGCTCCGCTTCGTCCGCGAACAGGCCGTGCGGATCGACCACCCTCATGTGCTCGCGCCCGCCAGCTGGGCCGCCGATGACGACAAGGTCCTGTTCACCATGGATCTGGTCGCCGGGGGCTCCCTGGTCAACCTCATCAACGACTACGGTCCCCTTCCGCCTGCCTATGTCTGCGTCCTGCTCGACCAGCTGCTGTCCGGCCTGGCCGCCGTGCACGCGGAAGGCGTCATCCACCGCGACATCAAGCCCGCCAATGTGTTGCTGGAGGCCACCGGCACGGCTCGGCCCCGCCTCCGCCTGTCCGACTTCGGCATCGCCATGCGCCTGGGCGAGCCCCGGCTGACCGAGACCAACTACGTGGTCGGGACGCCGGGTTACTTCGCCCCCGAACAGATGCTGGGCGCGGACCCCGACTTCCCCGCCGACCTCTTCGCGGTGGGCCTCGTCGCTCTGTACCTCCTGGAAGGCGCCAAACCCGACTCCAAGGCGCTCATCGAACACTTCGCCGCCCACGGCACACCGAAAGCTCCCCGGGGCATCCCGGAGCCTCTCTGGCAGATCATCGCCACCCTGCTCCAGCCGGACCCCAACGCCCGCTTCCGTACGGCCACGGGTGCCCGCAAGGCCCTCGCCGCCGCCACCGAGCTGCTTCCTGAGCCCGGCCCCGACGACGAACTGGTGGAGGTGTTCGACCAACTCGGCCCCCTTCCCATGGGATTCGGTCCGGAAGGCCCTCTGCAGCGAGCGTCAGGACTGGATCCGACCGGGACGGGCACGGGCGCCACGTCGTCGCAGACCGCAGGCCGAGGGACCGGCTCCTCTCGGGTCAGCGCGGAGACCCCTCACGCGGACACCCCCGGTGCGGACACCCCTGCTGCGGAAGCCCGGGGTGCGGAAGCCCAGGCGCCAAGTGCGGATGTCCACCCGCCAAGTGGGGAGGCCGCCCGGTCAGGTGCTGAGGCCGCTTCCAACTCGCCTGGCTGGTCCACCCCTTCACCTTCCGGCTTGCCCGGCTTGTCCGGCGCCCCCGGCATGGAGGTGACCCCTCCGCCTCCGCATCCTCCTGCTCCCCCGCTTCCCGCTCAGCTGCCTGAACCCACACCATCCCAGGGCTCGCTCGCGCAGCCCGGCTCAGGCGCCCTCCCTCAAGCTCCACCTAACGGCTCCGCACCTCAACCGCCTTACGCGGGCGCCGCATTGCCGCCGCCGATGCCCACAACAGCGCCGCCCCAGACCAGCTCAAGCGCCGGCCACAGCTCAGGCACCGGCTCAGGCACCGGCACCGGCACCGGCACCGGCACCGGCACCGGCACCGGCACCGGCACCGGCACCGGGCACTGGTATCAGGGTGCGGGCGCCCCCTCTGAGCAGCCCGCCGGCCAGCTGGGCCCCGAGCCGCCCCCCGGCGCCGTACCGACGCAGTCCGAACCCATACCGTCGGGCACCGACCCTGCGCCACCGCGACCCGAGCGCGACCCGGTGCCGACCCAGCCGTCCACGATGTCGGACACCGGCAGCTTCCATTTGCCGCCACCGCATGTGCTGGCCGCCCACGCTCCACCACGTCAGGCGGATCCGCAGTACGCAGAGCCGCTGCAGACAAAGCCACTGCACGCGCAGCCACCTCACGCTGAGCCCCAGCACCACGCTCCCGGCTACCCCCAGCAACAGGCGGATCAGCAGGCCACTCCCACAGCCGGGACGCCCCTGCACGCATCGTCGCTCCACGAACCCACGCATGTGCCCTCCCCTCAACCGCAACCGCCCCTGGGCCTCTCTCAGCTCTCGACCCCGGCGGTGCACCAGCCTGCGTACGCCTCTACTGGTTCATACACCGCACAGGTGTCGCAGGTTCCACGTCGATCGAGGGCGAATGGGCGGCGCCGCCCCGGCCCACCCGCGAAGGTGGTCATCCCGGTCCTGCTGCTGGCCATGGCCTGCTTTGCCGTGGGGTTCTGGGCGCTGGGTCAGCTCTAACCCTCAGCCAGGGTTCCGACCCCGCCGCCCGCGACGACCGTCGGCGGATCCTCCCGCCGAGGGCCATCCGTCGACCGCTACCGCCCTCGGGACGGCCCATGCCGCCCCCGCCGCGCTGCCCTGCCGCCCCCGGTTCCCACCGTTCCTCCCGCCGGCCCCGCGGGCCGTTCCGCCGCGGCCCGGCGGCGCGCCACGAGCGTCCACAGCACCAGCCCCAGCACCAGCAGGCTCCCCGTACCGATCCCGCCCGCGGCGACCGCCGTCATGGCCAGACGTCTGCCCTCGCTGATCGTGGACCCGTCCGAACCACCGGTGCTCTCATCGCCGCCAGTACCCCCCGCGTCACCGGCACCGGCTTCCCCGGTCCCGTCCAGCGTCTCCCCCGTCCCCGCCCCGGTCTCCGCGGCCTCACGGTCCTGGTCGGTGACCTCGAAGACGCCGCGCGGCTCGGCCCGGCCCAGATACCCGGGTCCTGGCTCTGCCTGCCCCGACACCCGAATCCGCAGGGTCAGCCCGATCGGCTTCTCGCCGAAGCCTTCGGCCACCGCCGAGCCGAGGTGGACCGCCAGGTAGTACCAGCCGGCGAACCGCATACCCCTGGCCTCGTCGTCGAGGGAGTAGCGGTTTTCGTAGGCAACCGGGGGAAGCAGGTCGAGGGCGGCGGAGCGCTGATCACCGCGGTAGTTGACGAGTACGTCGTCCACACGGCCCCGCGCCGGGTTGTACAGCGACATGACCAGCGCGTTGCCCACATGCCCGTCGCCGGTCGAACTGCCCAGCTCGACGCCGGCGTACAGCTGCTGCCCCCAGTCGACGGGGACCTTGTAGTACAGCGTCTCTCCGGCCTTGATCCCGGTCTCGTCCTGCCAGATCCCCTGTGCCAGAGGGCCGGCCGAGGCGAAGCCGCTCCCTCCGCGTCGACGCTCGGGATCTCCCGGCAGGGCTTCGGGCGACGCGGAGTTCCAGGTCTCCGGGGCGGCCGTCGAGCCGCCCTTCTTCACGGCGGGTTCCCACACGTACGCGAGTTCGAGCCCCCACTCCTGGGCCGAACCCGGCCCCCCGGAACCCAACGACCCTCCTGCCGCCCCTGACCCCCTTGACGCACCGGTCCCACTCGACCCACCAGACACCGCCCCACCTGGTGACCCACCGGACGACGCCCCTGGCGACGTGCCCGAACCAACACGTTCGACGACGAGGTAATACGCCCCGGCCGCCTGGCACATGTACTCGTCGGCGCCGATCTCCCGTGAGGCCCAGGCGGTCACTGGGTGGGCGCTGCGGGTGGGACCGAAACGGGCGTTCCCATAGGAGCAGCGGTGGGCGTCGACGTCCTCGATGGAGACCCTGAGCCCGTCGGAGGAGGCGACGCTCGCCCCTGCCGCGGGTACGGCGGTGCCCGAGACGTAGGCGTTGGCGAAGCCGTCGAGATCAAGGCGGTAGTAGAGCTTCTCGCCGGGGCCGATGGAACTCCGGTACGTCCTGCCCGGTGTCAGCCGCACCGCTTGCGTGGTGCCCGTCGAGCCGTCGACGGTCGTGGCCCCCTCAGCGTAGGAGTAGGGCGTCAGTGCGTCGGCCGCCATGGCGGGACCGGGCTGTGCCGTGGCGATGAGCAGGGCCGCTCCCGCGGCTGCCGCAGCGGACCCCCAGACCCTGCGCCGCCAACCCGTGCGCCGCCCCATCCCGCGCCACCCCTCGTCGTAGCCCCGAACGCGCCCATCCTGCCGTTCCATCCGCACAGATGCGCGCCTTCTCAGGGACGAGCGGCCGAAATCGCGTTCTTGACAGAGCCATGTTTTGCCATTGCAAGCGAAACATTCGCGACAGCGAAGTCCTGACCTCTTCCAGCTCCGCCCTAAGTCCCTGCACTCCCCGGCCGAGGTGCCCAAGGGACACAAAACCCCGGCCGTGAGCACGGCCGGGGTCTGTTCTGAGACTGATGTCGATGTTCACGAACCCGTGGGCACGGAGTCAGTCGCCTCCGTCCACAGATCCTGCTCGGCGCGATCCGCCTGGATCTGGCGGTACACGAGGAGCCCGCCGATGGCGGCCAGTGCGACCAGGAGAAGCTTCTTCACCGCGCGACCTCGTCTTTCCTTGACGTAGGGGACCTCTGGCGCCCGACTATACACACCGACCGATATCGATCGGTGACCTGCGCCGCCCCCTCAACTCCCGGCCGGAAGAGCCCAGTAGAACCGGACGCCGCCGCTCCTGTCGCGGGTTCATCACACCGGTTTCCCGGACGACTTCGCAGCTCCGGGGAACTCTCGCACCCCCTTGCACCCATCCGAGTGGTGTTGATCTGAAGATCGACGCGCCACGGGCGTCGGTCCCGCACTTCGCGGCCCGCATACACATCATGAGGAAAGTACGCAAATCGCCCGACCCGAAAGTGAGGGGCCATGGCCCAGAACACGGTCATGAAGCTGTGGACCACCATCGTCACCGCCTTCCTCGCGCTGTGCACGGCGCTCGGACTCATCACGACCACGGCGGCCGCCGCGGTACCGCAGACCGAGACCACCCGCAACTGCGCGGCCCGTACGACGACCGCGGCCCTGCCCCTCCCCTCCCGCCCCCGCGATCACGCGCTGCCCCCCACGATGAAGCAGCGCATCCGCGCGGAGGCGCACGGCTCCTCGCCCTCCTGTCGCCACCTGACGGCCCCGGACAGCCCTCTGGACGAGGCGTCGGCCCTCACCGTCCCGCCGGCCGCTCCTGACGCCCCTTCCGCACCGGCCGAGCCCCTGGCACGCCTCCAGCGCTGATCCACAGACCGCGGAACCCGCGACCGGCCCCACTGCGACGAGCAGCCACGAACGCGCAGCCCACGGCCGCCTACCACTCGCGAAGTCCGCGCCCACCAGCCACGTCCACCCGTACACTCGGCGATCCTGCGTACGACGCCCCGGACCCCAGAGGAAACCCCCGGCTCACGGCCGGGGGTTTCGTACGTCCCGGCCGAAATCACTCCGGTGCGCTCACACGCACCGGCTTGCCGAATTCCTCGAACGTCACGCCGTTGCACTTCCCGGCGGTTCCGTCGGCGTCGAACGCCCGGGTGTAGCCAGCGTCCTCCAGCAGGATCGTCTCCGTGCGGAGCCGAGTAGCGCCCCGGATCGGCGTTCTCGAGCGCCGCCCCCCCATCGAACGAACCACGAGCCCCGGCGATGGCCGAAGCGCCGTTCTTCGACGTACGCCCGGAGGTGTTCCCCGTGTCCCCGGCGCCGCAGCCGGCGAACAGGACGGCGGCCGCGGTTCAAGCCGCGACGGTGGTTGAGTGGCGCATGACAGAGGCTCCCACGCTTAGCTGACCGCCGAGTCCGTCATGGCCGGAACAAACGCATGTGCGGCGTATCACGCGGCAGATTCGCGGCGCATCACGTTCCGCATGGGCAGAACGTCGTGCGCCCCCTGGCGTCGACCGAAGATGCGAAAGACCCCCAGCCGCTACCGACTGGGGGTCTTCTTCGCTGGTGGGGCTAACAGGATTTGAACCTGTGGCCTCATCCTTATCAGGGATGCGCTCTAACCAACTGAGCTATAGCCCCGCCGCGCTCTGCGGGGTGTGTCCCGCGCGCTGACTCCTGAAGATTAGCGCACGACGTGGGCAGTCCCAAAATCGATACCCGGAGAGGGCCCGCGACGCGGTGGGACACCCCGCTGAGGGCCTCCCTTCAGAGCGCCGTCGCCCTACTCGTCCTCCGCCAGCGTCAGCTCGATGCCGCCGACGAAGCCCGCGGAGAGGTTGTAGATGAAGGCGCCGAGGGTCGCGAGGGCGGTGGCGAGGACGACGTCGATGACCGCGATGATCGTCGTGAAGATCAGCACGTTGGGCAGCGACAGGAACGCCTGCAGATCGAAGCCGTTGGACTCGTTCGAGCCGGTGGCCTCGGAGATCGTCGCGCCGACCGTGGAGAAGACGCCCATCGCGTTCATGACCATCCACAGCACCGCGGCCGCGACGATCGTGCAGATGCCGAGGGCGATGGAGAGCAGGAAGCTGACCTTCATCACCGACCACGGGTCGGCCTTGGCCACCCGCAGCCGCGCCTTGCGGGTACGCGGCACGGTCCGCGCCCCCGTACGCGGAAGACGGGACGCGTTCTCGTCCGGTCCTCCCGCCGGGTATGCCTGCGGCGGGTGGTACGGCCCCGCCTGCTGCTGCGGGCCGCGCTCCCCGGGGAGAGCCGAGCCGGCGGCCTGCGCCGACGGCTGCGCGCCGGCCCTCGGCTGGGGCTGCGTCGGCGTCTGGCGCCCGCTCCCGCCCGGCGCGGCCGCCGGGGTCCCGGGCGCCGGCGCCTTGGCCTGCGCACCCCTCGTGTCCGTCACGCTTCCCCCCTGCGGTCCATGCTTCTCGGACGAGGGTGAGGGCGAAGCCGAATCGGTCGGGTTCGGCTTGATCGCCTTCAGTTGCGTCGTGTGCGTGTCCATCGCACGCGCGGCGGAGCCACGGCCGCCGCCGTCCGTTTCCGCACCGGTCGAAGTGCCGGACGAACTACCGGACGATCCGGCGCCCGTGGCTCCGCTCACGCTGACTCACTCCTCGTGCTACTCGGCCGAGGGCGCCTCACCCTCGTCCGTGCCGATCGTCGCGACGCCCTCGGCGGTCTCGTCGACGGCGTCCTCGCCGTCGACCTCCTCCGCCTCACGTCCCGCCTCGGCGTTACGGGCGATACCGACCACGGCATCGCGCTTGCCCAGGTTGATCAGTTGGACGCCCATGGTGTCACGGCCGGTTTCCCTGATCTCATTGACTCGCGTACGAATCACACCGCCCGACAACGTGATGGCGAGGATCTCGTCGGTCTCCTCGACCACCAGCGCGCCGACGAGGGAACCGCGGTCCTCCACGATCTTGGCGGCCTTGATGCCGAGGCCGCCGCGACCCTGAACGCGGTACTCGTCGACGGCGGTCCGCTTCGCGTACCCGCCGTCTGTGGCAGTGAACACGAACGTACCGGGTCGAACAACATTCATCGAGAGCAGCTCGTCTCCCTCGCGGAAACTCATGCCCTTGACACCCGAGGTCGCACGGCCCATGGGCCGCAGCGCGTCGTCGGTCGCGGTGAAGCGGATCGACTGTGCCTTCTTGCTGATCAGAAGGATGTCATCCTCTGCCGATACGAGTTCGGCTCCGATCAGTTCGTCATCGGAACCGTCCTCCTTCTCACGGAGGTTGATCGCGATGACGCCGCCGGAACGGGGCGAATCGTAATCCTTCAGAGGCGTCTTCTTCACAAGACCGCCCTTGGTGGCGAGCACCAGGTACGGCGTGGCCTCGTAGTCGCGGATCGCGAGGATCTCCGCGATGGCCTCGTCCGGCTGGAAGGCCAGCAGGTTGGCGACGTGCTGTCCACGCGCGTCACGTCCCGCGTCCGGCAGCTCGTAGGCCTTGGCCCGGTACACACGGCCCTTGTTGGTGAAGAACAGCAGCCAGTGGTGGGTCGTGGACACGAAGAAGTGGTCGACGATGTCGTCTTCCTTGAGCTTCGCGCCGCGTACGCCTTTGCCGCCGCGCTTCTGCGCCCGGTAGTCGTCGGTCTTGGTGCGTTTGACGTAACCGCCGCGCGTGACCGTGACGACGATGTCCTCCTCGGCGATGAGGTCCTCGATGGACATGTCGCCGTCGTAGGGGACCAGCATCGTCTTGCGGTCGTCGCCGTACTTCTCGACGATCGCGGCGAGTTCGGCGCTGACGATCCCGCGCTGGCGGACCGGGGACGCGAGGATCTCGTTGTACTCGTTGATCTTCGCCTGAAGTTCGGCGTGCTCCTGGAGGATCTTCTGACGCTCCAGGGCGGCCAGCCGGCGCAGCTGCATCTCGAGGATGGCGTTGGCCTGGATCTCGTCGATCTCCAGGAGCTCCATCAGGCCGGTGCGCGCGATGTCGACGGTGTCGCTGCGCCGGATCAGCGCGATGACCTCGTCGATGGCGTCCAGGGCCTTCAGCAGACCACGCAGGATGTGCGCGCGCTCCTCGGCCTTGCGCAGCCGGAACTTCGTACGGCGGACGATGACCTCGATCTGGTGCGTCACCCAGTGGCGGATGAACGCGTCCAGGGAGAGCGTGCGCGGCACGCCGTCGACCAGCGCCAGCATGTTGGCGCCGAAGTTCGTCTGCAGGTCGGTGTGCTTGTACAGGTTGTTCAGCACGACCTTGGCGACCGCGTCCCGCTTCAGCACGATGACCAGGCGCTGGCCCGTGCGGGAGGACGTCTCGTCACGGACGTCGGCGATGCCGCCGATCTTGCCGTCCTTGACGAGGTCGGCGATCTTCTGCGCGAGGTTGTCCGGGTTGACCTGGTACGGCAGTTCCGTGACCACCAGGCACTGGCGGTTCTGGATCTCCTCGACCTCGACGACCGCGCGCATCGTGATGGAGCCGCGGCCCGTGCGGTACGCCTCCTCGATGCCCTTGCGGCCGACGACCAGGGCGCCGGTCGGGAAGTCGGGGCCCTTGATCCGCTCGATCAGCGCGTCCAGGAGCTCCTCGTGGGATGCCTCCGGGTTCTCCAGGTACCACTGGGCGCCGGCCGCGACCTCGCGGAGGTTGTGCGGCGGGATGTTGGTGGCCATGCCGACCGCGATACCGGCCGAGCCGTTGATCAGCAGGTTCGGGAAGCGGGCCGGCAGGACGGTCGGCTCCTGGGAGCGGCCGTCGTAGTTGTCCGTGAAGTCGACGGTCTCCTCGTCGATGTCACGGACCATCTCCATCGACAGCGGCGCCATCTTGCACTCGGTGTAGCGCATGGCCGCCGCCGGGTCGTTGCCCGGAGAGCCGAAGTTGCCGTTGGAGTCCACCAGCGGCATGCGCATCGACCACGGCTGCGCGAGGCGGACCAGCGCGTCGTAGATCGAGGAGTCGCCGTGCGGGTGGTAGTTGCCCATGACGTCGCCGACGACGCGGGCGCACTTGTAGAAGCCCTTCTCGGGCCGGTAGCCGCCGTCGTACATGGCGTACAGGACACGGCGGTGGACGGGCTTGAGACCGTCGCGTACGTCGGGCAGCGCGCGGGACACGATGACGGACATCGCGTAGTCCAGGTACGAGCGCTGCATCTCCGTCTCGAGCCCGACGGGCTCGATGCGCAGGGTGGTCTCGCCCTCGTTGGGGTCAGGCGTGACGGGGGTGATCTCGTCGGCCATTGCTGGTGGGGATCCTTCCTGGTGCGGTCAGCTGAGACCGACTCAGATGTCGAGGAAGCGGACGTCCTTGGCGTTGCGCTGGATGAACTGGCGCCGGGCCTCGACGTCCTCGCCCATGAGCACCGAGAACAGCTCGTCGGCCTGGGCGGCGTCGTCGAGCGTGACCTGGCCGAGGACACGGTGGTCCTGGTCCATGGTCGTGATGCGCAGCTCCTCGGCGTTCATCTCGCCGAGACCCTTGAAGCGCTGGATCGAGTCTTCCTTGATGCGCTTGCCGTTCTGCCGGCCGAGCTCGATCAGGGCGTCGCGCTCGCGGTCCGAGTAGGCGTACTCGAAGTCGTCCCGGCCCCACTTGATCTTGTAGAGCGGCGGACGCGACAGGAAGACGTGTCCGGCCTCGACCAGCGGGCGCATGAAGCGGAACAGGAAGGTCAGCAGCAGGGTGTTGATGTGCTGACCGTCGACGTCGGCGTCCGCCATCAGGATGATCTTGTGATAGCGGAGCTTCTCGATGTCGAAGTCCTCGTGGACCCCGGTGCCGAAGGCGGAGATCAGCGCCTGGATCTCCTGGTTCTGCAGGATCTTGTCGATCCGCGCCTTCTCGACGTTGAGGATCTTGCCGCGGATCGGGAGGATCGCCTGGTACTGCGGGTTGCGGCCGGACTTGGCGGAGCCGCCGGCGGAGTCACCCTCGACGATGAAGATCTCGCACTTGGTGGGGTCGTTCGACTGGCAGTCGCTCAGCTTGCCCGGCAGGGACGCCGTCTCCAGCAGGCCCTTGCGGCGCGTGAGGTCACGGGCCTTGCGGGCCGCCACGCGCGCGGTGGCCGCCTGGATGGACTTGCGGATGATGTCCGCGGCCTCGTTCGGGTTGCGGTCCAGCCAGTCGGTGAGGTGCTCGTGCACGACCTTCTGCACGAAGGTCTTGGCCTCCGTGTTGCCCAGCTTGGTCTTGGTCTGGCCCTCGAACTGCGGCTCGCTCAGCTTGATCGAGATGATCGAGGTCAGACCCTCACGGATGTCGTCACCGGTGAGGTTGTCGTCCTTCTCCCGCAGCAGCTTCTTGTCGCGCGCGTAGCGGTTGATCAGACCGGTGAGCGCCGCGCGGAAGCCCTCTTCGTGGGTACCGCCCTCGTGCGTGTGGATGATGTTGGCGAAGGAGTACACACCCTCGCTGTAACCGCTGTTCCACTGCATCGCGATCTCGACGGAGAGGTGCCTCTCCTTGTCCTCCGCCTCGAAGTCGATGACGGAGGGGTGCACCACGTCCCCCTTGCGGGAGTTGAGGTGCTTCACGAAGTCGACGATGCCGCCCTCGTAGTGGTACGTGACCGTCTTGACCTCGTGCTTCTCGTCCTCGCCGGCCTCGTCAGCGCCCGCGGTGGCCTTGGCGGACTCGCGCTCGTCAGTGAGTTTGATCGTCAAACCCTTGTTGAGGAACGCCATCTCCTGGAAGCGCCGCGAGAGCGTCTCGAAGGAGTAGTCGGTGGTCTCGAAGATGTCCGGGTCGGCCCAGAAGGTCACCGAGGTGCCGTGCTCCTCCGTGGCCTCGTGCCTGGCCAGCGGGGCCGTCGGGACGCCCAGCTTGTAGTCCTGCGTCCAGCGGTAGCCGTCCGTCTTGACCTCGACGGCCACCTTGGTCGACAGCGCGTTCACGACGGAGACACCCACGCCGTGCAGACCACCGGAGACCGCGTAGCCGCCGCCGCCGAACTTGCCGCCGGCGTGCAGGACGGTCAGCACGACCTCGACGGCAGGCTTGCCCTCCGACGGGACGATGCCCACGGGGATGCCACGGCCGTTGTCCACGACACGGACGCCGCCGTCGGGCAGGATCGTCACGTCGATCGTGTCGGCGTGCCCGGCCAGGGCCTCGTCGACGGAGTTGTCGACGACCTCCTGCACCAGGTGGTGCAGGCCACGCTCACCGGTCGAGCCGATGTACATGCCGGGCCGCTTGCGGACCGCGTCCAGCCCTTCGAGGACGGTGATGGCGCTGGCGTCGTACGCCGAGGATGAGGCCTCGGCCGTTCCGGCCAGGGCCTCGGTGGACGGGATGTTCTCGTTGGGGTTGCCGGAATCGGCCACGAAGCGCCCTTTCTGGCACAGCACAAGCCAGGCTCCCGGCGGGTTTGCCGGAGCGGCTGCGGCATGTAGCGGTGGAAGCCTTTGTCAGCGTTGCACAGTGTTTCCGAAGCGGTCCCCACGAATGGGGCGGGTTTCGCTTCCAGTCTACCGGTAGCGCCGACAGTGATGGGGGTTTGCCGGTACCTGAGTCCGCATGTGCCGCCCTCAACCGGTCCTTCCCGACTCCCCATATGCGGAGCGGGGCTCCAGGAGGCTCACGGAGGCACTCAGCGCTTTCGGGTGTCAACCCTTTGCTACCCCCGGGTCAGGTAGGGGTTCGCATCCGCACGCGACCGAGTGCGCGGGATCACAGGGGGGGGCGACCGGGCGGCCGACGGCCTCCGGGCGAGCGTCAAAATGTGACTACGGTCACCCGTAGGTATCGCCAGGACCGGTGCTTCCGGGGGCCCGCAGCGGGCCATAGCGGTGGGCGGGACCACCGGGGCCGTGGACCTTGAGCAGCCGTACGGTGCCGTGGCCGAGGTCCTCGTTGAGCCGGGCGACCAGTTGCGGGGCGAGCAGGCGCAGGTTCGTCGCCCAGGCCGTGGAGTCGCACCGCACGTGCAGGACCCGCTCGTCCTCGTCGTACCGCTCGGGAACGCAGCGCCTGGCCAGGTCGTCGCCGACGATCTGCGGCCAGCGGCCCATCACTCCGCCGACGGCGGCCGGCGTCTCCCAGCCCCGCTCGGTGATCAGACGGTTGATGGCGGAGCCGAGGGCCATCGGGTCCCGGCCGTCGGTTCGGGCGCCGGAGCGCAGACCGCCGCCGCGCCGCGCCTGGCTCTTCTGCCGGGCGGCGTCCCCACGCGCGCGTGCGGCTTCCTTGGCGGCGCGCAGCGCCACGCGCGCGAGGTCCACTCCGGACGGCTCGGGAGTCTTCGGGCTCCCCTCGGATCCGCTCATACGCGCTCCACCGTCCCGTCGGACACGGCGAACCGCGTCCCCGTCAGGACGCCGGGCACGTCGTCGTCGACCGCGGCGGTCACCAGGACCTGCTCGCCCGGCGCGACCAGCTCGGCCAGCCGCTCCCGCCGTCGCGCGTCCAGCTCGGCGAAGACGTCGTCGAGGATCAGCACCGGCTCGTTGCCCTCGGCCCGCAGCAGGTCGTAGGAGGCGAGGCGCAGCGCCAGGGCGTACGACCAGGACTCCCCGTGTGAGGCGTAGCCCTTGGCGGGCAGCTGACCGAGTTTGAGAACCAGATCGTCCCGGTGGGGGCCCACGAGCGTGACGCCCCGCTCGATCTCCTGCTTGCGGGCCTCGGCGAGGGCGGCCGTCAGCTGCTCGTACAGCTCCTCGCGCGCGTGCCCCACGATCCCTGGAGAGGAGGGTTTGTATTCCAGACCGACGGGGCCGCCGCCGGGGGCCAGCTGCTCGTACGCCTTGTCGGCCAGCGGCTGGATCGCGGCGACCAGGTCCAGGCGCTGGGCGAGCAGTTCGGCGCCGACGCGCGCGAGGTGCTGGTCCCAGACGTCGAGTGTGGACAGGTCCATCGTGCGGCCGCCGTGGCGGCGGGCCAGTGCGGCCGTCTTCAGGAGGGTGTTGCGCTGCTTGAGGACCCGCTCGTAGTCGGAGCGCACACCCGCCATGCGGGGCGCCCGCGCGGTGATCAGCTCGTCGAGGAAGCGGCGCCGCTCGCCGGGGTCGCCCTTCACCAGGGCGAGGTCCTCCGGCGCGAACAGCACCGTCCGTACGATGCCGAGCACATCACGCGGCCTGACCTGCGATGACCTGTTGATGCGGGCGCGGTTGGCCTTGCCGGGGTTCAGCTCCAGCTCGACCAGTTGCTGCCGCTCGCCCTGCCGCACCTGGGCCCGGATGACCGCCCGGTCGGCGCCCATGCGGACCAGGGGCGCGTCGGAGGAGACGCGGTGGCTGCCGAGGGTGGCCAGGTAGCCGACGGCCTCGACCAGGTTCGTCTTGCCCTGTCCGTTGGGCCCGACGAACGCGGTGACGCCCGGGTCGAGCGGGACCTCGACCCGGGCGTACGAGCGGAAGTCGGCCAGCGACAGATGCGTGACGTGCATGGTCGGCTGCCGACCTCCCCCAGGGGTTGTGGACCGCGGTGCGGTCCTGTGGATGACTTGTCGTCGACCGTAGTGGTGTTCGTGTGTTCCGCGGGCCTTGGGGCGCGGGTTACTTCTTCTCGACCGCGTGGCCGCCGAACTGGTTCCGCAGCGCCGCGATCATCTTCATCTGCGGTGAGTCCTCCTGGCGCGACGCGAACCGCGCGAAGAGGGAGGCCGTGATCGCCGGCAGCGGCACGGCGTGGTCGATGGCCGCCTCCACCGTCCAGCGGCCCTCGCCCGAGTCCTGTGCGTAACCGCGGAGCCCGTCCAGGTGCTCGTCCTCGTCCAGGGCGTTCACGGCCAGGTCGAGCAGCCAGGAGCGGATGACCGTGCCCTCCTGCCAGGAGCGGAAGACCTCACGGACGTCCGTGACGGAATCGACCTTCTCCAGCAGCTCCCAGCCCTCGGCGTACGCCTGCATCATCGCGTACTCGATGCCGTTGTGAACCATCTTCGCGAAGTGCCCGGCGCCGACCTTGCCGGCGTGCACCGCACCGGAGTCGCCCTCGGGCTTCAGCGCGTCGAAGACCGGCTGGACCCTGGCCACGTGCTCCGCGTCGCCGCCGTACATCAGCGCGTAGCCGTTCTCCAGGCCCCAGACGCCGCCGGAGACTCCGCAGTCGACGAAGCCGATGCCCTTGGCCGCCAGCTCCTCGGCGTGCTTCTCGTCGTCCGTCCAGCGCGAGTTGCCGCCGTCCACGACGACGTCGCCGGGCTCCAGGAGTTCGGCCAGCTCGTCGATGGTCGACTGGGTGGGGGCGCCTGCCGGGACCATCACCCACACGACGCGGGGGCCCTTGAGCTTGCCCACAAGCTCTTCGAGGCTGTGGACATCGGCGAGATCCGGGTTCCGGTCGTATCCGATGACGGTGTGGCCCGCGCGGCGTATCCGCTCGCGCATGTTGCCGCCCATCTTGCCGAGGCCGACGAGACCGAGCTCCATCAGTTGTTCCTTAGGTTGCGACGTGGCATGAGGGCACTGCGTACCCATGCACGAGCCTAAACCCGGACGCTCACGCACACCTGTGGGCATAGCCGCTCATACGTACGCCCCGACCTGCGCTTTCGCACCGAGGGCCCGGTGATCCACCGGGCCCCGCAGCGCTGTGGACGATCTCCGGCCGCCCGAGGGCGGCGACAGGCGTCGCCCGGCGGGTCAGCCGCTGAGCCGCACCGGCATGATCAGGTACTTGTATGCCTCGTCCGCCTCCGCGTCCACCGCGGGCTTGCCGCTGAGCAGCGCGGGCTTGGTGGACGTCGTGAAGGACAACTGCGCGACCGGGGAGTCGATGGCGCTCAGGCCGTCCAGCAGGAACGTGGGGTTGAAGGCGATCGAGATGTCGTCGCCCTCCAGCTGGGCGTCGACCCTTTCCACAGCCTGTGCGTCGTCGCTGGAACCGGCCTCCAGCGTCAGCGCGCCCTGCTCGAAGCTGAGCCGCACCGGGGTGTTCCGCTCGGCGACCAGGGCCACACGCTTGACGGCCTCCACGAACGGGGCGGTCTCGATCACGGCCACGCTGTTGAACTCGGTCGGGAACAGCGTGCGGTACTTCGGCAGGTCGCCCTCGAGAAGGCGGGTGGTCGTCCGGCGGCCGGCGCCCTCGAAACCGATCAGGCCCTCGCCCGCGCCCGAGCCGGAGAGCGCCAGGATGACGCTGTCGCCGCTCGTGAGCGCCTTGGCGGTGTCCAGGAGCGTCTTGGCGGGCACCAGGGCGACCGCGGAGGCGTCCGGGTTCTCCGGCTTCCACAGGAACTCGCGGACCGCGAAGCGGTAGCGGTCGGTGGAGGCCAGCGTGACCGTGTCGCCCTCGATCTCGATGCGCACACCGGTGAGAACGGGCAGCGTGTCGTCGCGCCCGGCGGCGATGGCCACCTGGGCGGCGGCGGAGGCGAAGACCTCGCCGGGGACGGTGCCCGTGGCGTTCGGCATCTGCGGCAGGGACGGGTACTCCTCCACAGGCAGTGTGTGAAGGGTGAACCGTGAGGAACCGCAGACCACCGTCGCCCGTACACCGTCTGTGGAAATCTCCACCGGGCGGTTGGGGAGGGCGCGGCAGATGTCGGCGAGGAGACGGCCCGAGACGAGGACGGTGCCCTCCTCCTCGACCTCCGCCTCCACGGACACCCGCGCGGAGACCTCGTAGTCGAAGCCGGACAGGCTCAGCTGGCCTTCCTCGGCCTTCAGAAGGAGGCCGGCGAGGACAGGCGCCGGCGGACGGGCCGGGAGGCTGCGCGCCGCCCAGGCCACGGCCTCCGCGAGTACGTCGCGTTCCACCCGGATCTTCACTGTTGCCGCCTCCTGCTGTTGCCGGCGCTTCTCGGCCTGCCTGGCTTCGTCGTCTGTCGCGGTGTCGCTGGCTCCTGCGAGGGGAAGGACACCGGGGAACAGTCTGACGCACACCACTGACACTCGGAGCCTTCCGGGGTCAAGTCGTGACGAGGCGCGGTCGGGCAGCCGAGAGCGAGTTGTGCACAGGGCCCCCTTCGAAACGAACTCCCAGCTCTCTCTAGTTGGGAGTAGTAGTAGGGGCTGTGGAAACCGTGGATAACCGCGTTTGCGCAGCTCAGGTCGGAGATTTTGTCCACGGGGCCTGTGGGTGGAGGCGGTGGACAACCACGCCTGTCTGTGGAGAACAGAAAGTTCTGCACACCCCGTGCACAGCCTGACGGCACTTCTCCCCAACCGCGTCCCCAGGTTTACCCACCTTTCCCACAGCCCAACCAGGCAACTTCATGTGACGCCTTTCACTCGACGCGGTGAGAAGGCAGGTTTGCTTGCCGAACAGTGGACAGGCATGTGGAGAAGCTGGGGATCGCTGGGGACAACCGGCCACAGGCTGTGGGTTGCCGGTGGACAACTTCGTCCACAGTCTGTGGATCTTCCCTTCGTCCACAGTCTGTGGAGATCTTTCGTCCACCAATCCACAGGCTGTTGACCTGGCCTGATGATCCCTCACCAGGCCGCCCTGTGGACATGATCTGCATAACTTCCCGGTCCCCAGGGTGTGGACGGGAGAAAGTCCCCGAATCTGTGGAGGACGGCCGTAACGCGCCAGGTATTCGAACACCGGCTGACGGCCCGGTGACGCCTGACGTCCGCCCGGAGGGTCCCCGGAGGCCCCCCGGAGGCCCTCACGGACGTCGAAAACGGCCTCGGGAACGCCGAAGGCGCCCTCGGGAACTGATCCCGGGGCGCCCTCGGTGGTGTGTGGAGGAGGCTGTCCGCGGCGCACGGCGCCGTTCTACGGGCCGGCCCGCACCTCGGCCGTTCTTGGGTCCTCAGCCGTTCTTGATGCGGTTCGTCAGCTCGGTCACCTGGTTGTAGATGGAGCGCCGCTCGGCCATCAGCGCACGGATCTTGCGGTCGGCGTGCATGACGGTCGTGTGGTCCCGGTTGCCGAACTGCGCGCCGATCTTCGGCAGCGACAGATCGGTCAGCTCACGGCACAGATACATGGCGATCTGCCGGGCGGTCACCAGGGCACGGCCACGCGAGGTGCCGCACAGGTCCTCGACCGTGAGCCCGAAGTAGTCGGCCGTCGCCGCCATGATCGCCGTCGCGGTGATCTCGGGCGACGCGTTCTCCCCGCCGGGGATCAGATCCTTGAGGACGATCTCCGTCAGGCCCAGGTCCACCGGCTGCCGGTTGAGCGACGCGAACGCCGTCACCCGGATCAGCGCGCCCTCCAGCTCGCGGATGTTGCGCGAGATGCGGGACGCGATGAACTCCAGCACCTCGGGCGGGGCGTTGAGCTGCTCCTGCACCGCCTTCTTGCGGAGGATCGCGATACGCGTCTCCAGCTCGGGCGGCTGCACATCGGTGATCAGCCCCCACTCGAAGCGGTTGCGCAGCCGGTCCTCCAGGGTCACCAGCTGCTTGGGCGGCCGGTCGCTGGAGAGCACGATCTGCTTGTTCGCGTTGTGGAGCGTGTTGAACGTGTGGAAGAACTCCTCCTGCGTCGACTCCTTGTCCGCCAGGAACTGGATGTCGTCGACGAGCAGGATGTCCATCTCGCGGTACCGCTTGCGGAAGCTGTCGCCCTTGCCGTCGCGGATGGAGTTGATGAACTCGTTGGTGAACTCCTCCGAGCTCACGTACCGCACCCGCGTCCCCGGGTACAGGCTGCGCGCGTAGTGCCCGATCGCGTGCAGCAGGTGCGTCTTGCCGAGGCCGGACTCCCCGTAGATGAAGAGGGGGTTGTACGCCTTGGCCGGCGCCTCGGCGACGGCCACCGCGGCGGCGTGCGCGAAGCGGTTCGAGGCGCCGATGACGAACGTGTCGAAGAGGTACTTCGGGTTCAGGCGGGCCGTGGGCTCACCCGGACCGGTCGCCGGAGCGGGCTGCGCGGCCAGCGGACCCGGCGCACCCCCGGCCGGACCGCCCCGGTGCGCGCCAGGGCCCCCCGGCGACGACTCGGGAAGCTCACGCCGGTCCGGCCGCTGGTCGTAGTCGCCGCCCGGCCGGTCGTAGTCCGACCGGGCGTAGTCGCTGCGGGGCTTGTCGTAGTCGGCGCGCGGCGCGTCGTACTCCGAGCGCTGGTCGTACGGCGGCCGCTCCATCGTCTGCGGACGGTAGTCCGACGACGGCGACGCGTACGGGTCGCGCTCCGGGAAGCCGAGCCGCTGCTGCTGCCAGCCGTAGTCGTCCTGCGACGGGCGGGGCCAGGCGCCCGGCTCGGGGCGCTGGTACTCCGACGGGTACGCGGGGCGCGCGGTCGGGAGCTGGTCGGCGCGGCCGGTGGGCAGCTGGTCCGCGCGCGGCGGCGGAAGCTGGTCGCCCGGCCCGCCGGTGCCTCGGTCGTCGGCGCGGTGGCGGCCGTAGCTCTCGTAGGGATCGCGGCCCTGGCCCTCGTACGAGTTCTGATTGTCGTAGGAGCCCTGGCTGTCGTACGGGCCGCGCGCGTCCCGTACGCCGTCGTACGTGTCCCTGCCGTCGTAGGCGTCCCTGCCGTCGTAGGAGTCGCGGCTCTGGCCCGGGCCCGTGGAGGGCTCGGGCTCCTCGAAGCGGGACTGGACAGGCGGCGCCGGCGTCTCGCCGACGGAACTGTCCACCGTGATCGCGATACGGATCGGGCGGCCGCACTCCCGGCTCAGGGTCTCGCTGACGATCGGCGCGAGCCGGCCTTCGAGTACGCCCTTCGCGAACTCGTTCGGGACGGCGAGCAGAGCGGTGTCCGCCACCAGCGCGAGCGGCTGACAGCGCCTGATCCAGCGCTCGTCCTTGACCTCGACCCCTTGGCCTCGGCCCTCACCCAGAAGTTGTTCCAGTACTCGTGGCCACACTGCGGCAAGATCGGCAGGTACGTCAGCCACAGGGCACGCTCTCTCACAGGTCCCACGAACGTGTGGTTCTGGGACGGGGGTCGGGATGGAACTCGGGTGGTGCTCTCGGGCCCGGGTCTGGTGGGTCGGTCGGTCACCCGCAGCCGAGGAATGGGAACGAATCGGAGTTCCGTCACGGTAGTCACGGCGGCCGGTACGGTTCAAGTTGTTGTCCCCAGCCTGTGGATAGTGTCCCTCCGTGACCTCTGGTTTGACCGGACGGCTCAGCCGCGCGTACCGTAACCAGGTCGAGTTGTCGATGGCTGCTGCCGCCTGCCTCCGATGGGCACAGATCGCGTCAGGTGATCGGAAAGCGGTGCACTCGGGCGTAATACGAGCTACTCGTGGGCGCACGGTGACAGCCAGGACGGCACCCCGCAACTACCGATTTATTTCTGGAGCCCCCGAGTGAGCAAGCGCACCTTCCAGCCGAACAACCGTCGTCGCGCGAAGACCCACGGCTTCCGGCTGCGTATGCGCACCCGTGCCGGCCGCGCGATTCTCGCGTCCCGCCGTAGCAAGGGTCGCGCCCGTCTGTCCGCCTGATCCCGGTCAGGTCATGCCGTCGTGCTGCCCACCGAGAACCGGCTGAGGCGGCGCGAGGACTTCGCGACCGCGGTACGACGAGGGCGTCGGGCTGGACGCCCGCTCCTCGTCGTTCACCTACGTAGCGGTTCCACGGACCCGCACGCGCCTGGGGAGAGCGCTCCCCCGACGCGTGCGGGTTTCGTCGTGAGCAAGGCCGTCGGCGGTTCGGTCGTCCGCAACAAGGTGAAGCGCAGGCTTCGCCATCTCATGCGCGATCGAGTCGCCCAGTTTCCCCCCGGTAGCCTGGTAGTCGTACGAGCGCTGCCCGGTGCGGGCGACGCCGACCACGTACAACTGGCCCAAGACCTGGATGCCGCCATACGACGGCTACTGGGAGGGGGCGCACGATGAAGTACCCGCTGCTGGCGCTGATCAAGCTGTACCAGTGGACGATCAGTCCGCTGCTCGGGCCGGTGTGCAAGTACTACCCGTCGTGCTCCCACTACGGCTACACGGCCATCGACCGCCACGGCGCGATCAAGGGCACGGCCCTCACGGCCTGGCGCATCCTGCGGTGCAACCCGTGGTCGCTCGGCGGTGTGGATCACGTCCCGCCGCGCAAGCGTCCGCGGTGGCACGAGCTGGTGCGTGGTGCGTGGCGCGCACGCAAGGGCGGGTCCTCCGCCGCCGAACCGGCCACCGAGGGGCATGTCCCTTCGAGCCCGGCCGCCGAGAGCCCGTCCCATGCCCAAGGAGCATGATTAGTGGACACGATTGCCAGTCTCTTCAGCTTCATCACGACACCCGTCTCCTGGGTCATCGTCCAGTTCCACAAGGTGTACGGCGCCCTCTTCGGCGATGACACCGGCTGGGCCTGGGGCCTGTCCATCGTGTCCCTGGTGATCCTGATCCGGATCTGTCTGATCCCGCTCTTCGTGAAGCAGATCAAGGCGACTCGGGCCATGCAGACGCTCCAGCCCGAGATGAAGAAGATCCAGGAGCGCTACAAGAACGACAAGCAGCGTCAGTCCGAAGAGATGATGAAGCTGTACAAGGAGACGGGCACCAACCCGCTCTCCTCGTGCCTTCCCATCCTGGCGCAGTCGCCGTTCTTCTTCGCCCTGTACCACGTGCTCAACAGCATCGCGAACAACGACACCATCGGTGTCATCAACGAGAGCCTGCTGGAGAGCGCGCAGAAGGCGCACATCTTCGGTGCTCCGCTGGCCGCGACCTTCACGGACAGCGCGGCTGAGGCCTCGGCGCTCGACGCCTCGATCACCACGGTCCGCATCGTGACCGCGATCATGATCGTGCTGATGTCGCTGTCGCAGTTCTACACGCAGCGTCAGCTGATGACGAAGAACGTCGACACCACGGTGAAGACGCCGTTCATGCAGCAGCAGAAGATGCTGATGTACATCTTCCCGATCATGTTCGCCGTTTTCGGCATCAACTTCCCCGTCGGTGTCCTCGTCTACTGGCTGACCACCAACGTGTGGACCATGGGCCAGCAGATGTACGTCATCCACAACAACCCGACCCCGGGTTCCAAGGCCCAGGCCGCGTACCTGGAACGCCTCCTCAAGCACGTCACGCGCCACGGCAAGACCCGCAACCGGCGTGAGCGCGCCATCGTCAAGGCGATCGTCGTCAAGGGCCGTGACCGCAACGAGTACGAGCGCAAGTTCATCAACGGTCTGAACAAGGAGGGCCTCGCGGCCCAGCCCGACGGAACCGTGATCAAGGGCGAGGCCTCGGCCGTGGCCACCGCAGAGGACGGTACGCCGACTCCCGCCAAGCGCCAGCAGCCCAAGCGCCAGACCAAAGCCCAGCGTCAGGCCGGTGTCACGAAGACCGCCGACGACGCCGAGCAGCAGAGCGCGCCCACCTCGCTCAGCAAGACCGACGAGCCCGAGGACGCCACGCCGGCGGCCGCAGCCAAGAAGGCGGCGCCCAAGCCCGGAGCCAGCGGCCGCAGCAAGGCCCAGTCCGGTCAGCGCAAGGGCCAGCAGCGCCCCAAGTCCCCGTCCAAGAAGTAAGAAGGAGCCCATCCCGTGACGGAAGGCACCACCTCCGCCGCCTCCGAGGGTGGAGACACCCTCACCCGCCTGGAGCAGGAGGGTGAGATCGCGGCGGACTACCTGGAAGGTCTGCTGGACATCGCCGATCTCGACGGCGACATCGACATGGACGTCGAGGCCGACCGTGCCTCTGTCTCGATCATCAGCGACAGCGGCAGCCGTGATCTGCAGAAGCTCGTCGGCCGGGAGGGCGAGGTGCTCGAAGCGCTCCAGGAGCTGACGCGCCTGGCCGTGCACCGCGAGACCGGCGACCGCAGCCGTCTGATGCTCGACATCGCCGGCTACCGCGCCAAGAAGCGCGCCGAACTCTCCGAGCTGGGCGCCAAGGCCGCCGCCGAGGCGAAGAGCACCGGCGAGCCCGTCAAGCTGAAGCCGATGACGCCCTTCGAGCGCAAGGTCGTGCACGACGCGGTCAAGACCGCGGGCCTGCGCAGCGAGTCCGAGGGCGAGGAGCCGCAGCGCTTCGTCGTCGTGCTGCCTGCCTGATTCGGTACGTACGTTTCTCCGGCCCCGTCTGCCCGCAGGCGGGGCCGTACTTTGTCAGCCTGTTGTTCTGGTGTCAGCGCACAGTGCGCTCTTGCGGTACGGAAGGACGGTCCCCGTGACGGAGGCAGCGGAGCTCCCCCCTGCGCCCGAGCAGGCGCGCGATGTATTCGGTGATCGCTACGCGGACGCGGTCCGGTACGCCGAACTGCTGGCGGAGGCGGGAGTGCAGCGGGGTCTCATCGGCCCACGGGAAGTACCTCGCCTGTGGGAGCGGCACCTGCTGAACTGCGCGGTGCTCTCCGAGGTCGTGCCCGAGGGAGTGACGGTCTGCGACGTCGGCTCCGGCGCCGGACTGCCCGGTATCCCGCTGGCACTCGTCCGGGACGACCTGAAGATCACGCTGCTGGAGCCGCTGCTGCGGCGCACGAATTTCCTGACGGAGGTCGTGGAACTGCTGGGCCTCGACCACGTCACCGTCGTCCGAGGTCGTGCCGAAGAAGTCCTCGGCACGCTTCAGCCAGTCCACGTGGTGACGGCACGGGCCGTGGCTCCCCTGGACCGACTGGCCACCTGGGGCATTCCGCTCCTGCGGCCGTACGGGGAGATGCTGGCGCTCAAGGGCGACACCGCTGAGGAGGAGTTGAAGAGCGCGGCCACGGCCCTGAGCAAGCTCGGCGCGGTGGAGACCTCCATCCACCATGTCGGTGAGGGCGTCGTCGATCCGCTGTCCACGGTCGTGCGTGTGGAAGTCGGCGAGAGTCCCGGCGGTGTGCGCTTCGCGGCGAAGCGGGCGAAGGCGGCCCGGACGGGACGGGCCCGGCGGCGTCGTTGAGGGCCACGCTCGACCACTGATCACGCCGTCCTGACGATGAGGCGTACTCCACACAAGCCTCCCCGCCCACGCATGTCGGAGTGTCGCGCGGTGGTGACCTGAGCGGCTAGGCATCGTGTTTCACGTGAAACGTCGCTCACTGCTACACGGCATCATCGGCCGGGGCCGCGCTGCGGCCGAACCGCGCGACCGGAAGCCTCTCGGGTCACTCGGAGAGGCGACGGAGATTTCCACAGAGGTGGAATTCTCCACAGAACCCCAGGCCTCACTGGTTCATGACCCCGAAGACATGGGAGGCTCTGTTCATTGCGAGCCTGAAGTCGAGGAGAGTGAATCCTTGCGGTCCGACGCCAACATCGCGGGACCGATGACCGATCCGGTCCCCGGTCCCCGTACCGAATCGATGGGGGAGGATGTTTCACGTGAAACACCGCCCCCGATGGACGACACTCCCATCGGTCGTGCTGCCCAGCTGGCAGTAGAGGCTCTGGGCCGCGCCGGGGAAGGACTGCCCCGGCCTGAGCAGACCCGAGTCATGGTGGTCGCCAACCAGAAGGGCGGCGTCGGCAAGACCACGACCACGGTCAACCTCGCCGCCTCGCTGGCTCTGCATGGCGCCCGTGTCCTGGTGATCGACCTGGACCCCCAGGGCAACGCGTCCACCGCGCTCGGGATCGATCACCATGCCGAGGTGCCGTCCATCTACGACGTGCTGGTCGAGAGCAAGCCTCTGGCAGAGATCGTCCAGCCCGTTCCGGATGTCGAGGGACTCTTCTGCGCTCCTGCCACGATCGATCTCGCCGGTGCGGAGATCGAGCTGGTATCGCTGGTGGCCCGTGAGAGTCGGCTCCAGCGAGCAATTCAGGCATACGAGCAGCCGCTGGACTACATCCTGATCGACTGCCCTCCCTCACTCGGCCTGCTGACGGTCAACGCCTTGGTCGCCGGCCAGGAAGTCCTCATCCCGATCCAGTGTGAGTACTACGCGCTGGAGGGCCTCGGCCAGCTGCTCCGCAATGTCGACCTGGTGCGGGGACACCTCAATCCCACCCTCCACGTGTCGACCATTCTGCTCACCATGTACGACGGCCGGACGCGTCTTGCCTCCCAGGTCGCCGACGAGGTGCGCAACCACTTCGGCGACGAGGTGCTACGGACGAGCATTCCGCGCTCTGTCCGTATCTCCGAGGCGCCCAGCTACGGGCAGACCGTGCTGACTTACGATCCAGGATCGAGCGGTGCCCTCTCGTACCTTGAGGCGGCACGAGAAATTGCGCTGAAGGGCGTCGGCGTGGGCTATGACCCGACGCACGCGCACATCGGCGCACAGAACAACCCGAGCATGGTGGAGGGGATCCAGTGAGTGAGCGACGGAGGGGGTTGGGCCGTGGTCTTGGCGCACTGATCCCAGCAGCCCCGACTGGGGAGAAGGCGGCGCCGCCGGCCATCGGAGGCCCTGCGTCTCCCTCACCGACAGCGGTACCGGTCCTTTCCCAGGAGCGCGGAGTGGCGGCCGCGAGGGTCGCCACGCTGCCCAATGTTTCACGTGAAACAGAGGAGCTTCCTCCGAACGGCGGCATCGAGGTACCCGCAGCCCCCATTGGCGCCCACTTCGCCGAGCTGCCCCTCGACTCGATCACGCCGAACCCACGGCAGCCCCGTGAGGTGTTCGACGAGGACCTCCTCCAGGAGCTGGTCACCTCCATCAAGGAGGTCGGCCTTCTCCAGCCTGTCGTCGTACGGCAACTGGGACCGGCCCGCTATGAGCTCATCATGGGTGAGCGGCGCTGGCGTGCCTGCCGTGAGGCCGGCCTGGAGGCGATCCCGGCGATCGTGCGGGCCACGGACGACGAGAAGCTCCTTCTGGACGCTCTCCTGGAGAACCTCCACCGGGCCCAGCTGAACCCGCTGGAAGAGGCCGCTGCCTACGACCAGTTGCTCAGGGACTTCAACTGCACGCACGACCAGCTGGCGGACCGCATCGGCCGTTCCCGCCCTCAGGTCTCCAACACCCTGCGTCTGCTGAAGCTTTCCCCCGCGGTGCAGCGGCGCGTGGCCGCCGGTGTGCTCTCCGCCGGGCACGCCCGAGCGCTGCTCTCGGTCGACGACTCGGAGGAGCAGGACAAGCTGGCCCACCGGATCGTGGCCGAAGGACTGTCGGTACGAGCCGTCGAGGAAATCGTGACGCTCATGGGCTCGCGGCCCAAGGCGACCTCACGCTCCAAGGGCCCTCGGGCCGGCGCACGCGTCTCCCCCGCGCTGAGCGATCTGGCGACCCGGCTCTCGGACCGCTTCGAGACCCGGGTGAAGGTCGACCTGGGCCAGAAGAAGGGAAAGATCACTGTCGAGTTCGCCTCGATGGAAGATCTGGAACGCATCCTGTCGTCGCTCGCCCCCGGTGAAGGGCCCGTCCTTCAGCGGAGCCTGCTGGACGACGACAGCGACGAGGCCGAGGGCTGATCCTTCGACCAGCGGGACGCCTTTCGGCTGGTCGACCCCATGAGCGGGCTGGGTCCGATGTATACCGGACACAGTCCGCTCTTTGCTTGCAGGCAGTGTCTAGGCAATCACATCGTCGATACGATGCGGTTGGGTATGGCGCATCCACCTTGTGGCACCTTCATGGGAGGCGGGGGCAATGCGATCCGTGAGCCGTTCCGGTCTGGTGACCGCGGGCCTGGGACTGGGCGCGGTCGGCGGGTTCATCGGCAGCCTGCTCAGGGAGCGAAGCGCTCTGACAGCCGCTCGCGACGCTGCGGGCGAAGGAAGCGAGGAACAGCCTTCATGGGGCGTCGGCTCGTACCGCTCACGCTGGACAACCTTCAGGACCTTCCCAAGCGTTGCCGCTCGTGCGTCTTCTGGGAGCTGGACCCAGTCAGTGGTGAGGCAGCGGTAAAGGCAGGCACTCCCGCACTGGAGAAAGAAGCCTGGATCTCTGCGGTTCTTCTGGACTGGGGTTCCTGCGGGCGGGTCGTCTATGTGGACGACGTTCCGGCGGGCTTCGTGCTCTACGCACCGCCGGCCTATGTGCCACGCTCCACGGCGTTCCCCACCAGCCCGATCTCTCCGGACGCGGTTCAGTTGATAACTGCCTTCATCGTGCCGGGCTTTCAGGGGCAAGGGCTCGGCCGGGTGATGGTGCAGACCGTGGCCAAGGATCTACTGAGGCGAGGCTTCAAGGCGATCGAGGCATTCGGCGACGCACGCTGGAAGGAACCGGCCTGTGTCCTGCCCGCTGACCATCTGACAGCCGTGGGCTTCAAGACGGTCCGTCCCCACCACGCGTACCCCCGGCTGCGGTTGGAACTGCGGACCACGCTGTCCTGGAAGGAGGACGTCGAGTTGGCGCTCGACCGACTTCTGGGAGCGGTCCAGAAGGAACCCGCACTGCGACCGCTCTGAGAACGACCGAAGCGAGCCGGTGCAAGCGAAAGGGCCGACCCCGGTGGGGTCGGCCCTTTCATGTTTCACGTGAAACATCGTCGCCGTGCGACGGCAGCGGTACCTACTGAGCGATGAAGTCCTCGAGGTCGCGCACGATCGCGGCCTTCGGCTTGGCACCGACGATGGTCTTGGCGACCTCGCCGCCCTGGTAGACGTTCAGGGTCGGGATGGACATGACGCCGTACTTGGCGGCCGTGGCCGGGTTCTCGTCGATGTTGAGCTTGACGATCTCGATCTTGTCGCCGTACTCCTGGGCGATCGCTTCGAGGGACGGCGCGATCTGGCGGCACGGACCGCACCATGCGGCCCAGAAGTCCACCAGGACGGGCTTGTCGTTCTTCAGGACGTCCTGCTCGAAGGAGTCGTCGGTCACGTTCTTCAGGGTGCCGGCCACGGCGGGCTCCTAACTGGTTGGTGCGGTGGGGCGGACGGGGGTCAGACGGTGGTCTTCTCGGGCTCGGCGGTCTGCTCGCCGTCTGCGAGGGCGGCGAGGAAGCGCTCGGCGTCGAGGGCGGCGGAGCAGCCGGTGCCGGCCGCGGTGATCGCCTGGCGGTAGGTGTGGTCGACGACATCGCCGGCGCCGAATACACCGGTCAGGTTCGTCCGGGTCGACGGGGCGGCGACCTTCAGATAGCCCTCGTCGTCCAGGTCGAGCTGACCCTTGAAGAGTTCCGTGCGCGGGTCGTGGCCGATCGCGATGAACAGGCCCGTCACCGGCAGGTCGGACGTCTCGCCCGTCTTGAGGTTGCGCAGCTTCAGGGCGGAGAGCTTCTGGTCGCCCTGGATCTCCGCGACCTCGCTGTCCCAGATGAAGGAGATCTTCGGGTCGGCGAACGCACGCTCCTGCATCGCCTTCGAGGCGCGCAGCGTGTCCCGGCGGTGGACGACGGTCACCGACTTGGCGAACCGGGAGAGGAAGGTGGCCTCCTCCATGGCGGTGTCACCGCCACCGATCACGGCGATGTCCTGGTCCTTGAAGAAGAACCCGTCACAGGTGGCGCACCAGGAGACGCCACGCCCGGAGAGGGCGTCCTCGTTGGGCAGCCCGAGCTTGCGGTGCTGGGACCCGGTGGTGACGATGACGGCCTTGGCACGGTGGACGGTGCCTGCCGTGTCCGTGACCGTCTTGATCTCACCGGCCAGGTCGACGGCCACGACGTCGTCCGCAATGAGCTCGGCACCGAAGCGCTCGGCCTGGGCCCTCATGTTGTCCATGAGGTCAGGGCCCATGATGCCGTCCCGGAAGCCGGGGAAGTTCTCCACCTCGGTGGTGTTCATGAGCGCGCCGCCTGCGGTGACGGCTCCCTCGAACACCAGCGGCTTCAGCGATGCGCGCGCGGTGTAGAGCGCTGCCGTGTAGCCGGCGGGCCCGGAGCCGATGATGATCACGTTACGGACGTCGCTCACGGCTTGTTTCCTCGTCTCTGGAGACTGCTGCGTACTGCCGGTGGGAGCTGCTCTCGGAACTCTCACCCCACCCAACGGATCCTAAGGGGCGTACATTCCCGGTGTGTCCGGGCACACGGAGTCGTGGCGCCGCACAGGGATGCCAGGGGTGGCGTGGCAGGCAGTCCTCAGGGGCGGGCGTAGGTCTGCTTCAGCAGAACCTCTCCGGCGGGTGCCGAGGACTTGCCCACGCAGGAGGCATCGACCACGTAAGCCGTGACGTGCGAAGCATCGTCCGGGACGGGCATGAGGACGAGATAGGCATCCGTCCCCTGATACGTTCCCGGTTCCGAGGCGACGGCCCCTGTCACGTCGCCGATGCCCTTGGCGATGCAGGGAGGCACGTCCTTCGTGAGCTTCGTGGTGGGGCTCGTGCCGAACATCTCCGGATCATCCGGTGCCGTATTGGCGCCGACCGACTCGCGGCCCGGCGCCTCCTTCGTCGTTTGGCCGCCGAGAAGATCATCCACCCGCTTCTGCAGCTTGACCCCGGAGAACACATCGGAGGCAGGGCTCTGAGCAATGGGAGAGTCGTCCCCCGAGCCGCTGTCGCTCACCGACTGGACGAGAAGCACGCCAAGCCCCAGAGCGGCGGTCGCGAACGCCGCGGCGAGGATCTTGACGCGACGGGTGCGCCGCTTGGGCGTGGGACGGCCGGGGCCCGTTGGCCCGCGACCGTGGCCGGCGGGACGATCCGCCACGGTCGATGTTTCACGTGAAACACATACACGGTCGTCCGCGTGGGACGCCGAAGCAGAGGGGTCGGACGTACCGGGCACGACCTCCAGGTCGGGTGCGGTGGCGTTCAGCAGGGCCTCGGCAGCCAGCGCGGCATCGATCCGTCCAGCCACGTCGTCAGGCATGCGTGGTGGGCCCGGCAGGGTGCCGAGCAAGCCTCGGATCTCCTCCAGCGAGGCGTACACATCAGCGCAGAGGGCGCACTGGTCCAGGTGCTGTCGGACGTCCTCCGTACGGGACGGCGGTAGGAGACCTTCGGTGAGGTCGGAGATCTCCTCGACGTCCGGGTGTCCGGCTGTGTCGGTCGTGGATGTCACGCTCGCCCACCTCCGCCCTTCACAGCAGCTGAATCGCTTGGCCCTGCATCATGTGGTCCTGCTGCGGGTGGGACGGATGTCCCCTGCGTCCGGTTCCTTCCGCGCCCCGACTTTTCGCCGCCGTCACCCCCTCCGTCACCGCGGAGATGGGTCAGCAGCGGCAGAAGCCTGGCTCTGCCACGGGCACAGCGGCTCTTCACCGTCCCGGTCGGGACATCGAGGATCCGAGCGGCCTCCGCCACCGGGTAGCCCTGCATGTCCACCAGGACGAGGGCCGCGCGCTGGTCCTGCGGCAGGGTGCCCAGGGCCTCGAGGAGCTGGCGGTGCACATCGTTGCGCTCGGCGGGCGCGGAGGCCGACTCGTGCGGCTCCAGCAGTTGCTCCAGGCGCTCGGTGTCGTCGACCGGGGAGGTCTTGCGTGAGGCTGCCTTGCGGGCGCGGTCCAGGCAGGCGTTCACCGTGATGCGGTGGAGCCAGGTCGTGACGGCCGACTGACCGCGGAAGGTGTGCGCGGCCCGATAGGCGGAGACCAGCGCGTCCTGGACGGCGTCAGCGGCCTCCTCACGGTCTCCCAGGGTCCGCAGCGCCACCGCCCACAGCCGGTCCCGGTGACGCCGCACGAGTTCCGCGAAGGCATCGGGATCGCCCTCGACATGCTGGGCCAGGAGGTCCTGATCGCTCGTTCCGCTGTGATCAGCGCCTGGCGCCATCGGACCCCCTTCCTCGCAGAACTCTCAGCCCATGAACTTCACGTCGGTGATCGCCTGCTTGTAGCCGGCGCCACTGAACTGGTCCGGCCCCGACTTGGGTACGGCGGTCAACCAGACCAGAACGTACCGGGTCTTCACCGGCTTCTTGGCGGAGATCTTCAGGTTGGTCCCGCTGGTCGTGCTCGTGGCGATCTTCGTCATCGAGTTGAGGGGGGCGGACGACGACAGGGAGTCGGCCGCGTAGAGGGTGGCCGACGTGTGGTCGCCGGCGTAGTACAGCCCTATTGACGCAGCCGACACCTCCTGGGCAGAGCCCAGGTCGTAGACGATGCCGACGCCCTGCTTGTAGGGCGCGAGGGTGGGGCCGTCGTTGAAGGAGTAAGTCCGCCAGTACGTGGAACCGCTCTTGTCGTAGGTCAGCTGCACGTCGTTGGCGTGCTGCGGCTTACCGTCCGGGTAGTACTCCACGGCGCCGCTGATGCTGCGCCTCGTGAGCGGCTTGGCGGGGTTGTCGCCCTTGTCGTTGTCCGTCGTCTGGCTCGTGTCCGTGTCGTCGGACCGGTTGCCGCGCTCCATCAGAGCGTCCGCCAGCTGCCAGCTGCCCAGACCGAGCGCGGCGATCAGCAACGCCGACACAGCCCACTTGAGGGCCTTTCCGGTACGGCTCTGCAGCGGCGGCGGAGGGGTCGCAATGGGCTGGGTGGCGCCCGGGTGGGACGTCTGACGGCCGTAGGTGCCCTGCTGGTACGTGGTGCGCTGATAGTCGGGCGGGGCGGTGAACACCGACTCCGGCGGGCGGATGCGGGGCATCTCGCCGATCGCCTTCACCAGCTCCTCCGGTGTCGTGCACGGAGATTCGTGCCGGGAGGCGGTGGCGCCGTCGTTGGCCAGGGCGCGCATGGCGAGCTCGGACAGACCGCGGTGGACGCCGGCCCGCACCTGGTCGGGAGCGATGAGCCCGACGCCCTTGGGAAGCCCGGAGAGGCCGTGTGCGTCGTTCTCGTAGGGCCAGCGCTGGGTGAGCGACGCGTAGAGCAGTGCGCCGATCGCCTCGGTGTCCGTGCGCTGGGGGGTGTCGGACCGAATGCCGCGCAGCGCCGCGTTCACCGCGAGGCCGCGGATGCGCCACTGTCCGGCGGCGGAGCGCAGGACGGCGCTGGGGTTCAGCCGGAGGTGGGCCAGGCCCTCGCGGTGGGCGGCGGCCATGGCGTGCGAGACCTGGCTGACCATCTGGTACGCGTCATGCGGTTCCAGGGGGCCGGAGGCGAGGAGCGTCGTCAGTTCCGTGGCGTCGGGGAGCCACTCGTGCACCACGTACACGAGGTCGTTCTCCTCCACGGCGTCCAGCACCTGGACGAATCGGGGGTCACCCAGCAGCGCCGAGGAACGCGCCGCCGCCAGCACGGCACGGGCGCGTGCGTGGTCGGCCGGCAGGACGTGAACTCCCACCGCGCGCCGCAGTTTCTCGTCCACGGCACGCCAACTGCTGAAACCGTCCAGACGGGTGACGCACTCTTCGAGGCGGTAGCGCCTGGCGAGCTTGTGACCACTGTGCAGTTCGGGCGGTGTCGTCCTGGAAGGGCTCTCGGTGCCGCCGCTTCCGTGTGCCTCTTCGCTCGCCGAGCTTTCCGTGTCCCGCTCCCGGTTCTGGGCCTCCCCGTCGGCCGTGGACTGGTCCGCCTGCGCGGTCAGCGGCTCGTCGCCGCTGTTGTCTGCCACGTCGACGGCAGCCGTGCTCCGTTCCGCCACCGTCGTTCCTGCCTCCCCAATCCGTTGCGCGCTCTGCGACGCCAAAGCCAATTGTGCCCACAGTCCGCCGCTATGAGCGACACGCGACGACGGACGATGGTTGTGCGCCTAACCCCGCCTCAGCGCCCCAGTCGTCCGCGGACCATGCCGACCATCGAGTTGAGCTCTTCGATGCGCATGCGCCGCGCGGCGACGTAGAAGACACCGAGCAGAACGATTCCTCCCCCGACGAGTGCGAGCATCGAGCCGCCGACGCCCTGCCCCAGACTCTGGCTGATCCCGTAGCAGGCCGCGCCGCTGACCAGCGCCGCGGGCAGCGACGCGATGGACAGCCGCGCGTACGTCCGCATCACCCGGGAGCCGTCCAGGTCACCACCCAGCCGCTTCTTCAGCCGTCGCCAGGCGACACCCACGCCGATCATGTATGCGAGACCGTACGAGGCCGCCATGCCGACCACCGCCCAGCGGGCGGGGATCACGAAGAAGCAGATCGCGGAGGCTCCGGCGTTGACGGCGGCCACGATGACCGTGTTGTAGAACGGCGTCCGGGTGTCCTCGTACGCGTAGAAGGCGCGCAGGACGACGTACTGCACGGAGTACGGGATCAGACCGAGGCCGAAGGCCATCAGCATGAAGCCCATGTTGGTGGCCGCGTCGGTACCCGACGGGCCGAAGATCAGGGTGCACATGGGGATGCCCAGCGCGACGAATCCGAAGGCGATCGGCACGATGGCGACGGCCGTGGTGCGCAGGCCCTGCGAGATGTCGTCGCGGACGGCTCCCGCGTCGTCCTCGGCCGCCGACCGGGAGATGCGCGGGAGCAGGGCCGCCATCAGCGAGACGGTGATGATGGCCTGGGGCAGGCCCCAGATCAGCTGGGCGTTGGCGTAGGACGCGAAACCCGTTCCCTTGACGTGGGCGTCGATGCCCGCGGAGGTGGCCAGCTGGGTGACGACGAGGGCGCCCGCCTGGTTGGCGAGGACAAAGAGGATCGTCCACTTGGCGAGCATCGCGGCCTTGCCGAGGCCGTGGCCCTTCCAGTCGAAGCGGAGCCGCAGCCGGAACCCGGTCTCCCGCAGGTAGGGAATCATCGCGAGGGCCTGCACGACGAGGCCGAGCAGAATGCCCACACCGAGCAGGCGCACACCCTCCGGCGGGATGTTGTCGACGGTCATCCCGGAGTCGGCCGCGCTGCCGTAGACCCACAGGAACGCGCCGAGGGTGACGATGATGACGATGTTGTTGAGGACCGGCGTCCACATCATGGCGCCGAACCGGCCGCGGGCGTTCAGGATCTGCCCCATCACCACATGGATGCCCATGAAGAAGATGGATGGCAGGAAGTAGCGGGTGAACGTCACGGCGGTCTCGTTGGCCGCGGGATCGTTGGCAACTCCCACGGACAGCGCTCGCACCAGGAGCGGGGCCGCGAACATCGCGAGCGCCGTGAGAAGGCCGAGGACCACCATGACGAGGGTCAGCAGGCGGTTGGCATACGCCTCGCCGCCATCGTCGTCGTCCTTCATCGCACGCACGAGCTGCGGCACGAAGACGGAGTTGAGCCCACCGCCGACGGTCAGGATGTAGATCATCGTGGGCAGCTGATAGGCCACCTGGAAGGCGTCGCCCAGCAGGGCGAGACCCAGCGCCGAGACGATCATCGCCGAGCGGATGAAGCCGGTGAGGCGCGAGACCATGGTGCCCGCCGCCATCACGGCGCTCGACTTCAGCAGACCCGAAGCCCGCCCGCCCTTCTTCGGGGCCGGCGCGGCCGCGGGGGCCTGTGCGGTGGGCTCCTCGTGCTGTGGACGGCCCGGACCGGGGGCCGGAGCGGGGGTCGGGCCGGGCACGGAGGGCTGACCCACCGGGCCGCTGCCGCTCTGCTGCTGGTCCCGGAAGAGGTGGGCGAACGCGTCGGGTTCGTGACGCTCCTCGCCGGCCTGTGTGACCAGGTCGTCCACTCCCACGAACTGGGTCGTACGGGCGTTGTCGCCGTACGGCAGGTGCCGCGACGGGCCGTCCGGCTCGGGCGCGGGGGTCTGGGCCCACACCCGGGGGTCGGGGGCGTACTGCGACGGCGTGGGCTGCCCGTAGAGAGTCTGCTGGGGCTGATGGGTGCCCGGAGGCGGCGGAGGGTGCGCGGCGCGGTCGTAGAGCGCCTCGGCCACCGGGTCCTGGGCGGACAGGTCGCGGGCGCGGTAGGGGTCCTGGTCGTAGGCGTCCTGGAGGTACATGTCCGCGGGGGGCTGCGGCGGCACCTGGGCCGACCCGGGCTGCGAGCCGTCGGGGTAGCCCGAGTCGGCCGCGCCCTGGCCGCGGTCACCGTCGTACGGCGCGTTCATGGTTACCCCACCTCATCGTTTCCGGGCCCACCGGCCACGACAATCGCTCAACGGTCCACTCTCTCACCCGTTCCGGACCGGTCGGTGTTTTCCGGAGCGGTGTCCGTGGCCAGGTCACTCGGGTGCTCCGGCGCGTCTTCCACGGGCTCGGCCGAGGAATCACCTTCGTCAGTGTGTACGACTTCGTCAGTCTGTACGACCGAGGCGGCCCCGGTGTTCGCTTCCTCGCCCGGCGCCGTGTTCTCCGCGGATGTCGCGTCCTGCGCGGCGTCCTCCGCCTCCTGGCGGGCGGCGGCGCGTTTGCGCTGGGTGTACATGCGGAATCCGGCGAGGACGAGGAGGAGGACACCGCCGGCGATGACCAGCATCACCGTGGGGGTGATCTCGGTGACGCTCACCGTGAAGACGACAGGGTTGCCGTACTTCTGGCCGTCCTTCGTGTACAGCTGCGCGACGACGTCGACCTTGCCGTTGGCCTCGGCGTTCGTGGTGAACTTCACGGACTCGCTGTGGCCGCCCGAGATGTCGATGGACTGCTCGTCGTAGTCATCGTCAGCGATCTTCAGACGCTGCGGGAGCTGCGACGTGAGGCGCAGCGTCAGGTCGACGCCCTGCACGAGGTTGTTCTGGACCGTCACCGGGATCGTGGCGCTACGGCCCGAGAGCTTGGTCTCCGACTTCTCGATCAGCCGGACCTGGCTGGTGAGCGTGTCGAGGTAGGACTGCACGCCGTCCCGGTAGGCCCTGGCGTCCGTGGCGTGACCCCGCCAGGACGTGGACATCTCCCGGTCCATGGTCCGGCCGAAGGGAGTGACCACGCGCGACTGGCGGTTGAGGATCACCTTGAAGCGGTCGAGATCGCTCTGGGTGCCGTGGATCTGCTCGAACGCCGACGTGGGCAGGGCCTGCTTGCGCAGTGACTTGGGGTACGCAGCGGCGGACGGGAGCCTGGTGTTGGCGTTCGGGTCGGGCTTCGCCTCGGCGGCCGAGGACAGGTCCTGGGACTGCGACCAGGTACCGCCCTGGAGCGCCGTCAGGGCCTGGGCCATCGTCTGGGCCTGGCTGGCCGTGGGCATGCGCTGCGGGGCGATCACGAGGCTGCGCTGCTTGTCGGTCTGCAGGTTCGTCATCAGGCTCTGCGCGAGGAACCTCTGCACCGCCAGCGTGGAGCTCTCGGCCTTCGTCATGTCGCCCTGGAACGCCGTGGACAGCCGGGCGTCCGCGACGACGGCCGTGGTGCCGCCGCCGATAGGGCGGGCGGCGGTGGGGGTGTAGGACAGCCCGCGGTTCTCCTCCAGGCTGTCGCTACGGGCGATCACCTTGTCGGCGCCCGCCGAGGTGGCCACCTTGATGATGGACGGGTCCACGGCGCCGTTCACGGGCCATGCGAACTCCGTGTTCGCCTCCACGTGGAGGATGTTCTCGACGGTGTCCGCCGCGACGTCCGTGGCGTCCTTGAGGCGGCTCAGGGAGCCCGTGACGGCCTTGCCGTTCTGCGCCAGCGACGCCAGATCGGGATCGGCGAAGGGGAGCGCGACCACTTCCTTGCCCTGCACCGCGGTCTCGAGCTCCGCCAGCCATGCGTTGGCGACCTCCTGGCTCCTGCCCGGGACCGTCGTCGCCCCGCTCCGGACGCTGTAGCTCTCGGTCATCGCCACGACCGACGCCAGCAGGTCGGGGTCGATCACCCAGGTGACGTCGAGATCCTTGCCCAGCGCCAGCATCTGCTCCAGGCGACCGCCCGCGGAGATCTCCTTGGCGAGGTCGTCGTTGAGGAAGGTGGGCGTCTGGCGCTCTCCCGGCCCGGTCTCGGCCGTGAGGTGGCTGCCGGAGATCAGGGGCCAGAGGTACGTGGTCTTCGTCCGCGTGTCCGCCTCGTCGGGGTGCCACGGCAGGAACGTGCGCTGGATGCCCAGGATCTGGTCGTACCGGGCCGCCGATGTCTGCCCCGAGAGGGAGACCCCCAGCTGGTAGACGCCGTCCGCACCGAGGTCCAGCTTCTTGACGGGCACCGAGATGGTGAAGGGCTGGGCCACGCCGGAAGCGAGCTCGGAGAACTTCTCGACGTACTTCCCGCCGACCTCGGTTCCGTCGGCGAACTGGTCGAAGCCGCTGCGCTTGGCTGCGGTGTCGATGGAGGAGCGGGTCGTCAGCGGCGCCGAGCTCACCCGCAGGCCCACATGGGCGTTCGTGATCGTCTGCTTGCCCCTGTTCGTCACCGTGCCGGAGACGGTAACCGTGTCGCCGTCGGTGGGCGCGCTGGGGCTGAGAGAGTCCAAGGAGACATCGACGGTGTTCGTGCCCGTGGCGTCGGCGGGCGCGGCCTTCGGCGCCGCCAGGGCCTCGGGTGCGGAGGAGAGCTGGAGCAGCCCGGCCAGCAGCGGTGCGCCGGCGATCAGGGCCCCTGTGCGCAGCAGCCAGCGGCGGGCAGGTGAGGGACTGGTCCCCTGGAAGTCTGCCGCCTCGGCCACGCGCTCGCCCGTCCCTCGTCGTCGTCAGTGGTCGTCGGAATGTGCGTCCACGCATGGTAACGATGCGCGCAGAGGTGAAGTGCCGCGGTCCGTTCCACAAGATCGGCCGATGAGGGCGGGCTGTCCCCGTATGTACGGGTATCAAAGAGGTGGGGGACGGGGTCCTCTACGCGAAACCGTTGTGCACGTTCAATGGAGGCGACCACCGCCACACGGGCCACGTACCCTTTTCTGTTGTGCCGAACGCCAACGAACAGTCCAGTGCCCTGAGCCAGGTGCAGCGCCGCGCGGTGAGTGAACTGCTGCGCGTCGCCCCTGTCGCCGATGATCTCGCCCGCCGCTTCCAGGAGGCGGGGTTCTCGCTCGCGCTGGTCGGCGGGTCGGTCAGGGACGCGCTGCTCGGCCGGCTCGGCAACGACCTGGACTTCACCACCGACGCCCGTCCCGAGGACGTGCTGAGGATCGTGCGTCCCTGGGCCGACGCCGTCTGGGAGGTCGGGATCGCCTTCGGCACGGTGGGGGCCCAGAAGGACGGCTACCAGATCGAGGTCACGACCTACCGGTCGGAGGCGTACGACCGGACCTCCCGCAAGCCGGAGGTGTCGTACGGCGACTCCATTGAGGAAGACCTCGTACGGCGTGACTTCACCGTCAACGCGATGGCGGTGGAGCTGCCGCAGAAGGAGTTCGTCGACCCGCACGGCGGACTGGAGGACCTCGCGGCACGCGTGCTGCGCACTCCCGGTACGCCGGAGGAGTCCTTCTCCGACGACCCGCTGCGCATGATGCGGGCCGCGCGGTTCGCCGCGCAGCTCGACTTCGAGGTCGCGCCGGAGGTCGTCGCGGCGATGACCGACATGGCCGGCCGGATCGAGATCGTCTCGGCCGAGCGGGTACGGGACGAGCTGAACAAGCTGATCCTCTCCGCTCACCCGCGCAAGGGCCTGACCCTGCTGGTGGACACCGGCCTCGCGCAGAACGTCCTGCCCGAGCTTCCCGCGCTACGGCTTGAGCGTGATGAACACCACCGGCACAAGGACGTCTACGACCACACGCTGATCGTCCTTGAGCAGGCGATCGCGCTCGAGGAGAACGGGCCCGACCTCACGCTCCGCCTCGCCGCGCTGCTGCACGACATCGGCAAGCCCCGCACCCGGCGCTTCGAGAAGGACGGCCGGGTCTCCTTCCACCACCACGAGGTGGTCGGGGCCAAGATGACCAAGAAGCGCATGACGGCCCTCAAGTACTCCAGCGACCTCATCAAGGACGTTTCGCGTCTGGTCGAGCTCCATCTGCGCTTCCACGGGTACGGCACCGGAGAGTGGACGGACTCCGCCGTCCGTCGCTACGTACGCGACGCGGGCCCGCTCCTCGACCAGCTCCACAAGCTGACCCGCTCCGACTGCACGACGCGGAACAAGCGCAAGGCGAGCGCGCTCTCCCGTGCCTACGACGGTCTGGAGGAGCGCATCGCGCAGCTTCAGGAGCAGGAGGAACTGGACTCCATCCGACCGGACCTCGACGGCAACCAGATCATGGAGATCCTGGGCGTCGGTCCGGGCCCCGTTATCGGGCAGGCGTACAAGTTCCTGCTGGAGCTGCGGCTGGAGAACGGGCCGATGGAGCACGACGAGGCGGTGGCGGCTCTCAAGGAGTGGTGGGCTCAGATGCCCTAGGTTCCGCAGGGCCAGTCCATGGTGCGGGGCGATGTTTCACGTGAAACATCGCCCCGCACCTGTTGTGTCAGGGGCGCCCGCTCGGCCCGCCGGGTCGATGTTTCACGTGAAACATCAGGCTCAGATCGACGAGCGCGGATCGGTAGCACGGGGCTGCTTCGCCATTCCGAAGCGCGCCATGCCCACGGCGACGGCTCCATAGATCACCGCGACCGTGACGACCAGGGCGACAGAGCGGCCGTCCGGAGGGAGCATCAGGGCGGCCACGGCCGCGGCGCCGACGAACGCCACATTGAAGAGAACGTCGTAGAGCGAGAAGATCCGGCCGCGATAGCCGTCGTCGACGGCGGACTGCACGATGGTGTCCGTGGCGATCTTCGCTCCCTGAGTGACGAGTCCCAGGACGAATGCGGCGATCAGTATGGGCCCCTCCGTGAAGGGCAGACCGAGAGCCGGTTCCAGCACCGTGGCGGTCGCGGCACAGGTCACGATCCAGAGGGCCGGTCCCAGACGTCCGGCCGCCCATGGCGTCAGCACGGCTGCGGCGAAGAACCCCGCTCCCGAGATCCCCACGGCGAGACCGAGCAGGGCGAGCCCCTCCTCCGAGCCGGGCGCTCCGGTGGCCGAGGAGGACCAGGCGTACCGGCACAGCATCAGCACCATGACCGTGAGGGCGCCGTAGCAGAACCGCATCATCGTCATCGACGCCAATGCCCAAGCCGCCGCCCGCCGCTCCGGCTCGACGACATGCCGTACCCCGGCAAGCAGTCCCCGGGCCGTGCCGGCGATCGCGGCACCCAGCCGCGGCTGCGCCCATGCGAGGTCCGGGCCGAGCATCTCCCTGGCGATGCGCAGGGAGGCGAGGGCCGCGCACAGATAGAGAGCCGAGCCGAGGAGGACCACCACGGCGTCCGAGTCCGAGCCCAGCAGCCGTACGACGAAGGCGAGACCGCCGCCCGCTGTGGCGGCGAGCGTGCCGGCCGTGGGAGAGAGGGAGTTGGCGATCACCAGGCGGTCGGCGTCGACGACTCGGGGCAACGAGGCGGAGAGACCGGCCAGCACGAAGCGATTGACCGCCGTGACACAGAGCGCGGAGACGTAGAAGAGCCAGTCCGGAACGTGGATCAGGATCAGCACGGCTGTCACGGACGCGAGCAGGGCACGCAACAAGTTGCCGTACAGCAGCACCTGACGGCGTCGCCAGCGGTCCAGCAGGACGCCGGCGAAGGGGCCGACGAGGGAGTACGGAAGGAGCAGAACGGCCATGGCCGAGGCGATCGCCGCGGCGGACGTCTGCTTCTCCGGGGAGAAGACGACATAGGTGGCGAGCGCGACCTGGTAGACCCCGTCCGCTCCCTGGGAGAGCAGTCGTACGGCGAGCAGACGCCGGAAGTCCCGGAAACGCAGGAGTACCCGCAGGTCTCGTACGACAGCCATGGGGCCCAGCCTCACATACGGGGAGGGTCCCCGGGCGGACGACCCGGGGACCCTCAACGACCCGAAGGACGAGTGGACTCAGCGCACCGCGCCTCGTCTCGTCAGCGCTCGACCTCGCCCTTGATGAACTTCTCGACGTTCTCCCGCGCCTCGTCGTCGAAGTACTGGACCGGCGGCGACTTCATGAAGTACGAGGACGCCGACAGGATCGGGCCGCCGATGCCGCGGTCCTTGGCGATCTTGGCGGCGCGCAGGGCGTCGATGATGACGCCGGCGGAGTTCGGGGAGTCCCAGACCTCGAGCTTGTACTCCAGGTTCAGCGGAACGTCGCCGAAGGCGCGGCCCTCGAGGCGGACGTAGGCCCACTTGCGGTCGTCGAGCCACGCCACATAGTCGGAGGGGCCGATGTGGACGTTCTTCTCGCCCAGCTCCCGGTCGGGGATCTGGGAGGTGACGGCCTGGGTCTTGGAGATCTTCTTGGACTCCAGGCGGTCCCGCTCGAGCATGTTCTTGAAGTCCATGTTGCCGCCGACGTTCAGCTGCATCGTGCGGTCCAGGACGACGCCCCGGTCCTCGAACAGCTTCGCCATGACACGGTGCGTGATGGTGGCACCGACCTGCGACTTGATGTCGTCACCGACGATCGGGACGCCCGCCTCGGTGAACTTGTCCGCCCACTCCTTGGTGCCGGCGATGAAGACCGGAAGGGCGTTGACGAAGGCGACCTTGGCGTCGATGGCGCACTGGGCGTAGAACTTCGCCGCGTCCTCGGAACCGACGGGCAGATAGCAGACGAGAACGTCGACCTGCTTGTCCTTGAGGACCTGGACGACGTCGACCGGGGCCTCGGCGGACTCCTCGATGGTCTCGCGGTAGTACTTGCCGAGGCCGTCGAGGGTGTGGCCGCGCTGGACGGTCACACCGGTGCTCGGCACGTCGCAGATCTTGATGGTGTTGTTCTCGGAGGCGCCGATGGCGTCCGCGAGGTCGAGGCCGACCTTCTTCGCGTCGACGTCGAAGGCCGCGACGAACTCCACGTCCCGGACGTGGTAGTCACCGAACTGCACGTGCATGAGGCCGGGGACCTTGGACGCCGGGTCGGCGTCCTTGTAGTACTCGACTCCCTGCACCAGCGACGCGGCGCAGTTGCCCACGCCGACGATGGCTACGCGAACCGAACCCATTCCGGTTGCTCCCTGTGTGTACGAGTGAGGTCCTGGCAGGGACCTCACGTGGTGGTGTCGCCGGGCGCATCCGGACCGGGGGTGTCCCCGGGCCGGGGCAGGGCGCCCGGCGCTCCCTCTGTGGTGTCGCGAGTGGGGTCTCCATGGGCGCGACCCTTCAGATCACGGCCCGCCCGCTCGCTCTCGATGAGCTCGTTCAGCCAGCGCACCTCGCGCTCCACGGACTCCATCCCGTGGCGCTGGAGCTCAAGCGTGTAGTCGTCGAGGCGCTCGCGGGTGCGTGCCAAGGAGGCACGCATCTTCTCCAGCCGTTCCTCCAAACGGCTGCGACGGCCCTCCAGGACGCGCATGCGCACATCACGGGAGGTCTGCCCGAAGAACGCGAAGCGAGCGGCGAAGTGCTCGTCCTCGTACGCGTCGGGACCCGTCTGCGAGAGCAATTCCTCGAAGTGCTCCTTGCCTTCCGCCGTCAACCTGTAGACGATCTTGGCGCGGCGGCCCGTGAGGGCGGCGGGAGCGTCGTCCTGGGCGCCCCCTGACTCCTCGATCAACCAGCCGTTCGCGACCAGCGTCTTGAGGCAGGGGTAGAGCGTCCCGTAGCTGAAGGCACGGAACACGCCCAGTGAGGTGTTGAGTCGTTTGCGCAGCTCATAGCCGTGCATCGGGGCTTCGCGCAGCAGGCCGAGTACGGCGAACTCGAGGATCCCGGAGCGCCGGCTCATCGTCGCCTCCCCTCTCCCGCTGGCCTTCCCGACACCCTCTATGCCGAGCTGATGTATCGACTCGATACATCATGACGATAGAACGCCCCTACGTATGCGACAAGTGGGGGCACGGTGAACGGGGTCACATCACTGATTGATACGAAGCAAGTTGCCGGATTTGGGGTGAAGTTCGGTGCTCAGTGGGTTTTGGCGGTGCGTAGTCTGTGCGGCATGCACACCACCGGGAGCCGAGTGACGTCAGAGCACGTCGTGGTCCCGGGTGCGGTACGGATGAGTGCCAACACGACCGCATCCGTACTTCGGGGGGACCGGAAAGCAGCCGCCGTTTCCAGGCGCGCACGGGTGCGCCTGCCCGAGGAGTAGTCGTTCGATGAGCGAGCACCGTCGCAAACCGCCGCAGCCGCAGGGAGGCGGACGTGCCGCGGCCAGACGCGGCCAGTCGGCGTCCTCCGGCCGCCGCGCTGCACCGCGGGGCACCACCGGGTCACTTTCCGAGACCTATGGGGCGGGGGGTGATGACACCCCGTACGAGGGACGTGCAGCTGCCCGCCGAGCGGCGCAGAGAAGTACCGGCACTGGTAGCGGCCGCCGGCGTGTGGCCGAACCCGCGGGACGCGGACCGGGCCGGGGCCGGGGACGGCCCGCTCCCCCCGGCAAGAAGCGCTTCATCGACTATCCGCGCGCCGGCAAGTACGGGGCCATGCGATGGGTGCCGTCCTGGCGCCAGGTGACGGGGCTGTTCATCGGATTCTTCGGCTGCCTCGTGGCGGCCGCCGGTATCGGCTACGCCGTGGTGGCGGTGCCCAACCCGGCCGAGGCCGCAACGGCGCAGAACAACGTCTACTACTGGTCCGACGGCACGCAGATGGTCGCGACAGGTGGTGAGGTCAACCGCCAGATCATCGCCTACGAGAAGATTCCCAAGGCGATGCGCTACGCGGTCATGTCGGCCGAGAACAAGACGTTCGAGACGGACAGCGGCGTCGACCCCATGGGTATCGCGCGCGCGGTCGTCAACATGGCCAAGGGCGGTCAGACGCAGGGTGGATCGACCATCACCCAGCAGTACGTCAAGAACGCCATGCTCGACGACCAGTCGCAGACCCTCTCCCGCAAGGTCAAGGAACTCTTCATCTCGGTGAAGGTGGGCGCCTCCGTCGAGAAGGAAGACATCATGCGGGGCTACCTGAACACGGCCTACTTCGGCCGTGGCGCCTATGGCCTCCAGGCGGCCGCCCGCACGTACTTCGGCGAGGACGCCGAGAAGCTCAACCCGAGTCAGTGTGCCTTCCTCGCCGCCATCCTCAAGGGCGCGACGTACTACGACCCGGCCGGAGCGACGTCGATCGACCCAGCGGCCACGCCCGAGGCGAACACCAAGCGGGCCACGGACCGCTGGCGGTGGATCCTCGACGAGATGGTCAAGGACAAGCGGCTCTCGCCGGGTACGCGGGCCAAGTACGAGGACTTCCCCCAGATCGAGCGGCCCAGGTCCAACGCCCAGCTGGGCGGGCAGATCGGCTACCTCGTCGACACGGCCAAGGGTTACATCCTCAACAACACCGACATCACGCCGAAGCAGCTCGAGCAGGGCGGCTACGAGATCCACACGACCTTCGACAAGGACAAGGTCAAGGAACTCGAGGCGGCCGTGAACAAGGTGCGCAAGGAGAACATCAAGCCAAAGCTGCGCCCGAAGACGGACACGCATGTGCAGTTCGGCGGCGCGTCGGTGAATCCGAAGTCGGGTGCCATCGAGGCGATCTACGGCGGTGAGGACGCCACCAAGCACTTCACCAACAACGCCGACGTGACCGGCGCGCAGGTCGGTTCGACGTTCAAGCCCTTCGTCCTGGCGGCAGCGATGACCTGGGGCAAGCGCAACCCCGAGCTGGACCCCGACCAGGCCCAGGACGAACGCACCATCGTCTCCCCCAAGAGCCTCTACAGCGGCAAGAACAACCTCAAGATCGAGGACTACGACGGCACCGTCTGGACGAACGAAGAAGGCAAGGAGTGGCTCCAGGCCAACGACGGCGACGAGTCGTACGGCAGCCCGCCGAAGTACCAGATCGACCTGCGTGAGGCGATGCGGGTCTCGGCGAACTCCGCCTTCGTCCAGCTGGGCATGGACGTCGGTCTTGACCGGGTGAAGGAAGCGGCCATCGAGGCGGGCCTCAAGAAGGACAGCCTCACGGGCACCAGCTACCCCTCGTTCTCGATCGGCATCTCCGATCCCAGCGCCATCCGCATGGCGGGCTCGTACGCGACCTTCGCCGCCAGTGGCAAGCAGAACGACCCCTTCTCCGTCAGCAAGGTCGAGTACGAGGGCCTGACGAAGTTCGACCACGACGACATCGCCGCCCCCAAGGAAGCATTCACCGCGGACGTCGCCGACAACGTCACCGATGTCCTCAAGACCGTCGTCGACAAGGGAACCGGTACCTCGGCCCAGCTTGCGGGCCGCGAGGTGGCCGGAAAGACCGGTACCACCGACGGCAACAAGTCGGCCTGGTTCGTCGGGTACACCCCGCAGCTGTCCACCGCGATCAGCATGTACCGCATGGACGACGACGAATCCAACAAGAACCGTACGTTCCTGGAGATGTACGGCACGGGTGGCCAGGAGACCATCCATGGTGCGTCGTTCCCGGCCGAGATCTGGCACGACTACATGGAGGACGCGCTCAAGAACGTGCCGCCGAAGGCATTCCCGGAGCCGCAGCCCATCGGTGTGATCGTCAACGACGACCCGGACCCGACGCCGTCTCCCTCGGCGGAAGAGACCCCGGAGGAGGAGCCGGAGCCGTCCCCGTCGCCGTCCGAGAGCGAACCTGCTCTTCCGTCGCCCACGCCCAGTGACAAGCCCTGCAAGAACCCGTTCGACCCGACCTGTCAGGACACCGGCGGTACGGACACAGGGGGCACCGACACCGGTGGCACGGACGGTGGCGTGACAGCGACACCGACCGATCCGGAGGACGATACGAGAGGCAATCAGAACGGGGGAGGCCTCTTCGGAGGACCCACCGGATAGCTCTTCGTCCCGGTAGAGGGTGTTTCACGTGAAACAAGGGCCGCCGCATCGCTGAGATGCGGCGGCCCTTGTCATGTGCGCCGATACGAGGGCAGACGGCCGTCAGGTCGTTTCACGTGAAACACCCCCGTGGCCGACAGCGGGATGCGGCGGTCCTCGGTGTATCCCTGGACACGTACGGCAGGATGTGCGGCATGCCCAGTGCGAAGACGACGCGAATGAGCGTGGACGAGCCGGAGCCGGTGCGGCCGACCAAGGAGGACGAGGTCGCTGCGGCCGGCAGTGAGTTGATCGGCGGCCCCATCGGGCGACGTGCACTGCTCGGGACGTCCTGGTGGACCCCGGTACGGGTCGTCGCCCTCGTCGCGATCGGCATGTTCGCGCTCGGCATGGTGCAGAAGCTGCCCTGCTATGACGGCGCATGGTTCTTCGGGGCCAGTTCCCAGTACACACACGCCTGTTACTCGGACATCCCCCACCTCTACCAGGGGCGCGGTTTCGCCGACGGGCTGGTGCCGTACTTCGACAAGATCCCCGGCGACATGGAGTACCTCGAGTACCCGGTCCTGACCGGTGTGTTCATGGAGGTCGCCGCGTGGCTCACCCCGGGCAGCGGGACCATCCAGGAACAAGAGCAGTGGTACTGGATGGTCAACGCGGGCATGTTGATGGCGTGCGCCGCGGTCATCGCCGTGTGTTCTGCGCGCATCCACCGTCGACGCCCCTGGGACGGCCTTCTGGTGGCCCTGGCGCCGGCCTTCGCCCTGACGGCCACCATCAACTGGGACCTCCTCGCCGTGGCCCTGCTGGCCGCCGCGATGCTGATGTGGTCGCGACAGCGCCCCCTGGCCTTCGGCGTGCTGATCGGACTCGCCACAGCTGCCAAGTTCTACCCGTTCCTACTGCTGGGTCCCCTCTTCGTCCTGTGTTGGCGAGCGGGCAAGTGGCGCGAGTTCGGGACCGCGGCCCTCGGCGCGGTGGGCGCCTGGCTCGCGGTGAACCTCCCCGTGATGCTGCTGGCGCCCGACGGATGGGCGAAGTTCTACCGCTTCAGCCAGGAGCGAGGCGTCGACTTCGGCTCGGCCTTCCTCGTCATCTCGCAGCGGATGGACATCCCGATCACCCCGGAGACGGCGAACGCGTACGCGATGGTCGCCATGCTCGTCATCTGCGGCGGCATCACCGCACTCGCGCTGACCGCCCCCCGTCGACCGCGCTTCGCCCAGCTGGCCTTCCTGATCGTGGCGGCCTTCATCCTGACCAACAAGGTCTACTCGCCGCAGTACGTGCTCTGGCTGGTCCCGCTGGCCGCGCTGGCCCGGCCCCGCTGGCGTGACTTCCTGATCTGGCAGGCGTGCGAGGTCGTGTACTACCTGGGGATCTGGATGTACCTCGCGTACACGACCAGCGGAGACGCCCACAAGGGGCTGCCCCCCGAGGGCTACCACGCGGCGATCATGGCCCACTTGCTGGGAACGCTCTACCTGTGCGTCATCGTCGTACGGGACATCTTCATGCCGGAGCGGGACATGGTGCGCCGCGCCGGCGACGACGACCCGTCCGGCGGTGTGCTGGACGGTGCGGAGGACGTCCACATGTACGGTGCCGCCGCCCGTCCCCCGCGGCACGCATCGCACTTCGACGGTCCGCTCGTGGAGTGGGGCAGCCAGGAGACCACGCACCGTTCGCCCTGAGCGAACAGGGCGTGCCGGGTCACGCGAAAGGCCGTACACGGGCTTGTCCGTGTACGGCCTTTCATGCGGTTTCGGTATCCGGTCACGCCGGGCGGGTCACCGTGTTGCGTCAGGGGACGGCGTGGCTCAGCGGTCGACGATCCGGTCGAACTGCGTGGTGGTGTGCCGCAGATGGGCCACCAGTTCCTCACCGACCTGCGGCTCGGGGGCGTCCGAGGGGACGAAGAGGATCGACACCTGCATGTGCGGCGGCTCCGCGAACCAGCGCTGCTTACCGCCCCAGACGAACGGAGAAAGGTTCCGGTTGACCGTCGCGAGACCGGCCCGGGCGACGCCCTTGGCACGCGGCATGACGCCGTGCATGGCCTTCGGGGCCTCCAGACCCACCCCGTGCGACGTACCGCCCGCCACGACCACCAGGAAGCCGTCGGAAGCCGCCTTCTGCTGCCGGTAACCGAAGCGGTCGCCCTTGGCCACCCGGGTGACGTCGAGGACGGCTCCGCGGTACTCGGTCGCCTCGTGGTCGCCCAACCAGAGCCGTGTGCCGATCCGGGCCCGGAAGCGGGTCTGCGGGAACTGCTGCTGGAGACGGGCGAGTTCCTCGGCCTTGAGATGGCTGACGAACATGGTGTGCAGCGGGAGGCGGGCCGCGCGCAGCCGGTCCATCCAGCCGATGACCTCCTCGACGGCGTCGGAGCCGTCGGTGCGGTCCAGCGGCAGGTGGATGGCGAAGCCCTCCAGGCGCACGTTCTCTATGGCGGCGTGGAGCTGGGGCAGTTCCTGCTCGCTCACCCCGTGCCGCTTCATCGAGGACATGACCTCGATGACCACGCGGGCCCCCACGAGGCCGTACACGCCGTCGACCGACGACACGGAGCGGATCACCCGGTCGGGCAGGGGGACGGGCTCCTCGGCCCGTCGGTACGGCGTCAGCACCAGCAGGTCACCGCTGAACCAGTCCTTGATCCGGGCCGCCTCGTACGTCGTGCCGACGGCGAGGACGTCCGCGCCGAGGCGCGTGGCTTCTTCCGCCAGCTTCTCGTGCCCGAAGCCGTAGCCGTTGCCCTTGCAGACGGGGACGAGTCCCGGGAACTGCTCCTGAACGTGCTTGTGGTGTGCCCGCCAGCGCGCGGTGTCGACGTAGAGCGTGAGCGCCATGGCCGGTCCCGGAACCTTTCTCGTGGCTGCGGTGTATCAGAGGTATGGAAGCAAAAACGGGGGAGTCAGCGGCGCGACATGTAGATGTCGAGAGCCTTGTGGAGCAGCTTGTTGAGCGGGAAGTCCCACTCACCGAGGTATTCGGCGGCCTGGCCGCCCGTGCCCACCTTGAACTGGATCAGACCGAAGAGATGGTCCGTCTCGTCCAGCGAGTCGGAGATGCCGCGCAGGTCGTAGACCGTCGCGCCGAGGGCGTAGGCGTCGCGCAGCATCCGCCACTGCATCGCGTTCGAGGGCCGGACCTCACGGCCGATGTTGTCCGACGCGCCGTACGAGTACCAGACGTGCCCACCGACGACCAGCATCGTCGCGGCGGACAGGTTCACGCCGTTGTGCCGGGCGAAGTAGAGCCGCATGCGGTTGGGGTCCTCGGTGTTGAGGGCTGTCCACATGCGCTGGAAGTACGACAGCGGACGCGGCCGGAAGCGGTCCCGGACGGCTGTGATCTCGTACAGCCGCTGCCACTCCTCCAAGTCCTGGTAGCCGCCCTGCACGACCTCGACGCCGGCCTTCTCGGCCTTCTTGATGTTGCGGCGCCACAGTTGGTTGAAGTTCTTGTGGACCTCTTCGAGAGAGCGGTTCGCCAGCGGCACCTGATAGACGTAACGGGGCTGTACGTCACCGAAGCCGGCCCCGCCGTCCTCGCCCTGCTGCCAGCCCATGCGGCGCAGCTTGTCGGCGACCTCGAAGGCCCGGGGCTCGATGAAGTCGGCCTCGATGTCGCGCAGTCGCTTCACGTCCGGGTCCTGGATGCCCTTCTTGATGGACGTGGCCTCCCAGCGCCGGATGATCACCGGCGGCCCCATCTTCACCGAGAAGGCGCCCTGGTTCTTCAGATGCGCGAGCATCGGCTCCAGCCAGTCGGTGAGGTTCGGCGCGAACCAGTTGATGACCGGGCCCTCGGGCAGATAGGCGAGATAGCGCTTGATCTTGGGAAGCTGGCGGTACAGCACCAGGCCGACACCGACGATCTCACCGGTCTTGTCGTCGAACCACCCGAGGTTCTCGGAGCGCCACTCGGCCTTGACGTCGGCCCAGGCCGGGACCTGCATGTGGCTAGCCGAGGGCAGGCTCTGGATGTACGCCAGATGCTGCTCTCGGCTGATCGTCCTCAGGGTCAGGCTCATTCGGGGCGCTCCTCGGGCTGGTGTGTCCCCATGGGTACAGGGGCTCCGGCTCTCGCGCCGAAGCCTACTGCGCCCTGCGGGCACGCCGAATGGCCGCATGGATCCTGGGCCCCGGCCGATGCGCGGCCGGGGCGTCAGGCGGTGTTATTCGGCCGCTTGGTCCGATGTGGGAAGGCGGACGGCGCGAGGCACAGTCCGCCGATCGCGCGGCCGGAGAGAAGGAGTCAGCCGATGACCCCGCCGAACAGGCCTCCGTGGGCCATGCCGAGGAAGAAGCCGACGGCCGAGGCACCGAGACCCACGATCAGGCCGAAGCGCTCACGAGTCGTTTCCGAGATGAACTGCCCGTACGCGCCGGTCAGGACTCCCACCAGCCCCGTCCAGGAACTGATCAGATGAAGGTGGTGGAACATCGCCGTGATGAAGGAGACCGCGCCGAGGACGAGCGTCACGGCGAGCAGCGTGTCCTGCACGGGGTGGGGCTTGTCGTCGGTCGCGAACAGAGAGCCGGCGATGTTGGGTCGCAATGTCTGTGCCATGGGGCACCTCCTGCGGAAGGCGGCGCATCGTAGCGCCATACACACCCGATGTGTACAGATTGACGGCCACCGCCGCCGAATTTCAACCGGAAGCGGGTGTGCAGGTAGTCTGTACCGTCTGCACCGGTGTCTGCCCAGGCCATGACAGGGATTCCCAGCGGGAAACCCCGATTGTCAGTGGTGGCCGATACCGTTGCGTACGCATCACAACCCTCCTGCCACGGAACGACCGTGGCCGCTGAGTCCAAAGGAGGTGGGTTCCACATGCGTCACTACGAGGTGATGGTCATCCTCGACCCCGATCTCGAGGAGCGTGCTGTCTCCCCGCTGATCGAGAACTTCCTCTCCGTCGTCCGTGAGGGCAACGGAAAGGTCGAGAAGGTCGACACCTGGGGCCGTCGTCGTCTCGCGTACGAGATCAAGAAGAAGCCCGAGGGCATCTACTCGGTCATCGACCTGCAGGCCGAGCCTGCGGTCGTCAAGGAGCTCGACCGCCAGATGAACCTGAACGAGTCGGTCCTCCGGACCAAGGTCCTCCGTCCCGAGACCCACTGAGCCTCCCGCTCAGCTGATCTCGGGTTCCGAGTAGCAGCACAAGCAGCCAGCAGCAAACCCGCCGAGAGGTTCCCCCATGGCAGGCGAGACCGTCATCACGGTCGTCGGCAATCTTGTCGACGACCCCGAGCTGCGCTTCACCCCTTCCGGTGCGGCGGTCGCGAAGTTCCGTGTCGCGTCCACCCCCCGCACCTTCGACCGTCAGACGAACGAGTGGAAGGACGGCGAGAGCCTGTTCCTGACCTGCTCGGTCTGGCGTCAGGCGGCGGAGAACGTCGCCGAGTCGCTCCAGCGAGGCATGCGCGTCATCGTGCAGGGCCGGCTGAAGCAGCGGTCCTACGAGGACCGTGAGGGCGTCAAGCGCACGGTCTACGAACTGGACGTGGAGGAAGTCGGCGCCAGCCTGCGCAATGCCACGGCCAAGGTCACCAAGACCGCCGGCCGAGGTGGCCAGGGTGGTTACGGCGGCGGTGGCGGCCAGGGTGGCGGCAGCTGGGGCGGAGGCCCCGGTGGCGGCCAGCAGGGCGGCGGCGCTCCCGCCGACGACCCCTGGGCGACCAGCGCTCCCGCCGGCGGCCAGCAGGGCGGCGGCGGTGGCGGCTGGGGCGGAAGCTCCGGCGGCGGTGGCGGCTACTCGGACGAGCCCCCCTTCTAGGACCCATCGGACCGGATCACCGGTCCGTCGGTCGAGGGCGGGGGCCGTACCCCACACTTCTTGATCACACAGGAGAAACACCATGGCGAAGCCGCCTGTGCGCAAGCCGAAGAAGAAGGTCTGCGCTTTCTGCAAGGACAAGGTCACGTACGTGGACTACAAGGACACGAACATGCTGCGGAAGTTCATTTCCGACCGCGGCAAGATCCGTGCCCGCCGCGTGACCGGCAACTGCACGCAGCACCAGCGTGACGTCGCCACGGCCGTGAAGAACAGCCGTGAGATGGCGCTGCTGCCCTACACGTCCACCGCGCGCTAAGGAAAGGGTGACAGACTCATGAAGATCATCCTTACCCACGAGGTCTCCGGCCTCGGCGCTGCCGGCGACGTCGTCGACGTCAAGGACGGCTACGCTCGCAACTACCTGATCCCGCGGAAGTTCGCGATCCGCTGGACCAAGGGCGGCGAGAAGGACGTCGAGCAGATCCGTCGTGCTCGCAAGATCCACGAGATCCAGACCATCGAGCAGGCCAACCAGGTCAAGGGTCAGCTCGAGGCCGTCAAGGTCCGTCTGGCTGTCCGCTCCGGCGACGCCGGTCGTCTCTTCGGTTCCGTCACCCCGGCCGACATCGCTTCCGCGATCAAGGCTTCCGGTGGCCCCGAGGTCGACAAGCGCCGCATCGAGCTGGCTGCTCCGATCAAGACGCTGGGCTCTCACGAGACGTCCGTGCGTCTGCACCCCGAGGTTGCCGCCAAGGTCAACATCGAGGTCATCGCGGCCTAAGCGCTGCGTGCGACAGAGCACTGTGGGGCCGCACCCTGTGAGGGGTGCGGCCCCACACGCATGGTGATGTGCTGTCCCCTCCAGGGCTCAGCTCCCGGTGCCGGTGCCTGGAGGCTGTTTCACGTGAAACAGCGTGAACCGGGTGATGTTTCACGTGAAACGAGGTTCGGCTTCCTTCAACGGGTCGCGCCGGTGACGATCCAGCGGCCCGAGCGGGAACGGAGCCATAGGGTCAGCATGCGGGTCGCCATCATCAGCGTCATGGCGCCCCACAAGGCGGTCAGGCCGCCGTCGAGCGTCGGGACGAGCAGAGCGGCAGGCGCGAAGACCGCGAGGGTCACCAGCATGGCCCGGGCCAGATAGGGCCCGTCCCCGGCCCCCATCAGTACGCCGTCGAGCACGAAGACGATCCCGGAGATCGGCTGGGCGAGCGCAACCACGATCAGGGCGGGCACCGCGGCCTCCTGGACCGCCGGATCACCTGTGAAGAGCGGAATGAACAGCGGTCGGGCCGCGATCACGAGGAGTCCGAGGACGGCACCCGTGGCGATCCCCCACTGCACCATGCGGCGGCATGCCTCGCGGGCACCCTGAGCGTCGCCGGAGCCGAGATACCGGCCGATGATGGCTTGGCCGGCGATGGCTATCGCGTCGAGAGCGAAGGCCAGCAGGCTCCAGAGTGACAGGATGATCTGGTGGGCGGCGATGTCCTCGTCTCCGAGTCGCGCCGCGACTGCGGTGGCGATCATCAGGATGGCGCGCAGGGAGAGCGTGCGGACCAGCAGCGGTGCACCTGCTTGAGCCGAGGCCCTTATCCCGGCCGTGTCCGGCCGCAGGGAGGCGCCATGTCTGCGTGCACCACGGACCACGACCCAGAGGTAAGCGGTGGCCATCCCGCACTGTGCGATGACCGTGCCCCAAGCGGAACCGGCTATGCCGAGGCCGGCGCCGTAGACGAGTGCTGCGTTGAGGGCGCCGTTGGCGACGAAGCCGCCGACGGCGACGTACAGAGGGGTCCTGGTGTCCTGCAGACCGCGGAGGACACCGGTCGCTGCGAGCACGATGAGCATGGCCGGAATGCCGAGTGTCGAGATCCGCAGATAGCTCGTGGCGTACGGAGCAGCCGTCTCCGACGAACCGAAGAGAGCCACCAGCGTCGGCGCGGTGGGCACCACGACCGCGACGACGACGGCACCGAGCAGCAGGGCGAGCCAGATGCCGTCCATACCTTGGCGGATGGCTGCTCGAAGATCACCGGCTCCCACTCGTCGGGCGACGGCCGCGGTGGTGGCGTAGGCCAGGAACACGAAGACGCTCACCGCAGTGACGAGGAGGGCCGAGGCGACCCCCAGACCGGCGAGTTGTGCGGTGCCGAGATGGCCGACGATGGCGGTGTCGACCATGAGGAACAACGGCTCGGCGACGAGTGCGCCGAAGGCCGGAACGGCGAGCGCGACGATCTCCCGGTCGTGGCGTCGACGGTTGGCCTTGAGGGTCGCTGGAGCCTGTGTCATGAGCATCAATCTAATCTTCCACAGGTAAGAGATGCAACGCGTCTGTGACTATTACATCTAGCCGGGTTCGGTGTGCTGTCGTGCACTGATCGTGATGATCTTGATCCGGTTGGGGAAGTTTTTCTTCTGCACAGCCGGTGGACGGTAAACGTGCAGCTCAGGGCGGTTTCTGTAGATGGAGCGAGGGCTTGTTCACAGGGCTGTCCACCGAGTCGTGCACAGGTTTCACGGAGTTCTCCACAGCATCCGGGCCGTCGTCCACATGGCCTGTGGATAACCAGATTGGCTGACGGTGCCCGCGGGCCTACGGTGGTCCCGCGCCCACTCCCTCGGCTGACCGCGGAAACCTCGCAAATCCGACGTGCCGTAAACGGAGTTGGGCCTCTCATTTGTCAGTGTCGTGCCGTAGAACTGAGAAGCACGGCGAGGTCCGCTCGGCGGACGGGAGGAGGTCGCTCGGTGAGCATTTCCGAGCCCCTGGACGACCCGTGGGCCGACAGCGGACCCAGTGATCGTCTGCCTGCCTCCCGACGCCGCCCCGACGGCGGCCGGGGACGGGACGATCAGCACGACCGCGGCCGGGACAACGGGGAGTGGGACAGCGGGGGTTCGGCCTTTGAGCGTGTGCCGCCGCAGGACCTCGACGCGGAGCAGTCCGTCCTCGGCGGCATGCTGCTGTCAAAGGACGCCATCGCCGACGTCGTCGAGATCCTCAAGGGTGCCGACTTCTACAAGCCGGCTCACGAAACCATCTACCAGGCGATCCTCGACGTCTACGCCAAGGGCGAGCCCGCCGACCCCATCACCATCGCCGCCGAACTCACCAAGCGTGGCGAGATCACCAAGGTCGGTGGCGCCTCCTATCTGCACACTCTGGTGCAGACGGTGCCGACGGCGGCCAACGCCGAGTACTACGCGGAGATCGTCCACGAGCGTGCCGTCCTGCGCCGTCTGGTCGAGGCGGGCACCCGCATCACGCAGATGGGATACGCGGCCGACGACGACGTGGACGAGATCGTCAACAGGGCCCAGGCGGAGATCTTCGCGGTCACCGAGCAGCGCACCACCGAGGACTATCTGCCGCTCGGCGACATCATGGAGGGGGCGCTCGACGAGATCGAGGCGATCGGTTCGCGGTCGGGGGAGATGACCGGTGTGCCGACCGGCTTCACCGACCTCGATCAGCTCACCAACGGTCTGCACCCCGGTCAGATGATCATCATCGCGGCCCGTCCCGCCATGGGTAAGTCCACGCTGGCGTTGGACTTCGCCCGGGCCGCCTCCATCAAGCACAACCTGCCGAGTGTGATCTTCTCGCTCGAAATGGGCCGCAACGAGATCGCGATGCGTCTGCTCTCCGCGGAAGCTCGGGTGGCCCTGCACCATATGCGTTCCGGCACGATGACCGACGAGGACTGGACCCGGCTGGCCCGCCGGATGCCGGACGTCTCGGCCGCGCCGCTCTACATCGACGACTCCCCGAACCTGTCGATGATGGAGATTCGAGCCAAGTGCCGACGCCTGAAGCAGCGCAACGACCTGAAGCTCGTCATCATCGACTATCTGCAACTGATGCAGTCCGGCAAGCGGTCCGAGAGCCGTCAGCAGGAGGTCTCGGACATGTCGCGAAACCTGAAGCTGCTGGCCAAGGAACTGGAGCTGCCGGTCATCGCACTGTCGCAGCTCAACCGTGGTCCCGAGCAGCGCACGGACAAGAAGCCGATGGTCTCCGACCTGCGTGAGTCGGGTTCCATCGAGCAGGACGCCGACATGGTCATCCTGCTGCACCGCGAGGACGCCTACGAGAAGGAGTCCCCCCGCGCCGGTGAGGCGGACATCATCGTGGGCAAGCACCGTAACGGCCCTACGGCGACGATCACGGTCGCCTTCCAGGGCCACTACTCGCGGTTCGTCGACATGGCGCAGACCTGATCAGGTCGGTCGACCGTCCGCAGGGAAATGTGCTCGACGTGCGTCGCCCGGCCAGGTGGACTGGGCCCATGACAGAACCTCTGGAAGAGCTGCTTCCCGCCACCCGCCGGGCTCTGCTGCACCGTATCGCTGTCGCGCAGAGCGAGGGGCGGGCACCGTCACTGGTGGCCGCCGTGGTGCGGGGCGGCAGGACGGTGTGGGACGGAGCACGGACCTCCGTGGACGGGCACGCGCCGGACGGGAACGTGCAGTACCGGATCGGCTCGATCACCAAGACCTTCACCGCTGTCCTGGTCCTGCGGCTGCGCGACGAGGGACTTCTGGATCTCGGCGATCCGCTGGAGAAGCATCTGCCCGGCACCGGCGCGGGGGAGGCCACCGTCGCCCAACTGCTCGCCCACACGGGCGGGCTGGCGGCCGAGTCGCCCTCCCCCTGGTGGGAGCGGACCCCGGGCTCCCTGCGCCCGGAACTCTCCGATGTGCTCGGCGAGGAGCCGCACCGGCATCCCGTCGGCCGCCGTTTCCACTACTCCAATACTGGTTTCACGCTCCTCGGAGCCCTCGTCGAGCAGGTGAGGGGCGCCTCCTGGGAGGACGTCCTGCGGCGCGAGGTCCTCGAACCGCTGGGCCTCGACCGCACGTCGTGGCACCCCGAGGCGCCGCATGCCGGTGGCTGGGCCGTCCACCCATGGGCCGACGTCATGATGCCGGAGCGGGTCGAGGACCTGGGGAGGATGGGGCCTGCGGGGCAGCTCTGGTCGACAGCAGGGGACCTGGCGCGCTTCGCCGCGTTCTTGGCCAAGGGTGACGAGCGGGTGCTGAGCGCGGAGTCGGTTCAGGAGATGCGGGCGCCGGCCGCGGGGCCGGGTGAGGCCGCGGATGTGTCGGCAGGCTCGGCGTACGGGCTCGGGCTGCAACTCCAGAATCGGGACGGCCGGTTGCTCGTCGGTCACGGAGGATCTGTGCCCGGCTTCCTCGCGCAGCTGACCTTCAGCGTCGAGGACGATGTCGCGGCCGTGGTGTTGGCCAACTGCACTTCCGGGCCGGTGGTGTCGGAGGTGGCCGCCGATCTGGTCCGCATCGTCGCGGAGGCCGAGCCGCGGATCCCGCAGCCGTGGCGCCCGTTGCCCGAGGTCGATCCCTCGGTTCTGGAGCTGGTGGGGCCTTGGTACTGGGGCACGTACAGCTTCGTGCTGCGACTCGCGGCCGACGGAGGTGTGTCGCTGGAGCCGCTCTCGGGCACGGGGCGCGGTGCTCGGTTCCGGCGCGACGACGACGGCAACTGGACCGGTCTCAACGGCTACTTCGCGGGAGAGCGTCTGCAGGCCGTACAAGGGCCCGACAAGCGCGTGAGTCACCTGGACATCGGCTCGTTCGTGTTCACACGTCAGCCGTACGAGGAGGGCGCTCCGGTGCCCGGTGGAGTGGATCCCGAGGGGTGGCGCGGGATCGCGTAGTCGCAGACAGACACAGTGGGGTCCTGTTCTACGTCCTGTTTCACGTGAAACAGGACCCTCTGTACATCCAGGGTGGCTCAGATCGGCAGGCGGATGGTCAGAGCGGAAGCTTGAAGCCCACATGGGTGGCTTCGAAGCCGAGCCGTTCGTAGAAGCGGTGAGCGTCCGTGCGAGTGATGTCCGACGTCAGCTGCACCAACTGGCACGCCTGGCGCCGTGACTCGTCGACGGCCCACTCGATCAGCTGGGTGCCAAGACCGCTGCCGCGTTCATCCGCGTGGACGCGCACCCCCTCGATGATCGACCGGGTGGAGCCGCGCCGGGAGAGGCCGGGGATGATCGTCAGCTGGAGTGTGCCGACGACGCGGCTGTCCCGGACGGCGACCATCACGTGCTGATGGGGGTCGCCGCTCAGCCGCTCCAAGGCCGCGAGGTAAGGCGTCAGATCATCCGGCGACTCACGCTGGGCGCCCAGGGGGTCGTCGGCGAGCATGGCGACTATTTCAGCGATGTCGTCCTTGGTCGCCGAGCGAATCTCAAGATCTTCCATGCTCGCACCCTACGCAGGTGCGTTCAGTGACTCCACGACGCGGACCAACGGCGCGAGTTCGGGGTTCTTCGCCGCTTCGTCCAGCGCCTCCCGCAGGGCGGCGTCGTTGGTGGGGCGTGCCTCCGCCAGGAGTGTGAGGCCTGCCTCGGAGACGTCGGTATAGATGCCCCGGCGATCGGTCGGGCACAGATAGCGCGACAGCAGGCCGCGGTCCTCGAGCCGGGTGACCAGGCGGGTCGTGGCGCTCTGACTGAGGACGACCGCGTCGGCCACCTGCTTCATCTGCAGGTGCCCGCCCTCACCGTCGTGCTGGCGGCTCAGGACGTCCAGCAGGGAGTACTCGCGCACGCTCAGGCCGTGCCCGGACTGCAGGGCGCGCTCGATGTGGGCCTCGATCCTCCCGTGCAACAGGGAGAGGGCGCACCAGCCCTGGGCGAGGGCGGTGAGCGCGGGGTCCGTAACTGTCATCGGTCTCCTCCGTCCCGGAGCGGCTCGCCCCCAGGATAGGCCACCGGTGCAATATGCAGCTCATGCAGATAGACCGCGTCTGCAATTATTGTGTACGCTCAAATACAGCACATGCAATCTTCTGAAAGGTACGTCTTCATGCCTCTCGCGCTGCTGGCCCTCGCGATCGGGGCCTTCGGGATCGGCACGACGGAGTTCGTGATCATGGGGGTCCTACCGGAGGTCGCGGGCGACTTCGGTGTCTCCATCCCGACCGCCGGCTTCCTCGTGACCGGTTACGCGCTCGGCGTGGTCCTCGGAGCCCCGGTCATGACCGCCCTGGGCACCAGGGTGTCCCGCAAGAGGATGCTCATGCTGCTGATGGGCCTCTTCGTCGCGGGGAACCTGCTCTCGGCGCTCGCGCCCAGCTACTCGGTCATGCTCCTCGGCCGGGTCGTCGCCTCGCTCGCCCACGGGGCCTTCTTCGGGATCGGCTCGGTGGTCGCGGCCGATCTGGTCGCCCCGGACCGCAAGGCCGGTGCCATCGCGATGATGTTCAGCGGCCTCACCGTCGCGAACGTGATCGGAGTGCCTCTCGGGACACTGATCGGACAGTCTCTGGGCTGGCGGGTCACCTTCGCCGCAGTGGCGGCGCTGGGCGTCGTCGGACTGCTGGGCATCGCCCGGCTCGTCCCCGACGTGCCCAAGCCGAAGGGCGTGCGCCTGCGCCATGAACTGGCGGCGTTCAAGAACGTCCAGGTTCTGCTCGCGATGGCGATGACCGTGCTCGGCTTCGGCGGTGTCTTCGCGGCCGTCACCTACATCGCGCCGATGATGACGCACACAGCCGGTTTCGCCGACTCCTCCGTCACCTGGCTCCTCGTCCTCTTCGGCCTCGGCATGGTCGCCGGCAACCTCGTGGGCGGCAGGTACGCGGACCGCGCGCTCATGCCCATGCTGTACGTCTCACTGGGCGCCCTGGCCATCGTCCTGGCGCTGTTCACCCTCACCGCCCACGACAAGGTCTCCGCGGCCGTGACCATCACGCTGGTCGGTGCCCTGGGCTTCGCCACCGTGCCCCCGCTGCAGAAGCGCGTCCTCGACCAGGCACAGGGCGCGCCCACCCTGGCCTCGGCCGTGAACATCGGGGCCTTCAACCTCGGCAACGCCCTCGCCGCCTGGCTCGGTGGCCTCGTCATCGACGCGGGCTTCGGTTACACGGCACCCAACTGGGTCGGAGCCGCCCTCGCGGTGAGCGCCCTTGTCCTGGCGTTCCTCTCGGCGGCGCTGGAACGCAAGGAGGGCGGCCTTCTCAGCGCCATCGTGGCGGGAGGTGCCGTGACTGAGCAGCCGACGGCCGCACGCCGCTGACCCTGGCGGACGACCCCGCCGACCATGCTCGGACCGCCAGTCGCCCGCCATCGTCAGCCACGCCCTACAATCGTCCGCCCGGGTCAGCCGACCGCGACTGTCAGCCGGCCGCCACGGTGAGCGGGGCGTAGCGTCGGGACCAGTCGCCCGGCAGCTCGGCGATCCCGTAGGTCATCACCGCGTTGAAGGCGACCGTCTCCAGGCCGCGCTGCTTCACCCATGCCAGTAGTTCCTCGTGGCGCACATCGATGTCCGTGCGCAGAGGAAGAGCGGTGTGGGCGGCCAGTGAGGCGATGAGCGCCTTCGCTGTCGGTGTGTCCCGGGCGATCAGCGGGCCGACGACATGGGTGTCCATGTTGGGCCAGGCTGCTGCGTAGCCGATGATTCTGCCGTTCTCCTCGGCGACGCGGATCTGGTCGGCGAAGGCGGGGAGCCGGGTGAGGAGGTGAGTGCGGTCCGTGCCGAAAACCTCCTCGTCGAGTCGGACGATCGTCGCGAGGTCCTCGGCGGTGGCCGGGCGGGTGGTGGCAGCGGGATCGAGCCCATCGGTGGAGAGATGCCCCCGGACCATCTCGGCCCGGCCCGTCATCTTGAAGCCGAGTTCCTCGTAGAGCGGCTGTCCGTTGGGCGTCGCGTGCAGCGTCAGCGGAGTCGTTCCGGACTCGGCGATGACATGGCGCATCAACCGACGACCGATGCCCTGCCGGGCGTGTCGCTCGGCCACCAGCACCATGCCGATCGCTCCCAGATCCGGGCGGTCAGCGGCTCCATATTCGGTCACCACACAGGCGGTTACGAGGCCACCCTCCGGATCGTCGACGCCGTACCCGGTCCCGGCTGTCAGCAGCAGCCCCCACTTGTGCTCTTCACGGGGCCAGCCCCGGTCTTCGGACAAGTCGGCGCAGGCGGTGAGATCGCGCGGGGTCAGACGACGGATGGGCAGAGCGGCGAGGGAAGGTGTCGGCACGCGGGCCAGGCTGTCCGACCCAGGACCCTGACGTCCACCGGATTGCGGGGACACGTACGCGCTTTTGGCCACCTTGCCCACAACCGCACAGCACGCGGACAGATGTTTCACGTGAAACAGCAGAGCGCAGGCCCACCCGGGCAGGCATGAAGCGTGGGGGTGGCTAGCCTCGGCCGCTATGACGCGACTGCATCTGTTCGATCTGGACGGGACCCTGCTGCACCGTACGGCGGCACCCGTGGAGATCTCGCGACAACTGGGCTTGGACAAGGAGATCGCCGAACTCGAACGGGACTTCGGGACCCGGCGTATCGATTCACGGACATACGCGCGGCGCGTCCATGGGCTGTGGGCCGGACTCACCGAGAGCCATGTGGCCGCTGCCTTCGAGGAAGCGCCCTGGCTCCTGCGCATCCAGGACACCTGGGCCGAGATCCGGGAACGGGGGGAGTACTGCGCCGTCATCTCCCTCTCGCCCTCGTTCTTCGTCGAGCGGCTCACCGCATGGGGTGCGCATGCGGCGTATGGCTCGCTCTTTCCCCGGGTTCCCTTCACCGAGCCGGTGGATCCGTTGGGAATCCTCACGCCGGCGGCCAAGGTCGAGACAGCGGATCGCCTTTGCGCGCGCTTCGGACTCACCCGCGCCGATTGCGTCGCCTACGGGGACTCGCTGTCCGACGCGGAACTTTTCGGCTCGGTGCCCATCTCGGTCGCCGTCAATGCGGATGAGCATCTGACCGCGCTGGCTACGCACTCCTACAGCGGGCGGGATCTGTGGGATGCCTATGAATTGGTGCGCCGCGCCCGGTAATTGAGGAATCGCGGATTCGCCCCTGTTGGATTTGCACGGGGAGAAGGGGGGACTTGTATGTGACGCGCGTGCCGGTAGGGTCGAGTCCGGTTCGTGTCCGAAGCGAGATGTAGTCGTCTCATCCAGCGGGTACGAACACAGTCCAATGCAGCCTAACCGGACAGAGGGATCGAAGACCCGTGTTCACCGCTGTGGAACGGGGGTGTTGGTGTGCTGTGGAACGCTGCCGCTTAATGCTGCGGTCCACGTCACACTCTCGCCTACTTGTCCGTACGGGGTGAGAAGCCCGGTTGAATATGGCCGCATTGGTCGACGGGGAACGTAACGGGAGAAAGCAAGGCTGTCCGCGGGGGAACATGCGACTTCCGGCTGAGGAAGTGCGCAGATCGACCGAAAGATGCTCGAGGCGAGGCACACCATGGACGCTCCGACCACCACCACGTCGGCCGGCAACGGCGCTGCGGGGGACAGTGACGGAGGCAGCTGGTTCACACCGCACGCACAACCGTCCCCCGGCGGAGATCAGGAGATCGAGGGCAACCGTCTCGCCGACGAACGGTCCGTCTTCGAGGCCCGGCGGGTGCCCGGCGCGGGGGCGGACCGCACACCCGAGGCATCCCCCGACGCCCTCCTCATCCGGCGGACCATGGCCGAGATCGAGCCCGTCGCCGACAAGGTCACCTCGTACTTCTACGCGCTCCTCTTCGTCCAGCACCCGGATCTGCGCTCCCTCTTTCCGCCCGCGATGGACGCCCAACGGGACCGGTTGCTCAAGGCACTGCTGACCGCGGCCGAGCACATCGACAACACGCCCGTCCTCGTCGACTACCTCCAGAACCTCGGCCGAGGCCACCGCAAGTACGGCACGCAGCCGGAGCACTACCCGGCGGTCGGGGAGTGCCTGATCGGCGCGCTGAGCCGTTACGCCACCACGACCTGGGGCGACGAGACAGAGGCGGCCTGGGTCCGGACGTACACCACGATCTCCCAGGTGATGATCGACGCGGCCGCCGCGGACGAGCTGCGTTCCCCGCCCTGGTGGCTCGCCGAAGTCGTCTCGCACGAGCTGAGAACCGCCGACATAGCGGTCATCACCGTCCGGCCGAACCAGCCGTATCCGTTCCTCGCCGGGCAGTACACCAGTCTGGAGACTCCCTGGTGGCCGAGGATCTGGCGGCACTACTCCTTTGCGTCGGCGCCCCGCTCGGACGGACTGCTGTCGTTCCATGTGAAGGCGGTCCCGGCCGGCTGGGTCTCCAACGCCCTCGTGCACCGTGCCCGTCCGGGCGACGTCATACGGCTGGGACCGCCGGCCGGTGCGATGACCGTCGACCACAGCACCGACAGCGGACTGCTCTGCCTGGGCGGCGGTACCGGCATCGCCCCCATCAAGGCCATGATCGAGGACATCGCCGAACGAGGGCGGCACCGCCCGGCCGAGGTCTTCTACGGAGCCCGCAGCGACCAGGACCTCTACGACATCGACACCCTCCTGCGACTGCAGCAGAACAATTCCTGGCTGAAGGTCCGCCCGGTCGTCGACCGGCACGGGCTGCTCCAGCTGCCCGACGCCATACGCGAATACGGACCGTGGGCCGAGTACGACGCGTATCTCTCGGGTCCGCCCGGAATGATCCGCAGCGGTGTGGACGCGCTCCGGGGCGTGGGTGTCCCATCGGAACGCATACGGCATGACTCGGTGGAGGAGCTGGTGGCCGCCGGCGACTGAGCCGGAGGCAGGCCGGTGAGCGGCGGACAGCGTCAGCTGTCCGTCAGCCCAGGTCAGGCGCGTGCATCGCCCGGACGCCCTCGATGTTCCCGTCGAGGTAATGCCGCAGCGACAGCGGGACGAGGTGGACGGAGGCGATCCCGACCCGGGTGAAGGGCACCCGCACGATCTCGTACTCGCCCAAGGGCTCGTCCACCTCGGGGCCGTGCCGCTTCGACGTGTCCATGGACTCCAGACGGCAGACGAAGAAATGCTGGACCTTGACCCCCGTAGCGCCTCCGTCCGCACCGATGTGCTCGACGGTGTCCACGAAGCACGGCACGACGTCGGTGATCTTGGCGCCGAGTTCCTCGTGCACCTCGCGATGGAGCGCGTCGACGACGGTCGTGTCCTCCGGCTCGACCCCGCCACCCGGTGTCACCCAGTAGGGATCGACACCCGGCTTGGTTCGCTTGATCAGGATCAGGTCGTCGCCGTCTAGCAGGATGGCGCGGGCGGTGCGTTTGACCACGGGTCGGACGGTCATGGGAGAAATGTGGCCCGTCATGTTCCACGTGAAACATCGCCCGACCACGGAAATGACGTACATGGGCGCTCGACCTCGGCGGCCGGGACACGCACCCCTCGGCTCAGGACCAGCCCACGGCATAGCGCAGCAGCCAGTCGTGGGCCCGGGCGATGTGCGGCAGGGCGAGAGTGCCGGTACGGACCGCCAGGAAGTACGTCCGCAGCGGTGGCACCGCAGGGTCGAGGAGCGCCACCACGTCACCCTGCTCCAGGGCGGCGACGCAGAGATAGCGGGGCAGCGCGGCCAGCCCTCCTCCGGCGATCGCGCAGGTCAGCACCGCCCGCAGGTCAGGAACGACCACGGTGCCGGACACGAGGGGCCGGGAGTCGAAGACCGAGGCCCAGTAGCGGGTGATGAACGGCAGCGACTCATGCACCTCGACGACCGGAAGCCCCTCCAGCAGACGCGCCTCCTTGGGGCGCAGCGGGCCGAGGCGCTCGGCCCAGCGCGGGGCGGCGACCAGCACATGCTCCTCGTCGCAGAGGGGGGTCGCGGTGAGCAGGGCGCCGCGGGGCTGCGCGGTGGTGATGGCCAGGTCGTGGTGGCCGGCGGCGAGGCCCTCCATTGTCTCGTCGGCGTTCCCGAAGGACACCCGCAGCGCGAAACCCCGGCCGTCGTCGTCGATCAGTTCCGTGAGGGCGGGCAGCACGCGCTCGGCGGTGAACTCCGGAGGGCCAGCGAGGTGCAGTGTCCCCAGGGTGGACTCGTCGTCCAGGCCGGTCTCGGCGATCTCCATCAGCGCGTCGAGATGGGGGGCCGCCTTGTGGGCGAGTTCGTCGCCGATGGTCGTCGGTGTCACCCCCCGGGGCTGGCGCAGGAACAGAGGGCGGCCCAGCTGCCGTTCCAGGGTGCGGATCTGCGAGGTGACGGCCGGCTGCGACAGACCGAGAAGGGCGGCGGCACGGGTGAACGACCCGGCCCGGTGCACGGTCACGAACGTACGCAGTAAGGCCAGATCCATGGTCGCCCCTTCGCCGCCCGGAGCGCCCAACTATAAATAAGTCGATAGGTCTCTGTCGCTCCTGTGATTGGACACTGACGCAGAGTCAACTAGCCTTGGTCGCGCGGTTCTTCCCGCGCGGAACCGGGGCGGTCCGAGCCACGAGGGGGGAGGCTCGGACCGTCCGTTGTGCGTAGCGGAGTACTAGCCGGTAGCCACGTCGAGGGCCCGCAGCACATCCGCCACCAAATCCTCGGTGTCCTCGGCGCCGGCCGAGAAGCGGATGAAGCCTTCCGGCACCGCGTCCCCGCCCCATCGCCCGCGCCGCTCGGCGGTGGACCGCACCCCCCCGAAGCTCGTGGCGTCGTCCACGAGACGGAGCGCGTCGAGGAACCGGTCGGCCCGCGCACGCGTGGGCAGGGCGAACGAGACGACGCATCCGTAGCGCCGCATCTGCTGCGAGGCGATCGTGTGGGACGGATCGTCCCGCAACCCCGGATAACGCAGCCCCGTCACCTCGGGACGGCCCTTCAGCGCCTCGGCGACGGCCAGGGCGTTGGTGCTCTGCCGGTCTGCCCGCAACTGGAGCGTGGCGAGTGAACGGTGGGCGAGCCATGCCTCCATCGGGCCGGGGATCGCTCCGACGATCTTGCGCCAGCGCCGCACGGCCGCCATCAGCCCGGCGTCGCGCCCGACGACGTAACCGAGCAGCACATCGCCGTGTCCCGTCAGCTGCTTGGTGCCGCTGGCCACGGCGAAGTCCGCGCCCAGCTCCAGCGGGCGCTGCCCCAGCGGGGTCGCCAGGGTGTTGTCGACGGCGACCAGGCAGCCCCGCGCGTGTGCCGCCTCGCAGAGCCGGCGGATGTCGCACACGTCCAGCCCCGGATTGGAGGGTGTCTCCACCCACAGCAGCTTGGCGCCGTCGAGGGCGTCGAGCTGGGCGTCGCCGCCGGTCGGGGCGCTGCGCACCTCGACGCCGTACGAACGCAGCTGCTCGCCTGCCAGGGGCAGCACGTTGTAGCCGTCGCTCGGCAGGACGAGGACGTCGCCGGAGCGCAGCTGGGAGAAGAGGACCGCGGAGATCGCGGCCATTCCCGAGGCGAAGGCGAGCGTCTCGACCTCCTCCTGGCCGGGCGCCTCCAGTTCGCCGATGGCGCGTTCCAGCAGGGTCCAGGTGGGGTTCTGGTCCCGCCCGTAGGCGTACGGGCCGGTGGGGTCGCCCGGCAGGTGGTAGTGGGCGGCGAAGACCGGACCCGGAAGGGTCGGCTCGTGCTTGACGGGCTCCGGAAGCCCGACGCGGACGGCTCGTGTGCCCTCGCCCAGCTGCGGAACAGCGTTCTCCTCGCTCATGCGGCTTGTCCTTCCACCTGCTCGCGTACGGCGGTCAGAAGGCCCTCGCTCGCGGCCTCCACCAGCTCAAGACACTCCTCGAAGCCGTCCATGCCTCCGTAGTACGGGTCGGGGACGTCGAGCTCGTCCCCCGCGGCGGGATCGTAGGAACACAGAAGACGGACCTTGTCCGCGTCCGCCGGGGTGGGAGCGAGGCGGCGCAGCGCCTTCAGGTGACCGGCGTCCAGGGCGATGACGAGGTCGAGCCGGGAGAACCACGAGGCGCGGAACTGGCGGGCCGTGTGGTCGCTGCCGTAGCCGTTGGCCTCCAGGACGCTCACGGTCCGCAGATCGGCCGGCTCGCCCTCGTGCCAGCCGCCGGTGCCCGCGCTGTCGACCTCGACCAGGCCGTCGAGCCCGGCCTCTTCTATGCGGGCGCGGAAGACGGACTCGGCCATCGGCGAGCGGCAGATGTTGCCGGTGCAGACAAAACAGACGCGGTAGGTCATCTCTGGATTCTCAGTCGGCGTCGGGCAGGACGAGGTGGAGCGCCCAGGAGACGATCGAGATGATCAGGCCGCCCAGGACAGCGGTCCAGAAGCCCTCCACGTGGAAGCTGAGGTCGAGCTTGTCGGCCAGCCACGAGGTGAGCAGCAGCATCAGGGCGTTCACCACCAGCGTGAACAGGCCCAGGGTGACTATGAACAGGGGCAGCGTGAGCAGCTGGACGAGCGGCTTCACCACCGCGTTCACCAGGCCGAAGACGAGCGCCACCAGCAGAAGCGTGCCGACCTTCTTGCCGGTGCTGTCTCCGGTGAGCGTGATCTTGTCGAGCAGCCATACGGCGACTGCCAGCGCGCCCGCATTGGCGATCGTCTTGACTAGGAAATTCATCATGTGTCTGATCGTGGCAGAACGGATCAGTACGAGCACCGGGCAGGGGCGACAAAGTCGATGAAGGCATTCCGGTTGGATGAACTGGAGGCGGAGCGTGCCGCCAATGACGGCGCCTATCTGCAGTTCCTGCGCGAGCGCAACATGTCGGTCGGTCTGTACGCGCTCGACGCGGGAGAACTCGACCCGCAGCGGCCGCACAGCCAGGACGAGGTGTACCTCGTCGTGAGCGGTCGGGCCTCGCTCACGGTCGGCCTGGAGACCACGCAGGTGGCGCGCGGCAGCGTGGTGTACGTGCCCGCTGGGGTCGCCCACAAGTTCCACCACATCACGGAGGACCTGCGGGTCGTGGTGGTGTTCTCTCCGCCGGAGGGCTGAGCTCCGCATCAGGGTTCCCTAGGGGAACGATCAGGGACGGACAAGGGGTGCGAAGCCCCCGAACGACTCCTGCGCGCCCCTAGCATCGATGGCAGGACATCAATGGACCCGGAACAGTGCCCGGACCGAGGGCCACGGGCGGAGACAAGGAGCAGGGCGATGCGGGAGATCTTCGCGGGGATGCCGTGGTGGGTGAAGTGGATCGCGGTGCCGGTCATCGCCCTGGTCGTGTTCGGCGGGCTGATGGTCAGCGTCCTCCAGGTCGTGTTCGGCCTCCTGTTCAAAGTGCTGGTCTTCGTGGCCCTGGTCGGCGGACTCATCTACGTCGTAAGGAAGTTCACGGCGAGTTCGTCGTCGCGCGGGGACTGGTGACGCGTCAGCACGGGGGAACGGCTGAGGCGTGAGTGAGTGAGGGCTGGTCAGGGCCCGGCGGTAACAGGAACGCGAGGTTCCCTCGCCCGAGGGAAGTTTCCCGGCGGGGCGGTCTGCGAGCGGTGACGGGCGGCTAGAGTCCGGGAACTCGTCGCGGGCTCGCCCCCGCGGGCGGCGCATCCCCTCCCGTGTTCCCCGCACGGGCGGCCCCTCCTCGCGCTTCGGGAGTGACCTTTGGCCACGGCTGACACCGCACCCGCAGAACCCCTCTTCCCACCGGCCCGGCCGCGCTCCCTGTCCCCTCCGGGCGCCGTCCCACCCACCCAACCGGGCCCCCGATCGACCCCGCTGGCCGGACCTCCCGCACCTCCCGGACCCTCGCGGACCCGCTCCGCCGACCCGCCCAGCCCGCCGTCGCAGCCGCGCACGGCCCCGTCCCAACCGCGCGCGACCCCGTCGAAGCCCGCCGCGCCCCCGGCGCAGCCGCGCACCTCGCCGGGCGAGGACACCGCCTGCCGCACGCAGCCCCCTCCGGCGTCCCGGCAGGGGCCGTCACCAACACCTTCGTCACCGCCGCACACCTCACAGAAGCCCGCGCCGCCGACGCAGCCGGCACCCGCGGCCGACTCGGAGCCGGCCACCGCATCCGCCCGCCCCGCACCACCGCCTCCGGTGCAGCGGTCCGGGCGAGGAGCACGTCAGTCGGCCCCGCCGGTCCCGATGGTCGGACCCGAGTCACAGTCGGGGACCCTCATCGGCTCCGTACAGCGGGCGATGCGGTTGCTGGAGGCCGTCGCCGAGCGAGAACACGGGGCACCGGCCAAACAACTGGCACGGGACACCGGACTCGCCCTGCCCACGGCCTACCACCTGTTGCGCACCCTGGTGCACGAGGGCTATCTCCGCCGGGAGAAGGGACTGTTCTTCCTCGGTGAGGCCGCGGAACGGCTGAGCAGCAGCGGAGCACAGCAGAAACGTCGCAGCACGGTCGGCGAGGCCCTGGCCCACTGGCGGGACACCATCGGCGCCCCCGTGTACTTCGCGATCTACCGGGACGGCGAGATCGAGATCAAGGGCGTCGCCGACAGTTCGAGCGCCCCGGCGGTCGAGGAGTGGGCCGACTTCCGCGAGACGGGACACGCGCACGCCATCGGGCAGTGCCTGCTGTCCCAACTCGGCGACGAGGCCCGCCGCGACCACCTGGAACGGTACCCCGTACAGTCGATCACGCCGTACACAGTGCGTGACAACGAGACTCTGCTACGGCGCCTGGACCGGATCGGACGGATGGAACCCGTCGTCGAGCGCCAGGAATACGCCTTGGGGACGGTCTGCGCCGCGATTCCGATCACCGCGGGGACGACCGCCGCGACCCTGGCCATCTCGCTTCCCGTGCACCAGGCCGACCGGCTGCTGCCCACGGCGCATCAACTGCAAATCGAGATCGGAAAGCTACTAGGGACACTCGCGATCTCTATCAGCATCTGAAAAATCACTCCTTGTGATCTCCCGTGTACTTTCAGCAAACTTCCAGGAGCGTCAGGCGGATGTTTCCTGGCCAGTCGACCAACATGGCGGGGTAGGCGATGCGCGAGTCGGTACAGGCAGAAGTCATGATGAGCTTCCTCGTCTCGGAGGAGCTCTCCTTCCGCATTCCGGTGGAGCTGCGCTACGAGACGTGTGATCCCTATGCCGTGCGGCTCACCTTCCATCTGCCCGGCGACGCTCCGGTGACCTGGGCCTTCGGCAGGGAGCTGCTCATCGACGGCGTGGGCCGGCCATGCGGGGACGGCGACGTGCACATCGCGCCCGCCGATCCGGAGACCTTCGGCGAGGTGCTGATCCGCCTTCAGGTGGGCAGCGACCAGGCGCTGTTCCGGGTCGGTACGGCGCCGCTGGTGGCCTTCCTGGACCGCACGGACAAGCTCGTGCCGCTCGGGCAGGAGCGTTCCCTCGCCGACTTCGACACCCTGCTCGACGAGGCGCTGGACCGCATCCTGGCGGAGGAGCAGAGCGCGGGCTGAGCCGTACGTCACCCACGTGCCGTAACGCTTCAGCGCTTCCGGCGGCGACCTTTCCCTCCACGTGCCGGGGCGGCCGTGGGAGCCTCGGAGGACGTCGCGGGGGTCCCCGGGCGGTCGGCCGAGACGACCAGGGCGGCCAGTGCCGTGGTCACCGGCACGGAGGCGACCAGACCGATCGACCCGACGAGGGTGCGCACGATCTCCTCGGCGACCAGCTCGCTGTTGGCGACGGTACCGACACTGCTCTGCGCGATCGAGAAGAGCAGCAGCAGCGGCAGGGCCGCACCGGCGTAGGCGAGGACAAGGGTGTTGACCACCGAGGCGATGTGGTCGCGACCGATGCGGATGCCCGCGCGGTACAGGCCGCGCCAGCCCATCGCCGGATTCGCCTCGTGCAGCTCCCAGACCGCCGAGGTCTGCGTGACCGTCACATCGTCGAGGACACCGAGGGAACCGATGATGACGCCCGCGAGCAGCAGGCCGCTCATGTCGATCTCCGGGTACAGACCGTGGATCAGACCGGTGTTGTCATCCGTGTTGCCGGTCAGCGCGGCCCAGTCGATGAACAGCGAGCCCAGCAGGCCGATCAGCAGCAGCGAGATCAGGGTGCCGATCACCGCGACCGAGGTGCGGGCCGAGAGGCCATGGCACATATAGAGCGCGATCAGCATGATGGCGCTCGCCCCGACCACCGCCACCACCAGAGGGTTCGAGCCCTGGAGGATGGCCGGGAGGATGAAGAAGGTCAGCACCAGGAAGCTGATGGCCAGGGCCACCAGTGCCATGACGCCGCGCATCCGGCCCACCACCACGACGGCGAGCGCGAAGATCCCGGCGAGCAGCGCCATGGGGAACTTGCGGTTCACGTCGGTGACCGAGTACTGCAGATCCTTGGGCGCGGCGGGCTCGTACGCGACCACGACTTCCTGGCCCTGCTTCAACTGCCGTGACTGATCGGGCTGGACGATCTCCGTGAACGTACGGCCCTTGTCCTTGCCGGTGTCGACCCGCACCGTCGCCTTCTTGCAGGTGCCCTTCGCCTGCTGCTGGGCGGACGAGCCCTCGGCCGTGGACGTGTCACCGGTGGGCGGGACGCCCGAGGCGTTCACGGAGGCGCAGTCGACCTCCTCGACCTTGGTGACGGTGGCCGACTGGGTCTGCCGGTCGAAGCCCACGCCGGTGCGCTCGTGCGGCGGGGCACCGCCGGGCCACAGGACGACAAGACCCACAAGGACCGCGGTGGCGAAGGGGATCAGCACCGCCGCGATCACCTTGCGCAGGTGCTGCGAGACAGGCGCGGCCGGACCGTGGCTGTGACTGTGGGAGTGGCCGTGGCCGCCCCCGGAGAACGGGCCCTGGCCATGTCCATCACCGGGGCCGTTTCCGCCTCCGGAGCCGTATCCATGACCTCCGCCGGAGCCGTGGCCGTGCCCGTTTCCGGGGCCATGGCCGTGGGGCGGCTCGGAGGGGGGAGGCGGAGGCTGCTGCATCGTGGTCACCGACCGATCATCGCAAGAACGAGCGAGGCCCACTGTTCACCGCGCCACATCTGACGCTAGCGTGGAGACACCTTTGCACACGCGGGAGCTCGGAGCACCGGGCTGAGAGGGCGCTGACCTCCGCAGACGCGATGTTTCACGTGGAACATCGGCGGGCGGAAATCGCTGCGTCGACCGCTGAACCTGTTACCGGGTAATGCCGGCGTAGGGAGTAGGTCTCATGACCATCGAGGACACACGCACGTCTGCCTCCAACCAGACAGACGGGGCAAATGCCTCACACCAGAGCGGAAATCCGCAGGGTGAACAGCCTGGGGAGACCGGCAGGTCCATCGGCTGGCACAAGGGGTACATCGAGGGCTCGCGCCCCGATCTACGGGTGCCGGTCCGTCAGGTGCATCTGACCAGCGGCCAGTCCGTCACCCTGTACGACACCTCCGGCCCGTACACCGATCCGACCGTCGAGACCGATGTCAGGAGGGGGCTGACCCCTCTTCGCGAGAACTGGATCATCGCCCGAGGCGACACCGAGGAGTACACGGGCCGTCCTGTCCGCCCCGAGGACGACGGGATCAAGCACACGTCACCGCGCGGTGGGCTGCGCAACCTGGACGCGGTGTTCCCGGGGCGGCCACGTCAGCCGCGCCGCAGCCGTGACGGCCGGGCCGTGACACAGCTCGCGTATGCGCGGCGCGGGGAGATCACCCCCGAGATGGAGTTCGTGGCGGTACGCGAAAACGTTTCGCCCGAGGTCGTCCGCGAGGAGATCGCGGCGGGCCGGGCGGTGCTGCCGGCGAATGTGAACCACCCGGAGATCGAGCCGATGATCATCGGCAAGCGGTTCCTGGTGAAGGTCAACGCCAACATCGGCAACTCGGCGGTCACGTCCTCCATCGAGGAGGAGGTGGAGAAGATGACCTGGGCGACCCGTTGGGGCGCCGACACGGTCATGGACCTGTCGACCGGACGGAACATCCACACCACCCGCGAGTGGGTGCTGCGCAACTCCCCCGTTCCCATCGGCACGGTGCCGTTGTACCAGGCCCTGGAGAAGGTCGACGGCAAGGCCGAGGAGCTGACCTGGGAGATCTACAAGGACACGGTCATCGAGCAGGCCGAGCAGGGCGTGGACTACATGACCGTCCACGCGGGTGTGCGCCTGGCGTACGTACCGCTGACCGCCAACCGCAAGACCGGCATCGTCTCGCGCGGCGGCTCGATCATGGCCGCCTGGTGTCTGGCACACCACAAGGAGTCGTTCCTGTACGAGAACTTCGAGGAGCTGTGCGAGATCCTCGCCGCATACGACGTCACATACTCGCTCGGCGACGGTCTGCGGCCCGGCTCGATCGCGGACGCCAACGACGAGGCGCAGTTCGCGGAGTTGCGCACGCTCGGGGAACTCAACCGGATCGCGAAGCGTTTCCACGTACAGACGATGATCGAGGGCCCGGGCCATGTCCCGATGCACAAGATCAAGGAGAACATCGACCTTCAGCAGGAGATCTGCGATGAAGCTCCGTTCTATACGCTTGGCCCGCTGACCACGGACGTCGCTCCGGCGTACGACCACATCACCTCGGGCATAGGCGCCGCGATGATCGCGTGGTGGGGCACCGCGATGCTCTGCTACGTCACGCCCAAGGAGCACTTGGGTCTGCCCAACCGTGACGACGTCAAGACCGGCGTCATCACCTACAAGATCGCGGCCCATGCGGCAGACCTCGCCAAGGGGCACCCGGGCGCACAGGAGTGGGACGACGCGTTGTCGGACGCCCGCTTCGAATTCCGCTGGGAGGACCAGTTCAATCTGGCCCTCGACCCCGACACCGCCCGTGAGTTCCACGACGAGACGCTCCCCGCGGAGCCGGCCAAGACGGCCCACTTCTGCTCCATGTGCGGCCCGAAGTTCTGCTCGATGAAGATCTCCCAGGACATCCGCCGCGAACACGGCACGTCTCGGGTTGAGATCGAGGAGGGCATGGCGCAGAAGTCCAAGGAGTTCGCGCAGGCGGGCAACCGGGTCTATCTGCCGCTCGCGGACTGAGGACCCGCAGGGGACCGGCGGTGCGTGGGCGTCGGCCGGTCCGTGCGCCCGGGTCCGCCGTGATCGCCGGCTGCACGCGCGCCGCCGGGTGCCGGGCCGGGGCGCCAGCCGCTGCTCGGCGGTACGCGAGCCGACAGGCCGCCTGTGAGCCGCTGTTTCTGGCCTGCCGGCGGTACTCAGGGCGGGTGGCCCGGACGGACGTCGGGCGGCCGCCGGTCCCGGTGGGGGCCGGGCGGCGGCTCGGTCCCGGCGGGTCACTCCGGCTGGTGCTCCGGGCCGCCGAAGTCCGGGCTGCTGAAGTCCGGGCTGGAGAAGCTGGGGCGGGAACCGGACGAGCCGCTGCCGGGGCTGGTGAAGTCGGGGCGGTTGTAGCCGAGGTGGGGCATGCGGCTGGGCGGGGCCGGCCGGTCCGGTTCGCTCAGCACCGCGGGGTCCGGGTTGGCGAGGGCGTCCCGGAGGAACGGCAGGATGCCGCGCTCCAGGAGGGCGTCACGCCATGCCTCCTTGGCGCGGGTCACCTCCTCGTTCAGCTCGTCCCGCGCCCCGCGGTCCTCCAGGGCGGTGGAGCCGTTGCGTAGCGCGGTGAGCAGGAGGCCGACCGCGGCCACCAGAATCGCCGCCGCCGTGACCGCGCCGAAGACCCATCCGGTGGTCAGCAGGGTCTCGGCGATCGCCCGCTCGGGGTCGAGCGCCTTCATGATGTAGCCGACGAGCAGGAAGATCACCGCGGCGGTTCCGGCCAGGACGGGGGCGAGCACGGCGGCCACGGCGCCCGCACCGGCTCCGGCGGCCTCGCCCACCTCGCCCATGGCGGTCACGAGCCCCACTGCCGTCCCGTCGGGCTCCGCGGAGCCGGATGCCGTGCTTCCGGTAGCGGTTCGGTCCGGTGAAGGGTTGCGCAGTTCGTCGCGGACCTTGACGTAGTACTCGTACTCGGTCGCCGCGGCCGCCGTGATGATCGCCGTGGCGTTGAGGGCCATGGTGCGCAGTTGTTCGGGGTTGAGCCGCTGCAGGCCGGCGGCGAATTCCGGGCGGTACGGTGCGGAGCGCAGCGCCTCGCCGAGGATCCGCTCGTACTCCTGGCGGTCCTCACTGAGCAGGTGCTGCGGAACGCTGTTCATGTGCATCCCCCGATGCTCCGTAGGGCTTGTGGCTCGGCATGCTGACGAGCCGTCGGGCAGAAACGGAGGGGAGCCTGCTACGGATAAGCCGATGGTAGAGCGGTGACGGCGGGCGGTGACAGGGGGTTTGAAGAAATTGGACCCTGGCCGGCGAACTCTTTCGACGGGGGACGCCGGCCCGTCCGGGGATCAGCTCTGCAGCGGGAGCTGCTGGACCAGGAGCTTTCCGGCCATCGTCACACCGCCGTCCATGGCGACGGCGAGACCGTCCGCATAGATGTACGGTCCCTCGACCGAGGGGCCCGCTCCGTCCTCGCCGTCCTCCGAGCCGACCTCGCCCAGGAGGTACGGGATGGGGCTGTGGCCGTGGACGATGCGTGTGCCGCCGTAGAGGTCGAGCAGGGAGCGCACGGCGTCGGCGCCGCCCTCGTCGCGGAACGAGAAACGCCGGGTGAACTTGCGGAAGAGGTCCCAGACCTCGTCCGGGTCGTTGCGGGTGATCGTCTCGCGGATGGTGTCGTTGACCGCCTCGATGGAGTCGCCGTAGTCGCGGTAGGCGGTGGTGTCGGAGTGCACCAGGAGGTGGCCGTCGACCTCCTCCATGGCGTCGAGGCGGGCCATCCACTGCAGGTGGTGGTCCTGGAGACGGTCCATGTCGGTCTTCTGGCCGCCGTTGAGGAGCCAGGCGGCCTGGAAGGTGGCGGTGCCCGCGCCCGAGTTGACGGGGGTGTCGCCGAAGCGCTTGGCCCCGAGCAGCAGCAGCTCGTGGTTGCCCATGAGGGCCTTGCAGTAGCCGCCGGCCGCCGCGGCCTCGGCGGACAGGCGCATCACCAGATCGATGACGCCGATGCCGTCCGGGCCGCGGTCGGTGAAGTCGCCGAGGAACCAGAGCCGGGCGGTGCCCGCCGACCAGCTGCCCGAGGCGTCCACGAGGCCCTTCTCCTGCAGGGCGGCGATCAGCTCGTCGAGGTAGCCGTGCACGTCGCCGACGACGAACAGCGGGCCGGGACTGGCGGCGGGCTGCTCACCGGCCACGGCCTCCGGGTCGATCGTCACCTGGAGCGTGTCGCCCCGGTTGATCACCGGGAGGTCCCGCTGGGTGGGGGTGTAGCCCTCGGGATACTCCGACGTGTCGCCGGTGTCGCCTGTCTGGCCGGGCTGTGTGGTGTGTCCGTACGGACCGGCCTCGTGGACGTACGCGGGCACGCGGAAATCGCGCACCGTCGGCGTCCGCACCTCGGGTCCCTGACCGGCCCCCTGAGTCATCGACCCCTCCACCACCATCGCGCCGCATCTGCACCGCATCGGACTGCCTGGTCGCAGCGGCCCGCGGTGTCGTCCGCCCATCATAGGAATGCGGATCGCGCCATGTGATGACCCAGGGGTGGTGAAATGGCGCAGGGCCCCAGTTCACCGCTGTTTTCTCCCGAATTGGGCGGGGCTCTCCCCGCCCGATTCGCGTTCGGGTCCTCAGCTCGGGCGTCAACCCTCTTCAGGTGATCGTGGCGGACTGACCGTCGTGCGCGGCGAACGCCGCTCGGACGAGGTTCGCACGATCAACTCCGTCGGTATCACCTGCTCGACCGGTTGGTCCGATTCGACCCCCTCGATGGCGTCGATGAGGAGCTGGACCACCGCCGTGCCGATGCGGCGCGGCTTCAGCGAGAGCGTGGTGATCGGCGGCTCGGTGGTGGCGTACACGGCGGACTCGCTGCAGCACACGAGGAGCAGGTCGTCCGGGACGCGCAGGCCGTACCGCCGGGCCGCGGCGAGAAGATCGGTGCCGTTCGGGTCGAAGAGGCCGTAGACCGCGTCAGGGCGGTCGGGCCGGGCCAGCAGCCGGTCGGCGGCGACGGCTCCCGCGCACGGATCGTGCGCCGGATACGCCTCGTACACCGGATCCTGGCCCACACGCTCGCACCAGCGCAGATATGCGGTGGTCGACAGATGGGTGTACGTGTCCGTCGTCGTGCCCGTGAGGAGGCCGATCCGGCGGGCGCCGGCGTCGGCGAGATGGTCGAGGATGCCGAGGACCGCGGCCTCGTGGTCGTTGTCGACCCACGCGGTGACCGGCAGTGCTCCGGCCGGGCGGCCGTCCGACACCACCGGTAATCCCTGGCGGACCAGTTCGCTGACCACCGGGTCCTGGTCGGACGGGTCGATGACGACGGTGCCGTCCAGGGCCACGTTGGACCACACGTCGTGCCGCGAGGTCGCGGGGAGGATGACCAGGGCGTAGCCCCGGGCGAGCGCGGCCGAGGTGGCCGCTCGCGCCATCTCCGCGAAGTACGCGAACTCGGTGAAGGTGAAAGGTTCATCCCCGTACGTGGTCACGGTCAGGCCGATGAGGCCGGACTTGCCCGTTCTCAGGGTTCGGGCCGCCGCCGAGGGGCGGTAGCCAAGTCGGTCGGCGACCTCGCGTACATGGCGTCGGGTGGCGTCCGGGAGCCGGCCCTTGCCGTTGAGGGCGTCGGAAACGGTCGTGATGGAGACCCCGGCGGCGGCGGCCACGTCTCGGATGCCCGCCCGGCCCGACCGGCTGCCTCGGCGGGGAGTTTCCGCCCGGCTCACCTGGTGCTTCCCTGCTGCTGTCATGGCGAGCCGATAGTAGGGCTCATGCGGTGGGGTAGTGCGGACGCATATGCACCCGTTGACAGGTACGTTTCTGCAAGGTCAATCATAGTCAATTGCCTTGCAATGCAAGGGAGTTGAACGATCCGATATCAGGACGCTACTTGTCGGCGCGCATGAGCCTGCCAAGTAGCTCATGTTTCGAAGAGGTCTCAACTCACCTGCACGGGTGATGCGCGCTACGGCGCGAGCCACCGGCGCGTGCGTTTATGAGGAGCGCGCCCCCCGATACCTCCCCTTCGTGTGGTGATGCCCGTGATGGTGTCGGTACGACAGTGAAGGCAGCTGGTTGCCCACAGCCCATTCGCAGGCGCGCCGAATCCTCATAAGGTGAGAAGCATTACGTCGACGAGGAGGACTGCGGTGAGCGAGACGAGCCCCAAGCTGCGAGCCGAGCTGGAGGGTATCCCCACCTACAAGCCCGGCAAGCCGGCCGCGGCGGGCGGTCCGGTGGCGTACAAGCTGTCCTCCAACGAGAACCCCTATCCGCCGCTGCCGGGCGTGCTGGAGAGCGTGGCCGGGGCGGCCTCGTCGTTCAACCGGTACCCGGACATGGCGTGCACCGGGCTGATGAACGAGTTGTCCGACCGCTTCGGCGTGCCGCTCACGCACCTGGCCACGGGCACCGGCTCGGTCGGTGTCGCCCAGCAGCTGATCCAGGCGACCGCGGGGCCCGGCGACGAGGTGATCTACGCCTGGCGGTCGTTCGAGGCGTACCCGATCATCACGCAGATCAGCGGGGCGACGTCCGTGCAGGTCCCGCTGACGGCGGGCGACGTGCACGATCTGGACGCGATGGCGGAGGCGATCACCGACCGGACCCGGCTGATTTTCGTCTGCAACCCCAACAACCCGACGGGGACGGCCGTCCGCCGGGCCGAGCTGGAGCGCTTCCTCGACCGGGTGCCCAGCGATGTGCTGGTGGTGCTGGATGAGGCGTACCGCGAGTTCGTGCGGGATGTCGAGGTGCCGGACGGCGTCGAGTTCTACCGCGAGCGGTCAAACGTCTGTGTGCTGCGGACCTTCTCCAAGGCGTACGGGCTGGCGGGGCTCCGGGTGGGCTTCGCGATCGCTCACGAGCCGGTGGCGGCCGCTCTGCGCAAGACGGCCGTGCCCTTCGGGGTGAGCCAGCTCGCCCAGGACGCGGCGGTCGCGTCGCTGCGTGCCGAGGACGAGCTTCTCGGACGGGTGGGCACGCTGGTCTGCGAGCGGAACCGGGTCGTGGAGTCGCTGCGTGGCCAGGGCTGGACGGTGCCCGACACCCAGGCGAACTTCGTGTGGCTGCGGCTGGGGGAGCGGACGGTCGACTTCGCCGCCGCATGTGAGCGGGCCGGTGTCGTCGTGCGGCCCTTCCCGGGCGAGGGCGTCCGGGTGACCATCGGCGAGGACGAGGCGAACGACATCTTCCTGAAGGTGACGGAGGAGTTCCGCAAGGAGCTCTAGCCTTCGGCGGCTGTCAAGGGATCAGGGCCCGGGGTTCCGCCTCGGGCCCTTTCGCCTTCTCTCATGGGCCTGACGTGCGGTTTTGCTTCGAGGGACCTTCGGCCCCGGGATTAGGGACCCCCCACCTCTCCAGGCCCGAACGGGTATGCGGCATAATTGCTTGTGAATGTGAACGCTTTCACAAGCGCGTCCCGGTTGCCCCGTGATGTACGGAACAGGCGGGGCAGACTGCCGCAGTGCCACGGCATGTAAGGAGAAGACGTGGACCTCGCTCTGGCGCCGGAGACTCTGGCGCGATGGCAGTTCGGCATCACGACCGTCTACCACTTCCTCTTCGTCCCGCTCACGATCTCGCTCGCCGCCCTCACGGCCGGCCTGCAGACCGCCTGGGTGCGCTCGGGGAAGGAGAAGTACCTCAAGGCCACCAAGTTCTGGGGCAAGCTCTTCCTGATCAATATCGCGATGGGGGTCGTCACCGGCATCGTGCAGGAGTTCCAGTTCGGCATGAACTGGTCCGACTACTCGCGCTTCGTCGGCGATGTCTTCGGTGCCCCCCTCGCCTTCGAGGCGCTGATCGCCTTCTTCTTCGAGTCCACCTTCATCGGGCTGTGGATCTTCGGCTGGGACAAGCTGCCCCAGAAGATCCATCTGGCCTGTATATGGATGGTCTCCATAGGCACGATCCTGTCGGCGTATTTCATCCTCGCGGCCAACTCGTGGATGCAGCACCCCGTCGGCTACCGCATCAACGAGGCCAAGGGCCGGGCCGAGCTGACTGACTTCTGGCTGGTACTGACGCAGAACACCGCGCTCACCCAGGTCTTCCACACCCTCTCGGCGGCCTTCCTCACGGGTGGCGCCTTCATGGTCGGCATCGCCGCCTTCCACCTGGCCCGCAAGAAGCACATCCCCGTGATGAAGACCTCGCTGCGGCTCGGCCTGGTGACCGTGATCGTCGGCGGCATGCTCACCGCGATCAGCGGCGACCTCCTGGGCAAGGTCATGTACGCGCAGCAGCCCATGAAGATGGCCGCGGCCGAGGCCCTCTGGGACGGGGAGGCGCCGGCGCCCTTCTCGGTCTTCGCCGTCGGTGACGTCGACGAGGGCCACAACAAGGTCGCCATCGAGGTCCCGGGCCTGCTCTCCTTCCTGGCCAAGGACGACTTCAGCTCGTACGTCCCCGGCATCAACGACGTCAACAAGGCCGAGCAGGAGAAGTACGGGCCCGGTGACTACCGGCCCAACATCCCCGTCGCCTACTGGGGCTTCCGGTGGATGATCGGCTTCGGGATGGCGTCGTTCGCCCTCGGCGTCGTCGGGCTCTGGCTGACCCGCAAGAAGTTCATGCTGCCGCAGCACCTCAGGGTCGGCGACGACGAGGTACCGCGCCTCTCGCTCCTGCCGGGCAAGGCCCTCGGCCCGACGCTCACCAAGTGGTACTGGCGGATCGCCATTCTCACCCTTGGCTTCCCTCTGATCGCCAACTCCTGGGGCTGGATCTTCACCGAGATGGGCCGCCAGCCGTGGGTCGTCTACGGCGTGCTGCGGACCCGTGACGCGGTCTCCCCCGGTGTCTCGCAGGGCGAGGTCCTCACGTCGATGATCGTCTTCACCACGCTGTACGCGATCCTCGCCGTCGTCGAGGTCAAGCTGCTCGCGAAGTACGTCAAGGCCGGGCCGCCCGAGCTGACGGAGGCCGACCTCAACCCGCCCACGAAGATCGGCGGCGACTCCCGTGACGCCGACAAGCCGATGGCCTTCTCGTACTAGGCCGAGGGAGCTGCACAGTCATGGAACTTCACGACGTCTGGTTCGTCGCCATCGCCGTCCTGTGGATCGGCTACTTCTTCCTGGAGGGCTTCGACTTCGGAGTCGGTGTCCTCACCCGGCTCCTTGCGCGGAACCGGCCGGAGAAGCGGGTCCTCATCAACACCATCGGGCCCGTCTGGGACGGCAACGAGGTGTGGCTGCTCTCAGCGGGCGGCGCGACCTTCGCCGCCTTCCCCGAGTGGTACGCCACCCTCTTCTCCGGGTTCTACCTGCCGCTGCTGCTCATCCTGGTGTGCCTGATCGTCCGCGGTGTCGCCTTCGAGTACCGGGCCAAGCGCCCTGAGGAGACGTGGCAGCGCAACTGGGAGACGGCGATCTTCTGGACCTCGCTGCTCCCCGCCTTCCTGTGGGGTGTGGCCTTCGCCAACATCGTGCGCGGAGTCAAGATCGACCGGGACTTCGAGTACGTGGGCGGTGTCCTCGACCTGCTGAACCCGTACGCCCTGCTGGGTGGTCTGGTCACGCTGACACTGTTCACCTTCCACGGGACGGTGTTCGTCGGGCTCAAGACCGTCGGGGACATCCGGGAGCGGGCCCGGAAGCTGGCGCTGCGCGTCGGTGCCGTGACGGCGGTGCTGGCGCTGCTGTTCCTCCTCTGGACGCAGGCCGAGAAGGGCGATGGAACCTCGCTTGTCGCGGTCGCCGTGGCGGTCGGTGCGCTGGTGGCGGCGCTGGCCGCCGTCCGGGCGGGCCGTGAGGGCTGGGCGTTCGCTCTGTCCGGGCTCACCATCGTGGCGGCCGTCGCCATGCTCTTCCTGACGCTCTTTCCGAACGTCATGCCGTCCTCGCTGAACGAGGACTGGAGCCTGACGGTCACCAACGCCTCGTCGAGCCCGTACACCTTGAAGATCATGACGTGGTGCGCGGTGATCGCCACCCCGATCGTCATGCTCTACCAGGGGTGGACGTACTGGGTGTTCCGCAAGCGGATCGGTACGCAGCACATCGCGGAGCCGGCGCACTGAACCTGGGCCGGGAGGTGGGTTTCGCGATGTTTCACGTGAAACACACCTCCTCCGGTCGAAGGGGCATGTTTCACGTGAAACATGCCCGCTGAGAAGAGGGTGTTTCACGTGAAACCGATCGACCCACGACTGTTGCGGTATGCCCGCGCGACCCGCCTCTTCCTGGCGGCGGTCATCGTCCTGGGCGCCGCCGGGGCCGCGCTCGTCATTGCGCAGGCGATGCTCATCGCCGAAGTGGTCGTCGGTGCCTTCCAGCACGGAATGACCGTCGATGAACTCAGCACTCCCCTGCTGCTGTTGATGGCCGTTGCGGTGGGACGGGCCGTCATCTCATGGCTCACCGAGTTGGCCGCCCACCGCGCGAGTGCGGCCGTGAAGTCCGAGCTCCGAGGCAGGCTTCTGGACCGAGCCGTGGCGCTCGGACCCGGCTGGCTCAGTGGCCAGCGCACGGGCTCACTGGTCGCCCTCGCTACTCGCGGCGTCGATGCGCTCGACGACTACTTCGCGCGCTACCTGCCCCAGTTGGGCCTGGCGGTGGTCGTGCCCGTCGCGGTGCTCGCGCGGATCGTCACCGAGGACTGGGTGTCAGCGGCCATCATCGTCGGCACGCTGCCCCTGATCCCGATCTTCATGGTGCTCATCGGCTGGGCCACGCGGTCCCAGATGGATCGCCAGTGGCGCCTGCTCTCCCGACTCTCGGCGCACTTCCTCGACGTCGTCGCCGGACTGCCGACACTCAAGGTGTTCGGTCGGGCCAAGGCGCAGGCCGAGTCGATCAAAAGGATCACCGGCGAGTACCGGCAGGCGACGATGCGGACCCTGCGGATCGCGTTCCTGTCGTCCTTCGCTCTGGAACTGCTCGCGACGATCTCGGTGGCGTTGGTCGCGGTCACCATCGGTATGCGGCTGGTTCACGGCGAGATGGATCTGTACATCGGCCTCGTCATCCTCATCCTGGCGCCCGAGGCATATCTGCCGCTCCGCCAGGTGGGAGCTCAGTTCCACGCGGCCGCCGAAGGGCTCGCGGCGGCCGAGGAGATCTTCGAGGTCCTGGAGACACCGGTCCCGGACTCCGGCACTGCGGTTCCGCCCTCCGGTGAGATCCGCTTCGACGGGGTGACCGTCCGCTATCCCGGGCGGTCGTACGACGCCGTCTCCGATGTGTCCTTCACGGTCGCGCCCGGCGAGACGGTGGCCCTCGTCGGGCCGAGCGGTGTGGGCAAGTCCACGCTCCTGAACGTCCTGCTGGGATTCACCAGGAGCACGATCGGCACCGTGTCGGTCGGGGGAGCCGATCTCGCCTCGCTCGACCTCAAGCAGTGGCGTTCGCGTGTGGCCTGGGTGCCCCAGCGCCCCCACCTGTACGCCGGTTCGATCGCCGAGAACGTACGTCTGGCCCGCCCGGACGCGGACGACACGGCGGTGCGTCGGGCGCTGTCCGACGCGGGAGCGCTGGAGTTCGTGGACGCGCTGCCCGCCGGGACCGACACCATGCTCGGCGAGGACGGCGCCGGTCTTTCTGCCGGTCAGCGGCAACGGCTGGCGCTCGCCCGTGCCTTCCTCGCCGATCGGCCCGTGCTGCTCCTCGACGAACCCACGGCCTCCCTGGACGGGGAGACCGAGGGCGAGGTCGTGGAAGCGGTGCGGCGACTGGCCGTGGGCCGCACTGTCCTCCTGGTGGTGCACCGACCGGCGCTGCTCCAGGTCGCGGATCGGGTGGTCCGGCTGGCGGAGGCCACGGTGTCCGCCTCGGCACCGGCCGCCGAACACGCGGACGTCACGGTGCCCCGCCGGTCCGACCGGACCGCATCCGTGCCTGCGGGGCCTGAAGTGGCTCCCCAGCTCGAGCGACAGGGCGGCGTGCTGGCCCGTGTCCGCCGTATGGCCGGACCGCGTCGGGGCCGCCTCGCTCTCGCCCTGCTGCTCGGCAGCCTCGCCCTGGGCAGCGCCGTGGGCCTGATGGCGACATCCGGGTGGCTGATCTCGCGGGCCTCGCAGCAGCCTCCGGTGCTGTATCTGATGGTCGCGGTGACGGCCACGCGGGCGTTCGGCATCGGACGGGCCGTGTTCCGGTACGCGGAGCGGCTGGTGTCGCACGACACCGTGCTGCGGATGCTGGCCGACACGAGGGTGGCCGTCTACCGGCGACTGGAGCGGCTCGCGCCCGCCGGGCTGCGCACGACACGACGGGGTGACCTGCTGTCGCGGCTCGTCGCCGATGTGGACGCCTTGCAGGACTACTGGGTGCGCTGGTTGCTGCCGGCCGGGACTGCCGTCGCGGTGTCCGCCGCCTCGGTCGGGTTCACCGCCTGGCTGCTGCCCGAGGCCGGAGCGGCCCTCGCCGTCGGGCTGCTCGCGGCAGGTGCCGGGGTGCCCCTGGTGACCGGAGCAGTGGCCCGGCGGGCCGAGCAGCGGCTGGCGCCCGCTCGTGGCGTGCTGGCCACCCGCGTGGCGGACCTGCTGAGCGGCACCGCCGAACTCGCGGTCGCCGGTGCCCTGCCCGCGCGTACCGCCGAGGCCAGGCGGGCCGACGGCGTGCTCACCCGGATCGCCTCACGCGCCGCCACCGCCACCGCGATCGGGGACGGACTGACGGCGCTCGTCTCGGGGCTCACCGTCACCGCCGCCGCGCTGCTGGGAGCCCAGGCGGTCGTCGACGGACGGCTGAGCGGTGTGGCCATGGCCGTCGTCGTGCTCACCCCGCTCGCCGCGTTCGAGGCGGTGCTCGGGATGCCGTCGGCGGCCCAGTTCCGCCAGCGGGTGCGCAGGAGCGCGGAGCGTGTGTACGAGATCCTGGACGCCCCCGACGCCGTCCGTGAACCGGAGCGGCCCGCGAAGCCGCCGGTGTCGCCGTTCCCGCTGCGACTCGAAGGGCTCGGCGCCCGATACCCGGGGCAGGAGCGGGATGCGCTCGCCGGGCTGGACCTCACCCTCGAACAGGGGCGGAGGGTGGCCGTCGTGGGTGTCTCGGGGGCGGGCAAGACGACGCTCGCTCAGGTGCTGCTGCGGTTCCTCGACGCGTCTGAGGGGACGTACACGCTGGGCGGTGCGGACGCCTACGCGCTCGACGGGGACGACGTACGGCGGCTCGTGGGGCTGTGCGCGCAGGACGCGCACCTCTTCGACAGCTCCGTGCGGGAGAACCTGCTGCTGGCCCGCAAGGACGCGGGTGAGGAGGAGTTGAGGGACGCGCTGGCGCGGGCGCGGTTGCTCGACTGGGTCGACGGGCTGCCCGACGGACTGGACACGTTGATCGGTGAGCACGGGGCGCGGTTGTCCGGTGGCCAGCGTCAGCGGCTCGCCCTGGCCCGTGCGTTGCTGGCCGACTTCCCGGTCCTCGTCCTGGACGAGCCCGCGGAGCACCTCGATCTACCGACGGCCGACGCGCTCACCGCCGATCTGCTGGCCGCGACCGAGGGCCGGACGACCCTGCTGATCACCCACCGGCTGGCCGGGCTGGAGGCCGTGGACGAGGTCGTCGTCCTGGCGGAGGGACGCGTCGTACAGCGCGGGACGTACACCGAACTGGCCACCGTGGAAGGGCCCTTGCGGGCGCTGGTCGAGCGGGAAGCGGCGGGGGAACTGCTGGTCCGGGCCTGAGCCACTGATCGGAGCCTGAACCGCTGGCCAGGGCGCGCGCCCTCCCCGTTCTCCCCCTGGTCGCACGCGGCGTCCGCCTGGTGTCGCGTCAGGTCCCGTCCCGTCATGGGGACTAGGCAAGGATCCTCGCCGAACGGAGCGGTGCCGGGACCCTGTTCGGAGCAGCCGTCTTGGTCCATCCAGGGCAGCGTGTCCCCCGGCCGGACGTCCCGGACATGACCGCGGCCGTCGGCGCGGGCCACGATCGCGGCATGCGTTCACTTCGCCGACATCGGGTGCTCGTCGCCGTGCTGCTGTGCGTCGCCGCGGTTCTCGCGGCTCGGCCGACGGTCGCCGAGAGCGGCAGTCAGGCCGGCGGCCACGGAGGTGGAGTCTTCGCTCCCGGCGACGCCGGGGTCAGTGCGCAAGTGGCGCGGCTGTTCGAGGAGGCGGCCGTGGCGACGCAGCAGTACGAGGCCGGTCGGAGGGCGGCCGAGCGGCAGCAGGCGCGGGCACGGCGGCTGGAGAAGTCCCTCGCACGGGAGCGCCGCCGGCTCGCCGGGCTCAACGCCGACCTCGGCCGGATCGCCCGGGCCCAGTACCGCGAGGGCGGCGGGATGCCCTACACCGCGCAGATGCTCCTCGCGGACAACCCCGACGAACTCGTGCGAGGGCAGCGAGCCGGACGGCAGGCCGATCTGGCGCTCGACAAGGCGGTGACGAGGAGCCGGCGTGCGGAGGCGCGGTACGCGGCGGGGGAGACGAGGGCCGCGACAGCGTGGCAGCGGCTGAAGGAGCGGAACACCGAACTCGGCGAGATCAAGCAGAACATCCAGCGGAAACTGGAACAGGCCCAGTGGACGCTCCAGGGGCAGGCCGACGCCGCCGTCGCGGCCGGCTCCTGCCGGGGCGCCGTCCGCCTGGACCAGCCGAGCCTGGGCCGTACACGGCCGTGGGTCGCGCCCGTGGAGTCGTACGAGCTCTCGGCGGGCTACGGCAGCGGCGGTGAGCACTGGGCCAGCCGGCACACCGGACAGGACTTCGCGGTACCCATCGGCACGCCGGTACGGGCGGTGGGGGCAGGGCGCGTGGTGAAGGTGTCGTGCGGCGGTGCCTTCGGCATCGAGGTCGTGCTCCGGCACGCGAACGGCTACTACACCCAGTACGCGCACCTCGCCGCCGTCACCGTCGACCAGGGCCAGCGGGTGGTGCCCGGTCAGTGGATCGGCCAGTCGGGCACCACCGGGAACTCGACCGGGCCGCATCTGCACTTCGAGGTACGGGTCACACCGGAGCTGGGGTCGGGCGTGGACCCCGTGCCGTGGCTGCTGAAGCACGGGGTGAGGCTGTAGCGGACGGGCGGCCGCGCTGCGGACCCCGGTGGTCGGAACGGGCGCCGCTCGTCCGTGGTTACGGCCGTTCTGCCAGCAGGCGCTCGATGACGACCGCGACGCCGTCCTCGTTGTTGGCGACGGTCTGGCCGGAGGCGGCCGCGACGACGTCGGGGTGCGCGTTGCCCATGGCGTACGACTGCCCGGCCCAGGTGAGCATTTCCACATCGTTCGGCATGTCACCGAAGGCGACGACCTCCTCGTGCGAGATACCGCGCTCGGCGCAGCACAGGGCGAGGGTGCTGGCCTTGGAGACGCCCGGGCCGCTGATCTCCAGCAGGGCGCTGGGGCTGGACCGGGTGATGGTGGCGCGGTCGCCGACCGCGACGCGGGCGGTGGCGAGGAAGTCGTCGGGGTCGAGCGAGGGGTGGTACGCGAGGATCTTCAGCACCGGCTCGTGGTCGGCGACACCGCCCGGGGCCAGCAGCTTCTCGGCCGGCGCGAGGATGTCGGGGATCTCCATGTGGAGCTTCGGGTACTCGGGCTCCTGGTTGAAGCCGTACGTCTGCTCGACGGCGTAGACCGTACCCGGCGCGGCATCCCGCAGCAGGCGTACGGCGTCGAGCGCGTTCTCCCGCGCCAGTTCGCGGACCTTGACGAAGCGGTGGGCGCCGGGGCCGCCGTGCAGGTCGACCACGGCCGCTCCATTGCCGCAGATCGCGAGGCCGTGGCCATGGACGTGCTCACTCACGACGTCCATCCAGCGGGCCGGGCGCCCCGTGACGAAGAAGACCTCGATGCCGGCCTGCTCGGCGGCCGCCAGCGCGGCGACCGTACGGGGGGAGACGGACTTGTCGTCTCGGAGCAGGGTGCCGTCGAGGTCCGTGGCTATCAGCCGCGGCGGGACGGTCGGGGCCGGGGTCTCGGGCTGTCTCGTCGCTGAGGTCACGGACCCCATTGTCGCGCATATGCGCGCACGGCCGTGCGGGCGCCCGCACAGGTGAGTGATGACTGCCCTGTGCACGTGTCTCGACCTGCGCCGATGCGGGGCCGGCCCCGTCGGCTGCTGCCGCGACCTGACCGGCCGCGGCGGCAGACCGGCAGCCTCAGGACAGCTGGGTGAGGGCCTCCATGGCGATGCGCTCGAAAACCTTCTCGTCCGCGGCGAAGTCCGAGTCCGGGATCGGCCAGTGGATCACGATGTCGGTGAAGCCCAGTTCGGCATGGCGGCCGGCGAAGTCCACGAACGCGTCGAGCGACTCCAGCGGACGGCCGCGGTCCGGGGTGAAGCCGGTGAGGAGGATCTTGTCGATCCCGGCCGCGTCGCGCCCGATCTGGGCGGCCGTGTCGGCCAGCTTCTCGATCTGGCCGCGCATGGCCTGCACAGACTGTTCCGGGGTGCCCGTCTCGAACAGCTTGGGGTCGCCGGTGGTCACCCACGCCTGCCCGTGGCGGGCCGCCAGCTTCATGCCGCGCGGGCCGGTGGCGGCCACCGCGAACGGCAGCCTGGGGCGCTGGACGCAGCCGGGGATGTTGCGCGCCTCGTGGGCCGAGTAGTAGTCGCCCTCGTAGGAGACGGAGTCCTCCGTCAGCAGCCGGTCGAGCAGCGGTACGAACTCGGCGAAGCGGTCGGCCCGCTCTCGCGGTGTCCACGGCTCCTGGCCCAGCACGGTGGCGTCGAAGCCGGTGCCGCCCGCACCGACGCCGAGGGTGATCCGGCCGCCGGAGATGTCGTCGAGGGAGATCAGCTCCTTGGCGAGGGTCACCGGGTGGCGGAAGTTCGGCGAGGTCACGAGGGTGCCGAGACGCAGCCGGTCCGTGGCCGCGGCCGCGGCGGTCAGGGTGGGGACGGCGCCGTACCACGGCCCGTCCCGGAAGGTCCGCCACGACAGGTGGTCGTAGGTGTACGCGGTGTGGAACCCGAGCTGCTCGGCCCGCTGCCAGGTGGCACGACCGCCCTCGTGCCAGCGGAGGTAGGGCAGGATCACGGTGCTCAGACGCAGACTCATGCATCGAGCGTAAGCGCAGTGGCGGGGTGGGCCGACCGCAGTGGCGGGATGGTGCGACCAGGCCGGAGGCGGTCGCGTCCGGCCCGGGTGGCTGGGGCCGTCACGTCGGTTTCGCGGGGCCCGTGCCTGTGCGGCGGGGGCGGCCCGCGTCGGGCGTCGAGCCCGGGCCTGCTCAGTGGGCCTCGGGGAACCGCAGGTACTGAGGCGGAACGGCCTCGGTCAGCCACACGCCGTTGGCGCTGACCCGGAACACATGGCCGTCGTGGTGCATCGCTGCGGCGTCGACGGAGAGCACGACCGGGCGGCCCCGTCGGGCGCCGACACGGGTGGCCGTCTCACGGTCGGGCGACAGGTGTACGTCGTGCCGGTTCATGGGCCGCAGGCCCTCCGCGCGGATCGCGGGCAGGTAGGCGGCGACCGTCCCGTGGTAGAGGTACGGCGGCGGGGTGGCCGTAGGCAGATCGAGGTCCACCTCGACGGTGTGGCCCTGGTTGGCGCGGATACGGTCGCCCTCGACGGCGAAGCGCCGCTTGTCGTTGGCCTCGACCACATGGTCGAGTTCCGCCCTGGTGAAGCGGAAGCCGTGGGCGGCGGCCGCCTCGATGAGTGTGTCGATCTCGACCCAGCCGGCCTCGTCCAGGGTGAGTCCGATGCGCTCGGGCTGGTGTCGCAGGTGCTTGGAGAGGTACTTCGACACCTTCACGGTGCGTCTTTCGTCCATCCCGCCAGCGTGCCCCCGAGACACGCGTCACGCACGTGATTTTGATCCGGATGTTTGATCCACAGCCAAGTGGACTTATCCACAGCGGAATTGAAGATTCTGTGGACAACCGCCTTGTCTATTCAGGGCAATTGATCAAGTTCTGTGTCCGTTCTGCCATTTGCCGACAAAGAGTCCAAGGTGCGTGTCTGCACTTCTCGTTCGGTCGCCGCCGTGATGAACGCCTGGACGTGCTCGGGGCCGACGAGCCTCTCCACAGCCTGCATTGTGGAGGCCGGAACCTGTACGGGGAACGACTCGCTCGTCCGCTGGAGGGGCGCGTCCGCACCGAGGTGCTCCCGGAGGTGGCGGGTGGCCAACGAACGCATCGCACGAGCGAGTTCCGCGTCCACCGACTGCTGGGCAAGCGGCCGGAGGCGACGTACGAGAGCCGCCGCTGCGGCCGTTTCCGCCTCGCTCGGCGGCTGGTGGCCCCCGAGGTAGCGAGCGAACACGTGCTCGGTGGTGAAGTCCAGGAAACGGGCGGCGATGTGCTCGATCTGTCCCCTCAACTCCCTCAGATGGCTTGTGATCGCCGACAGCGGTACCCCAGCGGAGTGCAACTCGGCCGCTGCGGCCAGCTCTTGAGGGCTTGGGACGAGAAACAGGTCCTCTTCGCCGGGCACCGGCTCCAGTACGCCCAGCTCGACGGCGTCCGTCACCGCGGCCTCGTCCGGGGTCCCGCCGAACCGCTCCACCAACTCGGACCTGGTGATCCGGACAGCCTTCTCGTCGGTCCACGGTCCGTCCACCTCGGCGACAAGGCCAAGCACCCCTCCGAGGCCGCGGCCGGTGTCCCAGGCTTCGAGGAGTTCCCTGATGGAGGCCAAGGTGTAGCCCCGGTCGAGGAGATCGGCGATCTGGTGCAGCCGGTGGAGATGGGCGTCCGAGTAGACGTTCGCCCGGCCGCGCCGCTCGGGGCGGGGGAGCAGCCCCTTGTCCTGGTAGGCGCGGATCGTACGGACGGTGGTGCCGCTGCGGTGCGCGAGATCCTCGATGCGGTAAGTGGAGGTGGGGGCGGAGTTGCTGGCGGAGGCGGGCACGGATGGGCTGGGATCGCTCCGCGTGGTGGCCCGGCCGGCGGCCGGGGCGGGGGTGTGCGCGCCAGCCCTGGGCGTGACAGCCATAGGCGTGTCGGCCGTGTGCTCGGCATTCGTGGGCGCGCCGGTTGTCTCGGCCGGTTCGTCGTTCATGGTTCTCATGCCTCCTCTGCCTCTCCTCCCTTCTTCTCCTTGCGCCGACGGCCGGGCGTTCAGACCGTCTATGTCCCGGCTCGGATGATCGCGGCCGTGGCTGTGCGTGCCGCCGGCGAGCGCGCCAGGTACTCGGCGGCCCTGCCCAACGAACCCTCCTGCGAGGGGTGGTAGGAACGCCGCAGATAGCGGGGGACGGCAGCGCCGAGCTCCTTCCAGGTGGGCAGCAGCCCCTTGCGCACCGCCCTGTTGTGCGCGGCGAGGGAGTAGCGCAGCCGTCCGGCGAGCTGCGGGTCGTGCCGGATCAGATACGCGGTGCCCCACACCCACATGTAGAGCATCATCGGCGCCGTGACCGCCATGCCGACGACCCGGCGGGCGTAGCGGGAAGGGCCCGGGCCGCCGCAGTGCTGGTACATGTCGAAGGCCACCGCACGGTGTTCGACCTCCTCCGCGCCGTGCCAGCGCAGCAGATCGAGCATGATCTCGTCGGCTCCGGCCCGGTCGAGCCCCTCCGCGGCCAGCACCCAGTCACCCAGCACCGCCGTGAACTGCTCGATCGCCGCTATCAGCGACAACCGGAAGCGCAGCCACTCCCGGGGCGGGATTGGTGCCCCGAGGGGAGGTCGCTCGCCGAGCAGCTTCTCGAAGAGGAAGTCGACGTACTTGGTGAAGTCCGCGGTGTCGAGCCGCTGGGCCGCGAGATGGTTCAGCACATACGCGTGCTGCACGCTGTGCGTGGCTTCCTGACCCATGAATCCCTTGACGTCCTGCAGGAGTTCGCGGTCCGTGATTAGTGGAAGGCCCTCCTTGAAGACCTTCACGAACCACCGCTCCCCCGTCGGCAGCAGCAGATGCAGCACATTGATCACGTGCGTGGCGGTCGGCTCGTCAGGAATCCAGTGCAGCGGGGTGTTCTCCCAGTCGAAGGAGACCTTGCGCGGTGCGATCAGGCACCGCCCGGTCCCGTCCTTCGGGCGCCCCTCGCGCGGGCTCACAGCCGTGGCTCCAGTCGGGCGAGCGCGCGCAGCGCCTTGGGTGCGAAGCGCGACATGAGGCGGCCGCCGCGGGCCTCCGGGGTGACGGGGACGACGGCCTGGTTGCGCACCACCGCCCGCAGGACGGCATCCGCGACCTTCTCCGGGGGGTAGTTCCGCAGACCGTACAGCCGGGCGGCGTTCTGCTGCCGGCGCTTCTCCTCCTCGGCGTCGACACCCGCGAAGCGGGCGGTGGAGGTGATGTTGGTGTTGATGAGGCCGGGGCAGATCGCCGAGACCCCGATTCCCTTTCCGGCCAGCTCCGCGCGGAGGCATTCGCTGAGCATCAGCACGGCCGCCTTGGAGGTGCTGTACGCGGGCAGCGTCCGCGAGGGCAGATACGCCGCGGCCGAAGCGGTGTTGACGATGTGGCCGCCCTGCCCGCGCTCGGCCATCTGCCTGCCGAACAGGCGACAGCCGTGGATCACGCCCCACAGGTTGACGTCGAGAACCTTCCGCCAGTCCTCGGGGGTGGTGTCGAGGAAGGAGCCGGAGAGTCCGATCCCGGCGTTGTTCACGAGCACGTCCACCACCCCGTACTCGGTGGCGACCTTCTCGGAGAGCTTCTCCATGGCCTGCTCGTCCGAGACGTCGACCGTCTCGGCCCATGCCTCGGGGGCGCCGATCAACCGGGAGAGCTCCGCGGTGCGGGCCGCGCCATCCGCGTCGCGGTCGACGGCGATGACGCGCGCACCGGCTTCGGCGAACGCGAAGGCGGTTGCCCGGCCGATCCCACCGGCTGCGCCGGTGACCAGCACCAGCTGCCCGCCGAACCGGTCGGCGTACTTCCCGGTGGCTGTGGGCGCGGGCCGCCCGCTGTCGGTGGCCGTGACGAACTCAGTGATCCAGGAGGCCAGTTGGTCAGGTCGGGTGCGCGGGATCCAGTGCTTGGCGGGGAGGGTGCGGCGGGTCAGCCGCGGAGCCCACTGCTCCAGGTCGTCGTAGAGCCGCTCGGACAGGAAGGCGTCCCCGAGAGGAATGATGAGTTGCACGGGCGCGTGTGCGTACGCGTCGTCCCGGGGCCTGGCCAGACGGGGGCGAACGTTGTCCCGGTACAGCCACACGCCGTGTGCGGCGTCCTCGGGCAGCGACCTGGCCGGGTAACCCCCGCTCGGGGACAGCTTCTCGGCTCGCTGGACCATGCCGGGCCACCGCTTGCCGAGAGGGCCGCGCCAGGCGAACTCGGGGAGCTTGGGTGTGTGCAGCGCGTAGATGTACCAGGACCTAACGCCCTGGTTGAGGAGTTGGCCGAGCCGACGCGGCGTCGGGAGCTTCGCACGCCGCTTGATCCAGTGACCGAGGTGATCGAGCGACGGCCCCGACATCGAGGTGAAGGACGCGATGCGGCCCTCTGTCCGCTCGACCGTCACGAACTCCCAGCCCTGAACCGAGCCCCAGTCGTGTCCCACCAGATGAACGGGCCGGTCGGGGCTGACGGCGTCCGCGACCGCGAGGAAGTCGTCCGTCAGCTTCTCCAGGGTGAAGCCTCCGCGCAACGGCCGTGGCGCCGTCGACCCGCCGTGGCCGCGCACGTCGTACAGCACCACGTGGAAGCGATCGGCGAGGTGAGCGGCCACCTCGGACCAGACCTCCTTGGAGTCGGGATAACCGTGCACGAGCAGCACCGTCGGCTGCTGGGGGTCGCCCAGCTCGGCCACGCACAGCTCGACCCCGTCCGCGCGCACCCGGCGTTCCCGCGCACCCTCCAGCCGCATCGAACCCGTCACCTCTCGCCCCTCGCTCATCGGCACTTCTCCTCCGCCCACCGCCGTACGTGCGGCAGGTCGTCGTCCAGCCAGAACGCGCTCTCCTCGGGATCCCTGGAGTCGGTGACGACAAGGATCTCCTCGAACTTGGCACCCGTGCCGCGGAAGCCGAGGTGCGGTTCGACCGCCCACAGCCCCGGCTGCGGCGGGTGGTCCGAGAACCGGTACGGGGACCACAAGGGCGACCAGCCGTCACGGTGGCCGTGCAACGCGTCCGCCGCCAGTCCCTTCAGCGCCTGGGTGCCGAACCCGAAGACATGGGGTGACCAGCGTCGTTCCCTGACCCGGTCGACCTTGTGGGCGATGACACCGAAGGGATAGGCGCGATGGCGGTTGGCGTACCCCTGGCGGACCATGAGCCGGTCCACGTTCTGGTAGATCTCCCGCAGTGAGCGCCGCTCCCGCACCTCGCGCAGGATCAGCTCCCGATGCGCTTCGAGGTCCGCCATCAGTCGGTCGTGCAGAGGACTGGGGCCGAGGCACCCCGAGTAGCCGATGTCCGCGGTGTAGCCCTTGTAGACGGGGGCCATGTCGAGGATGAACGGCATGCCCGGCTCGAGACGGCGGTCGGTGGGGAAGAACTGCAGCGGTACGCGGAAATTGACGAACGCCGTGCGGTCACCGAACCAGGCGAAGGGGAGATGGAACCAGTCCCGGACCCCGCGCTCCCTCAGCCAGCGGCGCTGCATGCGCGCCGCCTCGCGCTCCGTCACGCCAGGTCGCAGCTGGGCCGCGACCGCTTCCGCGCACGTGTACGCGAGGGTCTGCACCTCGCGGAACCCCCGCAGGTCCGCCGCGCGTTCCTCTGACACCGAGGTCATGTCACCGCCCCACCTGTCTCCGTCGGCTACGGTCCGTGTTCGCAATGTGACATCGACGAATGTGACAGTGATGGGAGGCTGCGTCAATAGGGGTGGAGGCAGGCTGTGGAAAACCGCGGGACCACGGGCACTACATCGTGGCGCCGGTCGTTATCCCGTCGCGGCGACCAGTCCGCCCGGCTCCGGCCTGCCGGTTGTTCGACCTCAGGGTGACCCCTAGGGGGACCGACGGCTGATGCCCCCTACGGGCCCGTACGACTCGAGGGGGACGCCGAGACAGCTCTGCGGGGTGACGACCGCGAAGGCCCCCCGGCCCTAGTGTCTGAATCGTGACTGTGATCGCGACCGAAAGCCTGAGCAAGCGGTTCCCGAGGGTGACCGCTCTTGACCGGCTCTCCGTGGACATCGGACCCGGTGTGACGGGACTCGTCGGTGCCAATGGCGCCGGCAAGTCCACGCTGATCAAGATCCTTCTGGGTCTGTCCCCCGCCACGGAAGGCCGTGCCGAGGTGCTCGGGCTGGACGTCGCCAGCAAGGGCGGCGCCATCCGCGAGCGCGTCGGGTACATGCCGGAACACGACTGCCTGCCGCCCGATGTGTCGGCCACCGAGTTCGTCGTGCACATGGCCCGCATGTCAGGGCTCCCGCCGACCGCCGCACGCGAGCGGACCGCTGACACCCTGCGCCATGTCGGCCTCTACGAGGAGCGGTACCGCCCGATGGGCGGCTACTCCACGGGCATGAAGCAGCGAGTGAAGCTGGCCCAGGCCTTGGTCCACGACCCGCAGCTCGTCTTCCTGGACGAGCCGACGAACGGCCTCGACCCGGTCGGCCGGGACGAGATGCTCGGCCTCATCCGCCGCATCCACACCGACTTCGGGATCTCGGTCCTCGTCACCTCCCACCTGCTGGGCGAACTGGAGCGCACCTGCGACCACGTCGTGGTGATCGACGGCGGAAAGCTCCTGCGGTCCAGCTCCACGCGGGACTTCACCCAGAGCACGGCCACCCTCGCGATCGAGGTCACGGACAGCGACGAGCACCCCGACGGCACCCGCGCGCTGCGCGAGGCGCTCCACGCGCGCGGTGTGACCGTCTCCGACGGCAGCGGCCTCCCCGGCGCCGGGCACATCCTGCTGCTCACCGCGCAGGGCGAGGAGACCTACGACCTGATCCGTGACGTCGTCGCCGATCTGGGCCTCGGCCTGGTCCGCATGGAGCAGCGCAGGCACCACATCGCCGAGGTGTTCCAGGACAGCGACGAGCAGGCGATTTCCCAGCGCACGCAGGATGCGTGGAAGGAGGCGGTCGGCCATGGCGGTTGAGCAGACCCGGGCCGAGGCCCCGGCCCACGCCGGTGCACAGCCCACGCGTACGGGCGAACAGAGCCGAATCCACAACATCGGCTACCGCAGCTACGACGGACCCCGCCTGGGCCGCGCCTACGCCCGCCGCTCGCTGTACTCGCAGTCCCTGCGCGGTGCGTACGGCCTCGGCCGTTCGGCCAAGTCCAAGGTGCTGCCGATGATGCTCTTCGCGGTGATGTGCGTGCCGGCGGCGATCATGGTGGCGGTGGCGGTCGCCACCAAGGCCAACGACCTGCCCATCAAGTACACCGACTACGCGATCATCATGCAGGCCGTGATCGGGCTGTACGTCGCCTCGCAAGCGCCGCAGTCCGTCTCCCTCGATCTGCGCTTCAAGACGGTGCCGTTGTACTTCTCGCGCCCGATCGAGACCGCGGACTACGTGCGTTCCAAGTACGCCGCGCTGACGTCGGCGCTCTTCATCATCACCGCCATTCCCCTCGTCGTGCTCTATGTCGGCGCCCTGTTGGCCAAGCTGGACTTCTGGGACCAGACCAAGGGCTTCGCACAAGGACTGATGTCCGTGGCGCTCCTGTCGCTCCTCTTCGCCGGCATCGGTCTGGTGATCTCCGCGCTCACGCCTCGCCGAGGCTTCGGTATCGCGGCCGTCATCGCGGTCTTCACCATCTCCTACGGGGCCGTGTCCGTCGTCCAGGCCATCGCCGATGTGCAGTCCAGCGGTGGCGCGATCCCGTGGCTCGGCCTCTTCTCGCCGATCACGCTGATAGACGGCGTGCAGACCGCCTTCCTGGGCGCCACGTCCGCCTTCCCCGGTGGGCACGGGCCGTCCGGCGGACAGGGTGTCGTCTACCTCCTCGTCGTCCTCGGTCTCATCGCGGGCTCCTACGGCCTGCTGATGCGCCGCTACCGAAAGGCCGGGCTGTGACCACGCTCAACATCGATCACGTCTCCCGGTGGTTCGGCAATGTGGTGGCGGTCAACGACATCACGATGACCATCGGCCCCGGCGTCACCGGCCTCCTCGGTCCGAACGGCGCCGGGAAGTCCACCCTCATCAACATGATGGGCGGTTTCCTCGCTCCCTCCACCGGCTCGGTGACCCTCGACGGCCGGCCGGTCTGGCGCAACGAGCAGATCTACAAGGACATCGGCATCGTCCCGGAGCGGGAGGCGATGTACGACTTCCTCACGGGGCGCGAGTTCGTCGTCGCCAACGCCGAGTTGCAGGGCCTCGGGGCGAAGGCAGCCCAAAAGGCCCTCGCCACGGTGGAGATGGAGTACGCGCAGGACCGCAAGATCTCGACGTACTCCAAGGGCATGCGGCAGCGCGTGAAGATGGCGTCCGCGCTGGTCCACGATCCGTCCCTGCTTCTGCTGGACGAGCCGTTCAACGGTATGGACCCGCGCCAGCGCATGCAGCTCATGGACCTGCTGCGGCGCATGGGCGACGAGGGCCGGTCGGTGCTGTTCTCCTCGCACATCCTCGAAGAGGTGGAGCAGCTGGCTTCCCACATCGAGGTGATCGTCGCCGGGCGGCACGCGGCGAGCGGCGACTTCCGGCGCATCCGCCGTCTGATGACCGACCGGCCGCACGTCTACCTGGTGCGTTCCAGCGACGACCGGGCACTGGCCGCCGCGCTGATCGCCGACCCGTCGACCGCCGGCATCGAAGTGGACGTGACCGAGGGCGCGCTGCGTATCCAGGCCGTCGACTTCGGACGGTTCACCGCTCTGTTGCCGAGGATCGCCCGGGACCGGGGCATCCGCTTGCTCACGGTCTCGCCGTCGGACGAGTCCCTCGAGTCCGTGTTCTCGTATCTGGTCGCGGCGTAGGAGGCCGAAGATGTACGACCCCACAGTCGCCCGGCTCACCTACCGGGCCCTGCTCGGCCGCCGTCGGGCCCTCATTCTCGGTGCGCTGCCGGTTCTGCTGCTTGTGATCTCCGCGGCGGTGCGGGCCCTGAGCGGCGCCGACGACCAGGTGGCGGCCGACCTGCTCGGCGGGTTCGCGCTCGCCACCATGGTGCCGATCATCGGAGTCATCGCCGGGACGGGCGCCATCGGGCCCGAGATCGATGACGGTTCGGTGGTGTATCTGCTGGCGAAGCCGGTGAAGCGTTCGACGATCATCTTCACGAAGCTGATCGTGGCGATCGCCGTGACCATGGCCTTCTCGGCGATACCGACGTTCATCGCCGGCCTGATCCTGAACGGCAACGGGCAGCAGATCGCGGTCGCCTACACCGTGGCGGCGCTGGTCGCCTCCATCGCGTACGCGGCGATGTTCCTGCTCCTGGGCACGGTGACACGGCACGCGGTGGTGTTCGGGCTCGTCTACGCGCTCGTCTGGGAGGCCCTGTTCGGGTCGCTGGTGCAGGGAGCGCGCACGCTCAGCGTCCAGCAGTGGTCCCTCGCCGTGGCCCACAAGGTCACGAACGGAGACCTCGTGACCTCCGAAGTCGGGCTGCCCACGGCGGTGGTCCTGCTGACGGTCGTCACGGCAGGGGCCACCTGGTACGCGGGGCAGAAGCTGCGGACGCTGAAGCTGGCCGGCGAGGAGTGAGGGAGCCTTCCGGGGAGGCGGCCCGTGAGTTCCCTCCGAGGGGACGTCGCCCCCTCGGAGGACCTCTCGGGGCGCGCACGACCACCGCCCGAGGAGCACCGCCGCGTCGGGACACTGCCCCCGCGTTCGGTCTTGACGGAGGCTTCACGGACGTCCAGGCACACTGAGCGAGGAGTACGTAGCGGTAGGAGAGGGCCAGGAGGGGCGGCCGGGAGGCAGGAGGAACGGGGATGACGGCAGAGGTCACACCCGACGGGGACGAGGGGCGGGACGCGGTGTCCCCAGGCGGCTCCGAAGGTGTCCGGGACGAGGTCGTTCTGGACGAGGACTTCATACGGTCCGCCGAGTCCGCCGAGCCGTCGGCGAGGGCTCGGATGCTCGCGGCGCGCTGGCGGGAGCAGGCCCCCGATCCTCAGCCGTGGCGGTCGGACGAACCGCCTGCCGGGTGGTTCTTCAGCAAGGCGCGTCGCCGCAAGTGGCGTCGTCGCTGACCGTTCTCCAAGGCCGGCCTCGGCGCGCTTGATATTCGGTGGCGGACAACTCGGGCGCCGGGCAGAGTGGTTGGTGTTCAGGCCGCTGGAGAGAGGCGGCACCACGTTCTGGGAGAGGAGCCCGGCGGTGCTGTTCATCAGGCGCAGTACGTCGAGTTCCCGACAGGGCAGTCCGCGGCGGACTCCGGAGTAGTTACCCCTCCGTCGAGTTCGCGTCGCAAGGGAACTGCCCGGGGCGGCCGCTTCGAGCACGCGAATCGCTTCGCGTGGGTCGCCCACCCGGAGGATTGGCCGAGTGGTAAGGCACCGGCTTGCTAAGCCGTGGTCGGGTTTTGCCCGCGCACGTTCGAATCGTGCATCCTCCGCCGGGTCGCTGTCGCTGTGACTTGGCCGAGTGCTGGGGCTGGGGGTGCGAGTGAGAGGCCCTCGGTACTGGTGCTCGGCCGAGGAGCGCTGGGCGCTGGTCACTGTTCGGGACACCCAGGGATGAGCACGCCGGAGGGTGAGCACGTCGGAGGGTGTCCCGCTGAGGGGTGGCCGACGCGGCCGGTCTGGGACGCCTGGCAGTTGGGGTGCCCGGCAACTCGGCGCCTGGTGGTCGGCCTGGGCTGCCGTGGGGTTCGCCCGCGTCCGCAAGGCACAGACCCCGGCCCCAAGGTCCCGAACCGCAAGGCACCGGTCCCGGCCCTGAAGTTCCGATCCGCAAGGCCGAACCCGAACCTCCAGGCCCCGGACGCCCAAGGCCCAGCCATCCCCTCGCTAAGGCCCCGGCCCCGCGCTAAGGCCCCGGCCCCGCGCTAAGGCCCCGGCCCCCGCGCCAAGGCCCCGGCCGCCGCGCCAAGGCCGTACGTCCCGGGCCCGCCCCGTAGGCCACCGCCCCGTAGGCCACCGCCACCCCGACCAGGGCGATCCGAAGGTCGCTGTGGCTGTTCAGCTGTTCAGCAGGCGTTCCAGGACCTCGGCGATGCCGTCGGCGTCGTTGGAGGAGGTCACCTCGTTGGCGATGGTCTTGAGCGTGGGGTGGGCGTTGGCCATGGCGACGCCGTGGGCGGCCCAGGTGAGCAGGGGGATGTCATTGGGCATGTCGCCGAAGGCGATCGTGTCGGCGGCCTTGGCGCCGAGGCGGCGCGCGGCCAGGGAGAGGCCGGTGGCCTTGGTGAGGCCGAGGGGGAGGAGTTCGACGATGCCCTCGCCGGCCATGGCCACCGAGACGAAACCGCCGGCTGCCCGCTGGGCGGCCTCGGTGAGTTCGTCGGTGGTCAGGGTCGGGTGCTGGATGTAGATCTTGTTGAGCGGTGCCGACCAGAGCTCGGACACGTCCGTGAGCGGGGTGGTGGGCAGGACGCCGCGGAAGGAGTACCCGGAGCCGACCAGCAGTTCGCCGTCCAGGCCCGCGCGGCTGGCGGCCAGGTACAGCGGGCCGACCTCCGCCTCGATCTTGGCGACCGCCACCGCGGCGAGCTTCCGGTCCAGGGTCACCGCGGTGAGGAGACGGTGCTCCCCGGCGTCGTACACCTGCGCGCCCTGGGCGCAGACGGCCAGGCCGCGGTAGCCGAGGTCGTCGAGGATGTGGCGGGTCCAGGGGACGGCCCGGCCGGTGACGACGATGTGGGCGGCGCCCGCCGCGGTGGCCGCGGCGAGCGCCACACGGGTGCGCTGCGAGACCGAGTCGTCGGAGCGCAGGAGCGTTCCGTCGAGGTCGGTCGCGATCAGCTTGAACGGGAAGCCCGAGGGCGCGGAGGGGGCCTCTGCGGGCGCTTCCCCAGTGGCGGCTTCGCTCACTTGGTGACCGGCTCCAGGACCTCGCGGCCGCCCAGGTACGGGCGCAGGACCTCGGGGACACGGACGGAGCCGTCGGCCTGCTGGTGGTTCTCCAGGATCGCGACGATCGTGCGCGGGACGGCGCAGAGCGTGCCGTTGAGCGTGGCCAGCGGGCGGACCTGCTTGCCGTCACGGACGCGGATCGACAGCCGTCGGGACTGGAACTCGGTGCAGTCCGAGGTCGAGGTCAGCTCGCGGTACTTGCCCTGGGTCGGGATCCACGCCTCGCAGTCGAACTTGCGCGAGGCCGAGGAACCGAGGTCGGCGGAGGCGACGTCGATGACGCGGAACGGCAGTTCCAGCGACGTCAGCCACTGCTTCTCCCAGTCCAGCAGGCGCTGGTGCTCGGCCTGGGAGTCCTCCGGGGTGACGTAGGAGAACATCTCCACCTTGTCGAACTGGTGGACGCGGAAGATGCCCCGGGTGTCCTTGCCGTGCGAACCGGCCTCGCGGCGGAAGCACGGGGAGAAGCCGGCGTAGCGCAGCGGGAGGCGGTCGGCGTCGATGATCTCGTCCATGTGGTACGCGGCGAGGGCCACCTCGGAGGTGCCGACCAGGTAGAGGTCGTCCTTGTCCAGGTGGTAGACGTCCTGAGCGGCCTGGCCGAGGAAGCCGGTGCCGGCCATCGACTGCGGGCGGACCAGCGCCGGGGTCAGCATCGGGGTGAAGCCGGCCGCGGTGGCCTGGGCCATCGCCGCGTTGACGAGGGCGAGTTCCAGGAGGGCGCCGACGCCCGTCAGGAAGTAGAAGCGCGAGCCCGAGACCTTCGCGCCGCGCTCGGTGTCGATGGCGCCGAGGAGCGTGCCCAGCTCCAGGTGGTCCTTGGGCTCGAAGCCCTCGGCGGTGAAGTCGCGGATCTCGCCGTGCGTCTCCAGCGTGACGAAGTCCTCCTCGCCGCCGACGGGGACGTCGGGGTGGACGAGGTTGCCGAGCTGGAGGAGGAGCTCCTGGGTCTCGGCGTCGGCGGCGTCGCGCTCGGCGTCGGCGGCCTTGACGTCGACCTTGAGCTGTTCCGCGCGCTTCAGCAGCTCGGCCTTCTCGTCGGCGGTGGCCTTGGGGATCAGCTTGCCGAGCGACTTCTGTTCGGCGCGGAGCTCGTCGAAGCGGACGCCGGAGGACCTGCGCCGCTCGTCGGCAGACAGGAGAGCGTCGACGAGCGCGACGTCCTCTCCACGGGCACGCTGGGACGCGCGCACACGGTCGGGGTCCTCACGGAGCAGGCGAAGGTCAATCACCCCTCAAGGCTACCGGGGAGTGCTTCCGCCCCACGACTCGGAATTGCGGTACGTCGCCGCCGCGCCGATTTGAGTGGAATGTCCGCCCCGTTCATGCGGTCGGTGGGCGTCAATGAATCGTGGGCCGACTCCCTGAAAGAAGGCGCGAAGATGGCCTTTGGTTGACTCGACTCCCTTGTGCCGCACGGGATTTGGTGGTGACTCGTCCACAGGGATCCACAGTGTCGAAAAGTTATCCACAGGCTGTGTGAAAGATCTGTGGACTGCCGCAATGATCGTTTTCCGGGCTGAGTGCCGACTCAAGGATTCCCGGCTCAAACTGCCTTCACGCCCACGTTCGAGTGGATTCACATGGAAATGGGCCGCTCTAAAGGGTTGACTCGGGGAAACGCGTGGACGAAGGGTGATCTACGGGGGTGTGGACAGAGCGGGGCTCTGTAAGGGGATTTGTCGACTGAATGGCGCCGCGCTGTCGACTTGTCCCCAGATCGAGAAGCCCACCTGTGGATAACTTCTGTGGACAAAGAAAATAAGCAGGTAGGACCGGCCGTGTGGCCTAGAACCGACCGTCCTGGCAGCGAGCCACCCAGTCCGCGGCGGCGACGAACTCGTCGTCCGAGGTCCCCGGCGGAGTGGGCCGCATCTCCGCCACAGCGGCGTCCGCACGCGGGTACGAACCGAGGAAGCGGACCTGGAGGCAGACCCGCTTGAGACCCATCAGCGCCTCGGCTACCCGGCGGTCGGAGATGTGGCCCTCGGCGTCGATGGCGAAGCAGTAGTTGCCGATGCCCTCACCGGTCGGGCGGGACTGGAGCAGCATGAGGTTGACGCCGCGGACGGCGAACTCGCCGAGCAGATCACGCAGACCACCGGGGTGGTCGTCGCGCTGCCAGATGACGACGGAGGTCTTGTCGGCGCCGGTCGGGGCGGCGGGCCGGGCGGGGCGGCCGACCAGGACGAACCGGGTCTGCGCGTTCTCCGCGTCGTGGATCTCGGTCTCCAGCGCCTCCAGGCCGTAGCGCGAGGCCGCGAACTCTCCGGCGAAGGCGGCGTCGTAACGGCCCTCCTGGACGAGACGGGCGCCGTCGGCGTTGGAGGCGGCGGACTCCCAGACGACGTCGGGGGGCAGGTTGGCCTTCATCCAGTTGCGGACCTGCGGCTGGGCGGCCGGGTGCGCGGTGACGGTCTTGATCTCGGAGAGCTTCGTGCCCGGGCGGACCAGCAGCGCGAAGGTGATCGAGAGGAGCACCTCGCGGTAGATCATCAGCGGGGCGCCGGCGACCAGCTCGTCGAGGGTGGTGGTGATACCGCCCTCGACGGAGTTCTCGATCGGGACGAAGGCGGCCTCGGCCTCACCGGTGCGGACGGCGTCGAGGGCGGCGGGCACGGACACCATCGGGACGAGCTCGCGGGTCGCGGACTCCGGCAGCGTGCGCAGGGCGACCTCGGTGAAGGTGCCCTCGGGGCCGAGGTACACGTAGCTGGCTGGCATGACCTCACCCTAATGGGCCTGCCGCGGCACGGCGCACGAGTACGCTCCACACCACCCCAGCGGGCGACCCAAGGCCCCGAGCGCCCCTCTGGGGGAACACCAGGGGCCTCGGACGCCAGCCTCCGCCGTGCGTCCAGCCTCCGCCGTGCGTCCAGCCTCCGCCGTGCATCTAGCCGCCGCCCCATCCAGCCTCCGCCGTGCCTCCAGCCTTAGCCAGCTCTCCAGCCCTACCCCTCCAGCAGCCGCTGGCCCACGTACTCACCCTTCGCCGCGCCGCCGGGCACCGCGAAGAGGCCGCTGGACTCATGGCGGATGAACGGGGAGAGGGCGTCGCCCCGGTCGAGTTTGCGCTGGACGGTGACGAAGCCGCGGAGCGGGTCCGCCTGCCAGCAGACGAAGAGGAGGCCCGCGTCGGGGACGCCCTTCGCGTCGATACCGTCGTGGAAGGAGAACGGCCGGCGCAGCATGGCCGCGCCACCGTTCTGGTCGGGGCGGCTGATCCGGGCGTGCGCGTTGATCGGGACGAGCAGATCGCCCTGGGAGTTGGTCTTCTCCAGGTCCATCTCGGTCGTCTCCGTCGCCTTCGCGCCCCCGCTCAACGGGGCACCGTCCGACTTCCGCCGCCCGATGACGTTCTCCTGCTCCTTCAGCGACAGCTGCTCCCAGTCGTCGAGGAGCATGCGGATACGGCGTACGACGGCGTACGAACCGTTCGCCATCCACTCCGGGTCACCGGACGCCCCGGAGGCCGGTACGAAGATCCGTTCGTCGAAGTCGGGCTCGACCGGCTTGGGGTTGCGTGTGCCGTCGATCTGACCCATCAGGTTGCGTGCCGTCATGGGATGCGCCGTGGCACCCGGCGAACGGTTGAAGCCGTTCATCTGCCAGCGCACGCGGGCCGCGCCGCCCGCGTCCTTCTGGATCGCGCGCAGGGCGTGGAAGGCGACGAGGGCGTCGTCGGCGCCGATCTGCACCCATAGATCGCCGTTGCTGCGTGCCTTGTCCAGCTGGTCGGAGGAGAAGTCCGGCAACGGGTCCAGCGAGTCGGGGCGCTGCTTCTCCAGCCCCGTCCGGGCGAAGAAGCTGTGCCCGAAGCCGAAGGTGACCGTCAACGACGACGGCCCCGCGTCACGGGCCACCCCCGTGTCGTCCTGGGCCGCGGCCTCGCCCGCCATCAGCCGCCGGGCCGTCTCCGACCAGCGGCGCAGCAGCGCGGCCGCCTCCTTGCGACCCGCCCCGGCGGCCAGGTCGAACGCGACGAGGTGGCCGCGGGCCTGGAGCGGCGTCGTGATTCCCGGCTGATGTTTCCCGTGAAACATCACCTCTCCCGCGCCGAGGGAGGAGAGGGGAGCGCCCTCGCCGGCGGTGGGCGACGAGGAGGACGAGCCGGACGAGGCGGACGAGCCGGATGGGTCGGACGAGAGCGAGGAGCCGGCCGCGTACCCGACGGCTCCTCCCGCCGCGCCGAGGGCGAGCCCGGTGGCACCCGCGGTACCGAGAAGCCGGCGCCGCGAGATCGTTCCCACGGAGGGGGCACCCTCGGTACGGGCACCCGCGGAAGGGGCACCCTCGGCACGAGTCCGGGACGGGGCACCCTCGGAAGGGACAGTGGTGGACTGGTCGGTCATGGTGCGGTTCAGCCGATCTTCGCGTTCTTGCTCACGGTCACCTGGTCGATGTCGGACGTGCGTACGGTGACCTCGATGTTCCAGTCGCCCGCCATGGGGATCTGCACGCCGTCGGCCGTCCAGTGCCCGGTGGCGATGTGGTCGGGCACCACGGGCAGGGGGCCGATGTCCTTGGCCTCCAGGGTGAAGGCGACCTTCACCTCGGGGATGTCGTTGGCCTTGCCGTCGGGGCCCTGGACGTAGACGTGCATCTCGTTGGCGCCCACGCGTGCCGGGTCGATCTCCAGCCGCACGACGCCCTTGCCGTTCTTGCCCCCGGTGTCGAACGACATGTCCAGCGCCAGCGCCCCGGACTGGGTGTCCGGCGCGACGGCCGCGTTGGCCGCCTTGGCCTCTTCCACGGTGCGGCCCGGTTCGGTGGAGGTCAGGGCCGTGGTCACGGCGAGGAGTACGACGGCGACGCCCGCCTCCGCGAGCACCGAACGGCGCAGGCCCCGACGGCCCGGATCGGCGTCCCGCAGCCGCTTCTGGCGCGCGGTGGCCATCGCGACCCGCTGCCGGGCGAGCTGGGCGGCCCGCTCGGGGTCCTCGTGGCCGGCAGAGCCGAAGCCCCCGGCGCCCGCAGCTGTGCTTGTGACCGCGGCCTTCTCACGGTCCGCCGTCGACGACGGTGCCTCCGCCAACTGGGCGGTCCACCGGCGGGAGATCCACGCGATCCCGACCAGCACGGCCACCAGGCCGATCTTCACGAGCAGCAACTGCCCGTACGACGTGCCGGTCAGTGCCGACCAGGTGCCGACCTGCCGCCAGGACTGGTAGATCCCGGTGGCCGTCAGCACCAGCACGCTGCCGAACGCGACCCGTGAGAACCGGCGTACGGCCGCGGTCTCGATCTGTGCGTCGGCGGGTGCCCGGAACAGGGCCACGAGCAGGGTCGCCAGACCGCCGAGCCAGGCGGCGACCGCCAGCAGGTGCAGGATGTCGAGGGGCATCGCGATGCCCGCCTGGATGCCGGTCGAGGCGTGCTCGGCCATCGCCCAGCTCGCGGCGAGCCCGGCGGCGACCACGCCACCTCCGATGGCCAGCCCGAAGGTGAGGTCCCGCTGGTAGGAGTCGTCGTCGGCTTCGGATGGCTCGTCGGCTTCGGAGGACTCGGCGCCGGAAGACTCGGCGCCGGAGGACCCGTCGTCGGAGGACCCGTCGTCGGAAGCCGCGGCGTCGGAGGACCCGTCGTCGGAAGCCGCGGCGTCGGAGGACTTGTCCTCGGAGGGCTCCTCGACGCCGTTCTCGCCATCCTTCTCGACGCCGCCCTCCTCGGTGTCCTCGGTGTCCTCGGTGTCCTCGATGTCCTCGGCGTCCTCGGTGTCCTCCTCGTCTCGCCGGGCGTACGCGCCGAAGAGGACCGCGATGAAGAGGGCCGCCGCGGCGAGCAGCAGCAGACGGGAGATGAGGGCGGCACCCGTCTTCGTCTGGAGGACATCGCTGAGCAGGTCCAGGTCGAAGACGTCGCCCAGCTTGCCGGAGCCGGTGTACGACCCGCGCAGGAGCAGCATCGCGAGGGTGGCCCCGGCGAGCGTGAGCCACCCGGAGACCACGAGCCGCTGCACGGGTCGTACCCCGGCGCCGCGCTGCCAGCAGGCCAGGACGAAGGCGGCGCCGCCGACCAGCAGGATGAAACCGGCGTACGACAGGTAGCGGGCGAAGCCGTAGAGCCCGCCGACCACTCCGCCGCCGGCCTCCTGGCCCGGCACGGGGACCGACGTCTTCGAGGGCGCCCCCACGGAGAACGTGAAGGCGCCGGAGACGGGGTGGCTGTCCGCCGAGACCACCTGGTAGGTGACGGTGAACGTGCCGTCGGGCTGCCCGGGGCGCAGCTTCACCCCGTAACTGTTGCCGCCCAGGTCGACGACGTCACCGGTGTCGACCTGCTTGCCCTTGGGGTCGTAGACGCGCACCGAGCCGTCGGACATCGCGACCTTCTCGGAGAAGGTGAGCGACACCTGGGACGGCGCCTCCTGGACCACCGACCCCTGCTGCGGGTCGCTGCCGGTGAGCGCGGCGTGCGCGGAGGCCGGCACGGCGCCGCCGAGGACCGCCGCCACCGCGACGACCAACAGCAGAAGCCACGCCCTCACCCGGCTTGGCGAAGGCGAGACACCACTCCCCGGCCACCGCACCTCACCCGACGGTCTCGGTCGGCTCGACGGCCGCAACCCGTTCAAGGGCCTCAACGGAGTTCCCTCCCTCAGTGACCGGTGGTCGGCCGGTAGGTCGCCGACTTCACGGGCATCTCGACCGTGATGGCCTTGGACTTGGTGAAGTTCAACCGCAGGGACACCGTCTCGCCTTCCTTCGGCTTGCGCTTCAGGTTCTCGAACATCAGGTGGTTTCCGCCGCTCTGGAGGAGCAGCTCACCACCGGCGGGGACCTTCAGGGCCGAGACCTGCTTCATCGCCTGCCCGGCCGTCTCGTGGACGGTGACCTCCTGGGCGAGGTCGCTGGTCACGGAGGTGAGCTCGTCCGCCGCGCCGCCCTTGTTCTCGATGACGAGGTATCCGGCCGCCATGGAGTCGGTGACCGGCTGCGGCATGTACGCCGCCTTCACGGACAGCTCGGCCGCGGAGGAACCGGAGGAACCGGAGGAGTCCGACGAACCGCAGCCGGTCAGCCCGAGCCCACCGGCCACGAGCCCACCGGCCACGAGCGCGGCGACTCCCGCCGCACGCACCCTCACGGCTTCTCGCCCTTGAGCAGCTTCGGCAGGTCCTTCTCGTAGTCCTGCACGGTGGCGCTCTTGTCGTAGAGCACGTAGCCCCCGTCGGTCTTCGGCGAGAACGCGATGACCTGGGTGCCGTGCTCCGAGACGATCTTGCCGTTCTTGTCCTTGGTCGGCGGGGCGATGGAGATGCCGAGCTTGAGGGCGCCGGCCTGGATCTTGTCGAAGTCGCCCGTCAGGCCGACGATCTCGGGATCGATGCCCTTGAGCCACTTGCCGAGCTCGGCCGGAGTGTCCCGTTCCGGGTCGGTGGTGACGAAGACGATCCGGAGGTCCGCCAGCTCCGACTTCGGCAGCTTCTTCGACACCTCCTTCTTCGCGACCGCGATGTTGTTCATGGTCAGCGGGCACACGTCGGGGCAGTTGGTGTAGCCGAAGTAGATCAGTGTCGGCTTGCCCTTGGTCTCCTTGCGGAGGTCGTACGACTTGCCCTTGGTGTCGGTGAGTACCAGGTCCGGCTTGACGAACGGCTGGTCGAGAACTGTGGACGCCTTGGTCGGGCCGGTGTCGGAGACCTCGGCGACGGACGTCGTGGACGCGTCCTCGCTGCCGCAGGCGGACAGGCCGAGGGCGGCCGCGACGAGCAGCGCACCGACCGCGTACGTCCTCCTCGCGTTCTTTGTGCTCTTCGTGCTGTCCGCGCTCTTCGTGTTCTTGCTGTTCTTCATCAACTTCGTATGCCTGTGCATGTGCGAATGTCCCAGGTGGGAGAGAAGGGAGTCGGGGGACCGGGTGTCAGGCGTCGGCGCGCCGACGGCCGGCGAGGACGCCGTACGCCACGCCCGCGGCACCGACGACGATGCCGACGATGGCGAGGACGCGGGCGGTGGTGTCACTGCTGTCGGCGGGCTCGGCCGCGGTCTCCTTCGAGGCGGCCTCGGCGTCCTTCGCGTCCTCCGACTCGTCCGAGGCGGCGGTCGACGAGCCGTGGTGGTCGTCGGACGCGGCGGACAGCGCGAGCACCGGCGCCGGGTTGTCGGGCTCCTCCTGCCCCTTCTGCGGGACCTCGATCCAGCGGACGACCTCCTTGTTGGAGTACGTCTGCAGCGCCTTGAAGACCAGCTCGTCGGTGTCCTCGGGGAGCTGGCCCAGGGAGAGCGGGAACTTCTGGAAGTAGCCGGGCTCGATGCCCTTGCCGGTGGCCGTCCAGGTGACCTTGGACACCGCCTCGTCGATCTGCTCGCCGTGCAGCTCGATGGGCTTGTCGAGCTTGGCCCGGGTGACCTGGATCTTCCAGCCCGGGACGGCCTCCGGCTGGGCCGAGGCGAGCGGGTGGTCGGCCGGGAAGCTCACCTCGAGCTTGGTGGTCGAGGCGTCGTCGCGCTCGTTCGGGACCTTGAAGTTGACGGTCGCGTACCCGCCCTTGGCCGCGGTGCCCTCCGCCGAGACGCTGACGTGCGCGAACGCGGGACCGGACAGGACGAGGACGGCGGAACCGGCGAGGGCGCCGACGGCGGCGATACGAGAAGGCTTCATGACTGGTGACACTCCACGGTGAGTGAGTAGAGGGAAGAGCGAGAGGGGAACGCGTGCCGTGGTCAGTTGAGGGGAGGCGCGAGGAGCGCGGATCGAGCCACACTCGCAGCCGCAGCCGCAGCCGCAGCCGCAGCCGCACCACCCCCGCACCGCAACCGCACGCACACGCGCGTGCGCCGCACGCCGACGTCCCCGCCCCTCCCTCCCCACCCCCGCGCGATGCGCAGCGAGGCGACGCAAGGCGGTGAGGCCCCGCGCTGCCGAGCCGTGCGCAGGCAGTACGTGGAGTGCGTGTGAGCGTGAGTGCGAGTGGACCGTCGTCGTGTCAGGCGGCGAGGATGAGCGCGGCGGTCGGAGGGCCGCGTCGGATCACCGTGTGCTGGAGCGCGGTCGTACGCGGGCCCGGTGGCGTCGCGTACGCGGGGCGAGGGGCGCGCGATACGGCGTCCGGCGTACCCGGGAGCCCGGATCGCAGGGCCCGCGCCAGCGCGAGCGCCCCCCGCAGTGACCGTACGAGCGGCTCATGGGCCGCCAGCCGGGCGAGGCGCAGCAGCGCGAGGTCGCCGTGGCGGAGCAGCCACCCGGCGGCGACGGCCGCGAGGACGTGGCCGAGCAGCATGGGCAGCGACGGCAGGACGGCCGCCGACGAGTCGGGCGCGGTCGTCATGGCGTCAGCGGGGTGGTGGGCGGCGTACGTACCGCGCAGCCCCGCGTCGAAGAGGATCCGTCGGGCGTCGGCGGGGCTCATGGCCGCCGCGGTGGCCCCGCAGACGAGTCGTGCGGCTCGTTCGACGAGCGCCGCGTCCATGGCGGCGGTGGCCTCAGACGTGGCCTCCGCCCCGTGCTGGCCCAGCCCGAAGAGGGTGTGCAGCACGGTCTGGCCCACGGCGAGCAGGGCCGCGATCCCCAGCAGCGAGCGTTCCCGTCCGGCGAGTGCGGCGGCGACGGCGAAGACGCCGGCGAATCCGACGCCGAGACTCCACAGCGGAACCGCCGCGCACGAGGCGAGCGCGTGGCCCGCGCCGGCCAGCACGACGCAGACCGCGGCGAACACCGCGGCCCTCAGAACCCGGAGATCACCTCCGGTGCGTGTGCGGGCTTTCATGGCGGGGTCATCATCCCATCGGGGCGCGGCTGGGGGAGCGCCGGGTTCCCGCCGTCAGGTACGGGCCGGGATGAGCCGCTGTTCACACGGGGCCGTGACACCCGGGGAGACGGGAGCCCACACCGCTGGGTGGAACGAGGGCCGATGGGCGAGTAATGCACTGTCAGTGTCATTTGCCGCGAATACCGCCTCCCTCATTCCTGTGCCCGGAGGTGTGGAAGTGGTGGGGGATTCGGAAGGGTTTCGTCCGCATACACCGAATGTGACGAGGTCGCATCCGCCGTATGGGCGGCAGGACCGGTTCCGGGCGATTGCGCGCCTGTCCCGGTGGCAATACGTAACGGTATGTCGAGCCGTGGCCGGGAGGCTGGAGCATGAGCATCTGGTGGTCACTCCATTTGCGGCGTGAGGCTGCGAGCGTGCCGCTCGCCCGGCGGCTGCTCCTCGGCACCATGGAGACGGCGGGCGTCGACCCGGACGTCTCCTACGACCTCTCCGTCGCCCTCAGCGAAGCGTGCGCCAACGCCGTCGAGCACGGTGGCGCCGTACCGTCGGGCAGCACGTCCGAGGCGTACCGGGTCACCGCGTACCTCGACGGCGAGAAGTGCCGGATCGAGGTCGCCGACTCGGGCCCCGGCTTCCCGCACCGCCAGCCGCCCCGCCAGGCCCACACCGACGACGAGAACGGCCGCGGTCTCTGCCTGATCCGCGAACTCGCCGACCACGTCCACATCGGCAACAAACCCGGCCGCGGCGGCGCCGTGGTGAGCTTCGACAAGATCCTCAAATGGCGCGAGGGCGCACCGCTCGTGGCGGTGTAGCGCGTCTCAGATCTGATGCGGCTCCAGGTCGCGGCCGACCCGTTGCCAGGAACGGACCGCCGCCGCGACCGGATGGCTGCTCCCCAGCAACTGGGCCAGCCGCGCCGCCGCCTCGCCCTGAAGCCGTACCGCCTCCTCCTGGCGTCCGGTGTCCCGCAGGGTGATCGCGAGGTTGCCGGTACCGACCAGCACATCCGGGTGGTCGGGACCGAAGCGACGGCGCAGGCCGTCCAGGGACCGGCGTTCCCGTTCCTCGGCGCGGTCGTGCAGCCCCATGTCGCCCCAGGCGTTGGCCAGGTTGAGGCCGGCGCAGTGGACCGCCGGGTGCTCGTCCCCGAGTTTCTCCGCGAGGGTGTCGAGGGCACGGCCGCTCAGCTCCGCCGCGGTCTCGGCGTCACCCGCGGCCCGCTGGTAGATGGCGAGGTTGTTGAAGCAGTACATGGTGAAGGGGTGGTCGGGGCCGAAGGATTCCCGGTATCCGTCCAAGACCTCCTCCGTCACCTGTCGGACGGCACGGGCGGCGCCGTCGACGGGATCCGTGGCGAAGTAGTCGGCCGCGAGGTTGAGGCCGCAGGCGAGCACCTCGGGAATGGTGCGGCCGTAGCGGTCGTGGTAGCGGGCGTAGGTCTCCCAGGTCTCCTCGGTGATCCGCAGCGCCTCGGTGGTCCGGCCGGCCTTGCGCAGCGACACCGCGAGGCTCTTGTCGGCCTGGAGGACCTCGGGCACGCCCGGGTTGAGGCCCTGTGCGAACCCCTCGCGGACCTCGCGCAGCAGGGTGGCGGAGGTCCAGTAGTCCCCGAGGTCGCGCAGATCGCGGGCGTGGTGCCCCTTGGTGGCCAGGGTGTAGGGGTGCAGTGGACCCAGCAGTGCGGTGCGCCGGCGGACGGTGTCCTCGTCGAGGCGGCGGGCGGCCTCGCTGTCACCGGCCAGACGGAGGTCGATGGCGAGGTTGTTGGCGGCGGACAGGGTGCGCGGGTGGTCCTCGCCGAAGGTCTCCCAGAAGCCCCGGTGGATCCGCAGGTCCAGTTCGAGGGCCTCCTTGAAGCAGCCGAGTGCCCGGAGGTCCGCGGCGAGACTTCCGGAGGTGATGAGGATCCTGGGGTGGTCGTCACCGAGCAGACGGCGCTGACCGGCCAGCGTCTCCTCGTCCAGGGTGCGCGCGGACTGGTACTCGCCCTGGGAGCGCAGCACGTTGGCCAACTGCCAACGGAGGTTCAGGATGTGCTCGTCGGGATCCGGGAACTCGCGGGTCCAGATCTCGTCGAGCTGCGTGGCCAGGGCCCGGGCGGCCTGCAGTTCTCCGCGCCGCCACAGGTAGCGCAGCCGGTCCGCCATCAGCTGCCGCGGTTCGTCCTCGGTGCATTCCCAGATGTTCGAAGGCGTCAGGTGCGGCCAGATCATCTCCAGGGCCGGCCACTGGGCGGGATCGTCCTCGCCGCCCTCGGGGGGCCGGGCGGCGGCGAGGATGCGGTGCACCTCGTGCGCGGTGTCCTCGTACTTCTGTTCGTCCAGGCTGTCGCGTACCGCCGCCTGCACCAGACGGTGGACCTGGATCGAGTTGTCGGCCGAGTCCACCTTGGCGAGCGCGAACCGGTTCAGGGCCTGGGTGACGCGGCCGAGCATGTAGCGGGCGCGCAGGTCCTTGTCGTACGGCAGCAGCGCCTTGATCATCGCGTCACTGCTGATCAGGTTCATGGAGATGGGCTCGGCCGCGAAGAACGCGCACAGTTCGAGCAGCCGGGCCGCGGCCGGTGACTCCTCCCGCAACCGGGTAATGGAGATGTTCCAGGTGGCGCCGACGGAGGACGGGTACTCGACGGCGTTCACCGCCTCCTGCAGCGACAGCACCCGGGTGGACTGCTCCCGCAACTGCTCGATGTACTCCCGCACCGGTGTGGCCGTCGCCTCCAGCCATGCCGCCGCGACCTCGACCGCCAGCGGCAGGTCGCCCACCGCGTCGGCGACCAGGTCCGCGTCGTGCTCCCGCAGGCCGGGCACCCGGCGGCACAGGTGCTCGACGCTCTCCTCCCGGGTGAAGACCTCCATCTCCAGCGACTGGACCAGGGTCGAGCCGGGCCGGGCACGGGTGGTGACCAGGATGTGGCCGTAGACATGGTCGGGCAGGGCCGCCGTGTGCCCGGGGAACAGGCGCAGGGCGCGGTCCAGGTCCGGCACGTTGTCGAAGATCAGGAGCCAGCGCTCGCACGGATCGCCCTGCCTGAGCGCGGCCATCGCCGCCTCGGCCGCCTCCGCGACGTCGTCGCCCACGGGCAGCTCCAGCTCCTGGGCGAGCGCGGCCACCTTCGGCAGGACCAGGTCCGGCTGTTCGGCGTCGATCCACCACACCAGGTCGTAGTCCGCCTTGAACCGGTGGGCGTACTCCCGGGCCAGCTGGGACTTGCCGACCCCGCCCAGTCCGTGCAGGACCTGGGGCAGTCGCTGACCCGCGCGGCCGGTGACCAGGCGCTCGCGCAACCGGTCGAGGATCGGGGAGCGGCCGGTGAACCACGGGTAGCGCGGCTGGACGTTCGAGATCCGCGTGCCGGTGTTCGGGAACCGCGCACTGGCGTCCGGCGGTACCGGGAGGGCCTCGGGGTGGTCGAGGCCGTTCAGCAGGGTGCGGTACGCGCGCTCCTCGTCCAGCCGGGTCAGGTCGATGGCACCGCGGGTGGCGTGCGGCAGGCTGAGCCGGACGTCGTCGACGCGTACCGCGACGGGCCGGTTTTGGGGCTTCTGCCCACCCGCGCGTACGGCCTCCTCCCAGGCGCCGCGGGCCCGGCGGGAGTTGAGGAACGACGAGGAGAGCACGGCGAGCACCCGTTGCTCGCCGTCGGCGGGGTCCTCGTCGGCGGACTCACCGGGGGGCATGGCACGGACATCCACGGGCAGCAGGTCGAAACCGGCCTCCCGGAGCACGGATTCAAGCCAGTCGACCCACATCCGGTCCTCGGAGACGTAGTACAGCACCAGCCGGGAGACCGGCAGGGGGCGCCGCCGGGTGAAAGCGGCCTTGTAGCGGGCCCGCTTCTCCTCCCCGATCAGCGGCAGACCGGTGACTCTCCCCTCCGTGATCACCGAGGTGATCCGCTCGCAGGCGCTCAGCATGGAGTTGGCCGTCCTCGGCGGGTCGCCGAAGGCCGCCAGGATCTCCTCGTAGGCGTAGTACGGCTGGTAGAGGACCTCCATCGACGACCAGTAGTCGCCCAGTCCTTCGGTGTCCAGGCCCGCCGGAAGTCCGGCGAACCGCTCCCGGGCCAGCGCGCGCCCCGCGTCGAGCTTGTCCTTCTCGCCGAGGTCGATGCGCATGGCGAGCGGCAGGATGCGGATGCCCTTGTGGCCGTACCGCTCCCTGATGTCCTGGGCGACGGCCGCGGCGCCCTCGATGCTCTGGCCGCTGAGGGTGTAGCAGACGACCAGGGTGTTGGGCATCTGCACGGTGCAGATGTTGGCGAGGTCGCTGAGGCCGGTGCGGCTGTCGATCAAGGTGTAGTCGTAGTGGCGTCGCATGTCGGCGCGCATCGCGTCGAAGAACTGGCTGCCGCCGTAGCTCGCGTAGAAGCTCTCCCAGTCGATGGCGGCGACGAGCGGGTAGTCGTCGTGCCGTCGCCCGGCGGACAGGAAGTCCAGGCTGCCCCCCTCGGGGAACGCCCAGTCGAGGGTGAGCGCGTGCGGCCGGACCCGGGCGTGCCGGCGGTGCCAGTCGGGGGCGCGGCCGGGCAGTTCCCGCAGCGCCTCGCGGCGGTAGTCGTCGATGAGATTGCTCAGCCCCGGTGTGGCCCGGAGCGTGGCGGGGTTCAGGAAGGGGTGGAAGAACTTGTGCAGTCCCGGCGCCTCCAGATCCCAGTCCACGGCCAGGACGCGGTGCCCGTTCGCCGCGAGGATCCACGCGACGTTGGCGAGCGTCATGGTCCGCCCGGTGCCGCCCTTGTACGAGTAGAACGTGATGACCGTGCCCTTGCGGTTCTCCGTCATACCCCTGCCGTCCTCCGCCTGTCGGCCGTGTTGTCGCCGTACGCCCGTACGCCCGTACGCCCGTGGGTCGGTACGCCCGTACGCCCGTGGGCCCGGGTCGCCGGGCGCTAAGCCAGGTCCGCCGGGCCTCTCACCCGGGGAGGCGGGGCGTGCGGACCCATCGGCGGATAGGTCCGCGCGTGTGCCTCGTAGGAGGCGACGGCCTGCTTCACCGCTGTCTGCAGTTCGTTGCCGAAGGCGTCGAGGGTGCGGACACCGCCGCTGAGGGTCCGGTGCCCGCTGCCCTCCGTCGTACGGGCGGCCAGGGCCTTCTCTGTGAGTGCCGTCAGCCTCTTGTCCCTCGGGGAGCCGGAGTCGTCCTCGCAGTGCGGGATCATCACGCTGATCCACGGCCGTTGTTCCGCGCACAGCCGTTCCATCAGCTCGCGGCCCTTCGGGGAGCCCAGGGCCCACCGGTCCAGCAGCAGCAGGCCCGGCGCGCGGGGTGGGCCGGGGGCGAGCATGCGGTCGGCGTCCGTGCCGAAGTCCCCGATGTTCACCTTGTAGTCCATGGTCCGCACCAGGTCGGCCGCGTGTTCGCCGAGCGGTCGGGTCGAGGCCGGGTGATAGGGGTTCCAGTCCCGGGGGAGGGCGCCGTAGCAGGCGGGCTCGCGGCCCTGGGGGAGGTCGGCACGCGTACAGGCCAGCACCGTGATGTCGAACTCCGGGGGGTGCCCGGCGGAGCCGAACGCGCTGGGCAGCGACTCGTACTCGGCGTACACCTGGCCCTCGTCCAGCTCCGTCTCCCTGGCCACCTTCACGATCTGCTTGGCCAGCCGGTACAGGGCCCGTTCGTACTCGTCCCGGAGGTAACGGAGCTTGGTGAGCCCGTAGAACCCCTCCTCGGCGTAGTCCTGGCCGAAGGAGACATGGTTGAACTGGAGGTCTCGGGCCGTGTGCGGGAGGTGCGCGGGTTCCACGGGCACCCATAACGCCGGGATGATCGCCTGTTCCCGGGTGGCACCGCCGCGCGCCCGGTGGCTGATCTGCCGCTGGGAGAAGGCCCACCACTCCCGGCCGCACTGCTCGCTGATGAAGTAGCGGGGCGAGTACAGCGGTACGAACACCTTGCAGCGGGCCAGGTTCTCGGAGAGTTCGTCGGTCCACCGGGTGCCGACCGCCATGCCCTGGTCCAGGAAGCCGGCCCGGGCCCCGCGGGGCAGATCCGTCATCTGCATGATGTGCGCGCACAGGCCGTCGTACAGCTTTTTCACCCAGATGTTCGGGTCGGTGTCACCGGCGTCATTGCGCGGGGTGTGCGCATAGCTGAGGAAGAAATACGGGCTACCGCCGCCCCTGGCCGCATCTCCTCGCACCCATGCCCCCCGATGCCCGGTGACTTTCCCAGTGTAGGAAGGGGGCAGGCGCGTATGGAATATGACGAACAGGGTTCCGTGCCCCCGCCGGGGCACACGCGGGGAGGCCCCGCGTTCATCCCCGGCCGAGCGAACTCCGCCGGTGCTCCCGGGCGGCTCGCCGGGCCTGCGACAACGCGGCCGGGCTCACCCGGTCCGCCGCGAGGGCCCTGCCCATCTCCGCCACGAACCGCTCACCCGCGGCCGTCAGCGCCCCGGAGCCCGCCAACGTCTCCAGGGCCTCCCGCGTCTGGTCGCGCCACCGCGAGAAGTGCACCTCCGCCTCGAAACCGCCCCCGGACCGCCGGCGGGCCCGCCAGAAGTCCACGACCGCGAGATGGGCGTAGGTGCCCTGCAGCAGCCCCTCCAAGGGGCGCGGATCGGGACGCCAGGGGGCGTAGAACAGTTTGCCGCACGCCGGGTCGTGGAGGTCGACGAGGTCCATCACCGCGCCCAGTTTGACGTGCTGGAACTCATGCACCAGCAGCAGCGCGAGCGACTCCGGCGTGCTCGGCCGGGCGATGGCGACCGCGCCGAACGCGTCCCGGGCCGCCGAGCTGATGTCGGCGTTCTCGGGCGACGGGCGCAGCGGGGTGATCACACGGAGCCCCGCGGCGACGGCCGGTGCGTACTGCGGGAGTTCGGCGCGGATCCACGCCCAGGCGGCGTCCAGCCGTGCCCGCCACGCCTCGGCCTCGCTCTCGGTGAGCCGGGGGTGCGCCGGATGGCCGTGGCAGTCCCGCCAGGGGTCGGTGTCCTCCAGCGCGACGGACCAGCCGTCCAGTTCGTGGACCCGCAGCCCTCGCCAGGCCGGGTCCTTGTCGCCCTTCCACGCCACCTCGTGGGTCCGGTCGTCCGTGAGGACCGTGAAGCCGTCCGTGTCCGCCCGCACGGCCACCCGTTCGACGGCGGGACCCACGGCCAGGGTGCCCAGCGTCGGCAGCCGCACCAGCCCGTCGTGGACCGGGACGACGACCGTCGTCGCCCGTCCCGCCCGCAGAGCGGCGGCCGCGGCGATCTCCGCCACCCCGCGCATGGCACGGCCGGCGTCCCCCGTCGCGTTCCCCTGGAGGCAGCGCAGGGCCCAGGGCCGCGTGTACGGGTGGGCCAGCACCGTGTCCACCGCCTCCGGCGCCTCCTGGTCCAGGCCGGTCAGTACGTCCCACGCGGCCGCGCCCGCGGCGCTGTGCGGCACCTCGTGCCAGACGAGGCCCAGCAACTCGCGCCCGAGGGCGAGCTGATGGCGGGCCAGCAGGTCCGTGGTGGCCGCGGAAACGGGACCCGCGGCCAGTTCGTCGAGGTGCGCGTCGGCGAGCGCGGGCCGGACCGGTCCGCCGGACCCCTCGTACGGGCCGGACTGCTCGGACTGCTTGACCTGGTCGGACTGCTCGAACTGGTCGGGCATGGGGCGGTCCCGGATGTCGGTGATGAGACGCAGCAGGTCGGAGCAGTACACGGACGGGTTGAGGAAGCCGCCGCCGGTCCGGTACCGGTGGGCGTAGAGCCCGCCGCCGCAGGAGCGCACGACCGGGCAGGCCCGACACTGGTCCGACAGCCCGTCGAGTCCCCGCTGCCGGGCCACGAGGCCGGGGTGCGCGGCCACGTCGTCGAGCGAGTGGGTGAGCACGTGCAGGCCGGTGGCGGGGGCGCCGTCGTAGGCCGTCTTGAGCGAGTCGGCCTGTTCGAAGGAGCCGTCGGTCTCGATCACGGCGAGGTCGGCGGGCGCCAGCCCGAGCGCCTCGGTGAGGCTGCTCTCGCCGCGCAGGGTGCGCAGGACGGAGTCGAAGATCCGTACGTCCATGGGGCGGCCGTCGGCGGTCCAGCGGTCGTACACCGCCAGCAGCCAGCGCGCGTACGCCGTGCCGTCGCTGTCGTCGGCGGGCCGGAGCGGCGGCTCGTCCCAGGTGGCGTGCGGAAGGAGGAAGTCGACGCGGGGCGGCCGGAGTCCGGCGAGCGCGTCGTAGACGGCGACCGGGTCGTTGCGGACGTCGATGGTGCAGAGGATGCCCGCGAAGAGATGGCGGTAGCGGGGCCGGTCGAGCAGGGCGATGCCCCTCAGCACCCGGTCGTGGCTGCTGCGCCCGTCGGGGTAGCGGCGGTGCAGGTCGTTCGCGGCCTTGTCGCCGTCGAGGGAGACGCCGACCTTGATGCCGAACTCGTCGAACAGGTCGAGGAACCGCTCGTCGAGGGTGACGGCGTTGGTGTGGATCCGCAGGTCGAGGGCGCAGACACCGTCGAGGGCGGTGGTCAGCGCCTCGGCGGCCGCCCGCAGCCGGCCGGGGCCGGCGAGGAGGGGCTCGCCGCCGTGCAGCACCACGTGGACGGTGTCCAGAGTGTGGGCCGCCGCATGGTCGGCGATGCGCTCCGCCGTGCGGCGCACTACGTCGGGGGAGATCACCTTGGGCCGGCCGCGCCAGCTCTGGTCCGCGTGTTCGTACACGTAGCAGTGGTCGCAGGCGAGGTCGCAGCGACCGTGCATCTTGAGCACGATCTGGCGCAGGGGGACGAGCGGCCGGCCCGAGGCGGTCATGCGCGTGCTGTCCTTCCGCATCGGACGGATCAGTCGGACGAATAACGGGCAGACGGGAACAGGCCGTTGAGCCAGGTCAGCCCGGTCAGCCGGTCGGACGGGATCGGACGGGGTCAGACGGACGACTGGAAGGCGGCCACGGAAACCCTTGCCGGGCCCTTGCGTTCGACGCTGTTCGACACGATGCGGGTCAGGGCGGGCGATGCGGGGCCGCCCGGCCGCGCGGCCAGCTGCACCAGGGGCACCCGCTGCATGGGGGCCGGGGATGCGTTCATGGAGACCTCATCAATCTGTGCGTGAGAACTGACGGGTTACGAAGTCGTGCGGCTCAATCAACCAGATGCCGACAGGAATCGCTCACTGAGGTACCAGCCACAGAAGAAGTTCGCGGCCGACGAGGCGAGCGGCGCCGAATGTTCGGTCAGCCGCTGATCGCGAGTAGAGAACATAGCCGACGCCGACGGTGCTTACAGGTGGCATCACAAGCCTCGTCCGTACACAGGCCGCCAAACGTGAGAACCGTCTCACTGGTCGTCAACGCACCGCAGGGGCGCGGGGACCGCGCGCACAACCCCCCACGCACCCGCAGCAGGACGACGGCCGGAGAGCCCCAGGGGCTCCCCGACCGTCCCCCGACTTCTCAGTCCCGCGCGCCCTTCAAGGACGCCATCCACAGCTCCACCTCGGCGGAGCTCCTCGGCAGCGCGGCGCTGAGGTTGCGGTTGCCGTTCTCCGTCACCAGGATGTCGTCCTCGATCCGGACGCCGATCCCCCGGTACTCCTCCGGAACGGTCAGGTCGTCCGCCTGGAAGTACAGCCCGGGCTCGACGGTCAGCACCATCCCCGGCTCCAGGGTGCCGTCGACGTACGTCTCCACCCGCGCCGCCGCGCAGTCGTGGACGTCCATGCCGAGCATGTGCCCGGTGCCGTGCAGGGTCCACCGGCGCTGCAGGCCCAGCTCCAGGACGCGCTCGACCGGGCCTTCGACGAGCCCCCACTCCACCAGCCGCTCGGCCAGCACCCGCTGTGCGGCGTCGTGGAAGTCGCGGTACTTGCCGCCCGGCTGCACCGCCGCGATACCGGCCTCCTGCGCGTCGTACACGGCGTCGTAGATCTTCCGCTGGATGTCGCTGAAGCGGCCGTTGATCGGCAGCGTGCGCGTGACGTCGGCGGTGTAGTACGTGTGGGTCTCCACGCCCGCGTCGAGCAGGAGCAGGTCGCCGGAGCGCACGGGGCCGTCGTTGCGGACCCAGTGCAGCGTGGTGGCGTGCGGGCCCGCGGCGCAGATGGAGCCGTAGCCGACGTCGTTGCCCTCGACGCGGGCGCGCAGGAAGAACGTGCCCTCGATGTAGCGCTCGGAGGTGGCCTCCGCCTTGTCGAGCACGCGGACGACGTCCTCGAAGCCGCGCACGGTCGAGTCGACCGCCTTCTGCAGCTCGCCGATCTCGAACTCGTCCTTCACCAGCCGCGCCTCGGAGAGGAAGACCCGCAGCTCCTCGTCGCGCTCGGCGGTGACCTTGTCGGTGAGCGCCGCCTCGACGCCCGCGTCGTGGCCGCGGACGACCCGGACGGGGCCGGTGGCCTCGCGCAGCTTGTCGGCGAGTTCGCGCACGTCGGACACGGGGATGCCGTACAGCTTCTCCGACTCGGTCAGCGAGTGGCGGCGGCCGACCCACAGCTCGCCCTGGCCGGAGAGCCAGAACTCGCCGTTCTCGCGGTCGGACCGCGGCAGGAGGTAGAGCGTCGCCTCGTGGCCCTCGCCCTTCGGCTCCATGACGAGGACGCCGTCCTCGGTCTGGTTGCCGGTGAGGTAGGCGTACTCCACCGAGGCCCGGAAGGGGTACTCGGTGTCGTTCGAGCGGGTCTTCAGGTTGCCCGAGGGGATCACCAGCCGGTCGCCGGGGAAGCGCGCGGAGAGCGCGGCGCGGCGGGCGGCGGTCTCGGCGACCTGGGCGATGGGCCGCAGGTCGTGCAGCTCGGTGTCCGCCCAGCCGGACTTCATGTTCTCGGCCAGCTCGTCCGACACGCCCGGGTACAGGCCGTTCTTGCGCTGCTTGATGGGCTCCTCGGCTTCGGTGGCCTCGTTCTCCGGGGTCGCCGGCTCGAGCTCGTCCGCCACGGTCATCCTCCTAGGTACGGCACTGGACCCCGTCCATCGTACGGTCGCGACGAACGGGGCCCAGGGCCCTTCAGGCCGTCTCACAGCCGGTCACCGAAGGCTCACGGGAAGCAGCAGCAGGGGGCCACGGGAGGGGGTCCTGCCGGGCCTTGCGGAGGCGGTCGTACGGCTCACCGGAGGGGCCGCGCGAGTCTCGCGGCAGGCAGCCGCAGGGGCCCACGGGAAGCAGTCGTACGGGCCTCGCGGCAGGCAGTCGTACGGGTCACGTGAGCCGGTCGTGCGGGCCGCGGGCGGTCGTCCGGGGCTCGCGGCAGGCAGCCGCAGGGCCCCATCGGGAAGCAGTCGTACGGGCTTCGCGGCAGGCAGTCGTACGGGTCACGTGAGCCGGTCGTGCGGGCCGCGGGCGGTCGTCCGGGGCTCGCGGCAGGCAGCCGTGCCCGCTCGCGCGATGCCGTCGCCGGCCCGGTCGGCTACTCGAAGCGCGCCGCCAGCAGGACCACGTCCTCCGCGCCGGCCGTCGCGTCCAGCTCCTCCGGCAGCACGGTCCGCAGGACGTGGTCGGCGAGGGCGCCCGGGTCGGCGCGCAGCGCCCGGGGGACGCCCGCGGCGGCCGCGTGCAGCCGGGCGAAGGCACGGTCGACGGGCTCCCCCGTGCGCTGGAGGAGGCCGTCGGTGTACAGCAGGACGGTTTCTCCTGGCTGGGCGGTGAACTCGACGCTGGGCGCCTCCCAGCAGGCGAGCATGCCGAGCGGCGCCGACAGGGACGTCTCCACGAACTCGGTGCGCCGGTCGCCGATGACCAGCGGCGGGCTGTGCCCGGCCCCCGCCAGCGTCAGCTTGCGCAGCGCGGGTTCGACGTAGGCGAAGAGCGCGGTGGCGGAGCGGGCGGGCTCGGTGAGGCGGAGCAGCAGTTCGAGGTCGGAGAGGACGGCGACGGGGTCCTCGCCCTCCATCACGGCGTACGCGCGCAGCGAGGCCCGCAACCGCCCCATCGCGGCGACCGCGCTGGGCCCCGCCCCCGTCACCGAGCCGACGGCGAGGCCGAGCGCGGCGTCGGGCAGCGGCAGGGCGTCGTACCAGTCACCGCCGCCGCGCGGTCCGGTGCGGTGCCGGGCGGCGAGCTGGACGCCGGCGACACGGGGCAGCCGGGAGGGCAGCAGTTCCTCGGCGATCGTCGCCATGGACACACGGGTGCGCTCGACCTCGACGAGCCGGGCCAGGTGCTCGGCGGCGTACCGCGCGTACAGCCCGACGAGGTGCCGCTGCCGCTCGGCCGGCTCGGCGGGCTCGTCGTACAGCCAGACGACGGCGCCGAGGCGGCCCGCGGACTCGGTGGACAGGGGGAGCGCGTAGCTCGCGGCGTACCCGAGCCGGGCGGCGACCTCGCGGTGGCGGGGGTCGAGCCCGTCTTCGGCGAACAGGTCGGGTTGCGTGATCTCGCCGTCGCCGCCGGGCAGTCCGTCGAGGATGCGGCCGTACGGCAGTGAGCTGCGCGGCACGGTCTCCATGTGGCCGAGGTCGGCGCGGCCCAGACCGAGGCCGATCGTCGTGTCGGGTCCGGCGCCGTCGCGCGGTTCCAGGACGACCAGGCCGCGCCGGGCGCCGACCAGGGCGGCTCCGGCGCGCAGGGCTTCCTGCAGGGCGCTGTCGAGTGCGTCCGTGCGGACCAGGCGTTCGGTGAGTTCGTGCAGGGTCGTCAGGTCGGACACCCAGCCGGCGAGCCGGTCCTGGAGGACGGCTCCGGGGGGAGTGACCGCTCCTGGGGCGGGAGTGGCCGTCGAGGCGCCCGGGGCGGCAGACGCGGGCGCGACAGTGTGTGCGGGGGAGGGAACCGTTGAATCGATTCCGGCCACTTTCGAAGGGTGAGGGGCGTTCATGGTGTCCGGCTTTCCGACCGGTGCGTATTGCTCAAAAGCATCGCAAACCCCCATGTCATTCTGCGCCGCTAGCAGTGTCTCCACATGTACACGCACTCGTAAGGAGATGTCCAGCATTGTCCTGCTGGGATATGTGGTGTCCGCGTGGCCCTGTTGGACGTGTGCTGGGTTACTGTCCAGTCCTTTGAAAAAACCAAAGTTGACTTAAAAGTGTTGTGGTGAACGGTGTATTGAGGTCGACTGGCCTTGTTCAACAGAGCGTCACAGCGGTCGTGATGGGTACGTACTCGGTGAAGGCCAGGGGTGGCGTCAGTCATCCGGAACCTGGCGACGGAACCGGGCGTCCTATCCACCGACGACCGAGCCCCATCCTCCCGTGGCGGAGGCGGCGAGCAAACGCCGGACGGCAAAACGCCAGGCGTCGCCACCCCCACGCCATGCCCATGCTTTGGACAGACGCAAGTCAGCGCAAGCGATGGACGCGGACGTAGCCGAGCCAGGCCCGCAGGGGTTCCCCTTGTCCGCGACAGGGGTGTGATGCGCCAGCAGGTACGCACAGTGAAGTGAACGACACATGTTGTGAGTGACCCACGGTGTTGCCATGCGTGCAACGGAAAGGACGAGCGCTCATGCGCGAGATCCCCGGAAGGCGACGCAGGCTCCTGTCCAAGCGCAACGGCGGGAGGCCCGAGCTGATCGAGCAGGCCCTGACGTTCGCGAGGGAATGGCAGTGGCCCGTGCTCCCGGGCGTGGCGCCGGACCCGCAGGGGCGTGCACGCTGCGCCTGCCCGGACCCGGAGTGCGTGGTACCCGGCGCTCACCCGTTCGATCCCGGACTGCTCGCCGCCACCACCGACGAGCGCATGGTCCGCTGGTGGTGGACCAACCGGCCCACGGCGCCCATCGTCCTGGCCACCGGGGGCAAGGCTCCCTGCGCGGTCAGCCTGCCGGCCCTCGCCGCCTCGCGGGCCCTCGCCGCGCTCGACCGCGGCGGCATGCGCCTCGGCCCCGTGGTCGCGGCCCCGCACCGCTGGGCGATCCTCGTCGCCCCGTACTCGATGGAGCAGCTGGGCGAACTGCTCTACGCCAAGGACTTCGTCCCCGGCTCGCTCCGCTTCCACGGCGAGGGCGGCTACATCACCCTGCCGCCGTCGGAGACGGGCCACGGCCGGATCCGCTGGGAGCGCGCGCCGCTGCCCGGCTCCGCGGCCCCGTGGGTACCCGATGTGGAGGCCGTCGTCGACGCGGTGGTCGACGCCCTCACTCGTACGGGTGTGAGCGCCCCCGAGTTCTGAGCCGGCCCGGCGCGCGCTCGGCCGGGTGCCTCGGGCGGTCGTTATCTTCCGCACATGCAGCGTCTTCCCGGGGGCCTCGGGGCCCCGTCGCCGCGCGGTCGGCACAGTGCGCCCTCACTCCGGACCCACCGGGCGTCCCGAGCGGCGCGCGGTGGTCCGGAGGCGCGCAGGCTCCGGCTCCTCGGGCTGACGGCCGCGGTGGCGTGCAGTCTCGCGCTGCCGCTCGTGGCGTCGGCGGGCCCTCTGGTCGACGCCGGTGACACCGTGGCACGGCGGGCGACCGGACCACTCGACGGCGCGGCGGACCGGCGTTCTGCCGAGACCGCCGAGGACGCCGATGCCGCCGAGACCCCGGTGGACGCCGGACGCGCTTCGGTCGAGCGCTCCGCGGACGGGGGCGCCGGGAGGCCGGCGGCCGGTCCGGGCGATGGACCCGACGACGACAAGGCGGACGGCACCCGTGGGGAAGCGGCGGATGACACCCGCGGCGACGCGGCGGATGACACCCGCACGGAAGGGGCGCGTGGCGCCCGCAGGGATGACGCGAAGTCGTCCCGATCGCACATGCTGCTCGGTCTCGGGCTCGCCACCGCCGCCCGCTGCGGCCCCGAACTCACCTCGCCCGACGGCATCGAGGCACAGACCTGCGTCCTCACCCAGGGTGAGGAAACCTGGGCGCGTACGTACTACCGCAACGCGACCGGACGTGAACTGAGTTCCGTCCTCAGCATGATGGCGCCCGGCGGCCGCAGTGTGCGCATGCACTGCGCCATGGGCGCGGAGGACGAGCCGGGTGTGTGCGAGACACCGAGGGAGCGCACCGCGGGCGAGCCGGCCGAGTACACGGCCGTGGCGGAGTTCGCGGCGCCCGACGGGAGTGGCCCGCTGCTGCTGCGTTCCGGAAGCAACTCGGGCCGCGCGTAAGGGCGTTGACGGTGACGACCGTTCCGCTCGCCGCCGCCGCTCGTGGCTCCGGACATGAAAAGACCCGGTTGCTGGCGACGGGGGATGCACCAGCAACCGGGCTAATGGAACCGTAACAAGAGATCGGCGCTTCGCAAATTCGATCTCGGCTATTCGGACACGAATTTGCCTGTCACGTAGGGGAGTTGTGACAGGAGTCACCACAAACGCAGGGTCGCGGCCGACCGGTCACCGGCCGGTCACCGGCCGGCCGGCGCGCCCCGTGTCAGCTGAGCGTGACCTGCCGGTTGGTGAGCCCGCCGCGGGCCCGACGCTCGTCCGGCGTGAGCGGAGCCTCCTCCGCGAGCGCCGCGGCGAGCCGCTCGGCGAACTCGGCGGCCGGCTTCTCGATGTCGTCCGCACCGACCCCGGTGGGGAGGTCCCACACGGGCACCGTGAGCCCGTGAGCACGGAAGGAGCCCACCAGGCGGGTGCCCTCGCCGAGGCTGGAGACGCCCGCAGCGTGCAACCGCGCCAGAGCGTCCAGAAGACGCTCCTCCGGGTGCGGCATGACCCAGCGCAGATGGTTCTTGTCGGGGGTCTCGCACCAGTAGGCCGCGTCGACGCCCGAGAGCTTCACGGTCGGGATGGCCGCGGAGTTGGCCCGCTCCAGGGAGGCGGTGACCTCCGGGGTGGCGTTCTCCGTGTCGGGGACCCAGAACTCGAAGCCCGTGTGCACAACTGGCTCGAACTCACCTTCGGGGTCGAGCAGGTCCTGCAGCCGCGGCCCGTCGGCCGGGGCGCGCCGGCCCTGGACCGGGGTGCCCGGCTCGGCGACGAGGGCGCGCTGCAGGGTGTCGGCGAGATCGCGGCTGATGTCACCCGACGCCGTGTCGTTCTGCAGGCCGATCAGCACCGAGCCGTCGTCGCGGCGCAGCGCGGGCCACGCCATGGGCAGCACGGTGGCGAGCGTGACCGACGGGACGCCCTCGGGGAGCGCCTCGCGCAGCTTCAGCTCGACGGTGGCGGCGGGCACCAGCTCGCGCAGCGCGACCCAGTCGCACTCGCCGGGCAGGCCCTCGAACGGGCGCTGCACCAGCTCGGTCACCGCCTGGGCGGCGGCCCGGCCGTGACATGCCTTGTACCGGCGGCCGCTGCCGCAGGGGCAGGGCTCGCGCGCACCGACAACCGGGACCTGCCCATCGGCGCCTGCGGCGCCGACTCCGCCGGTGCCCTGCGGGCGCTTGGCCTTCGTGTGGGGTCGCTTCTTGGCCATCGTGGGTGTCTCCCGATCACGGCTCGTCTCGTACTGGCGCGAGCCTAGCCGCTCGTACGGCGGCCGACGGGACCCTGTGGACAACGCACCGAGTCGTCCCGGAACCGGTGATTCAGGCCAGGTTGTTCGGTGGTGGCCGGGTGGCGGGCGGTACCTGAGGGGCGGGCGACCGTTTGGCCGGGCGACCGTTTGGCCGGGTGCCGGGTGCCGGGTGCCGGGTGCCGGGTGCCGGGTGCCGGGTGCCGGTCTCAGTGGCGGAGACGGCGGGGCAGGGAGGAGCGGAGGGTCAGTCCATGTCCTCGAACGCGTCCGCGAAGTCCAGGTCGGGCATGGCGGAGACCGACGGGGCCGCGACGCGCGTGGCGAAGTCGTCCCGGCGGTGGGTGTGGCGGACGTCGTCCTGGACGACGACCCAGACGGTGACCTCGCCCCGGGCGTCGTCCCGTACACCCCAGTCGTCGGCCAGTGCCGTCACGATGTTCAGCCCGCGGCCGCCGTGCGCGGTGACCGAGGGCGTGGACGGAACCGGGCGGGTCGGACCACCGCCGTCCGTGACCTCGAGGGTGAGCCGCCCCGAGGGGTCCATGCGCCAGGCGCAGCGCACGTCGCCGTCGCCGGCCAGCGCGTCGTTGAGGGGCCTGCCGTGTTTGCAGGCGTTGCTGAGTAGTTCGGAAAGGATCAGCAGGGCGTCGTCGATGACCGATTCCGCCACACCACCGTCGCGCAACTGATCACGCAACCGGTGCCTCGCCAGCCCCACGCCCGCAGGGCCATGGGGTACGGCCATGCTCGACGACGTGGGCACCTCCTGTGCCACCACCAACGCCACCCCCGAGACCTCCTTCACCCCACGCCACGGTGTGAATGCCCCATGGGACTGGACTGGAAACCGGCCAACACATGTGCTCTGACGCACTCACACCGATCGAATACGGTCCGAACGCGCCGGTGCACTCCCTGTGAGGGGATGGCTGAATTCCGCCCCCAATGTGCGGACTTGTCCGTGCGTACAGATGCACCGTTCTGGCGGAATTCTTACCTCCGCCGAAACCGCGCGAGGGTCGCGGAGGGGGTGCGGAGAGGGCCAGTGGCATGGCCAAGAGTGAACAGGGGTGTGTTCGAAGTGGGGGGCGGCGACAGTGCGCCCACGGCCAGAGGGGGCGGCGTGAGCGTGGTGAGGGGGCGGCGGCGTGAACGTGGTGAAGGTCAGCGGGTGAGCTGGTCGAGCACCGCGCGGGGGCGGTTGGTGATGATCGCGTCGACGCCGAGGGCGACGCAGAGGTCGACGTCGTCGGGTTCGTTCACCGTCCAGACATGGACCTGGTGGCCCGCCTTCTTCAGGCGCTCGATGTACGCGGGATGGCTGCGCACGATCCGGATGGAGGGGCCCGCGATCCGGACGCCGGCCGGCAGACGGCCGTCCCGCAGCCGGGGCGAGACGAACTGCATCAGGTAGACCGTCGGCAGCGTCGGGGACGCGGCCCGCACCCGGTGCAGTGAACGTGCCGAGAAGCTCATGATCCGTACCGGCGACTTGTCGGCCGACGTCGGGGCGTCCAGGCCGAACCGCTTCAGCAGGACCAGCAGCCGCTCCTCGACCTGCCCCGCCCAGCGCGTGGGGTGCTTGGTCTCGATGGCCAGTTCCACGCGGCGTCCCGCGTCGGCCACGAGCTCGAGCAGCCGTTCAAGGGTGAGGACGGAGGTGTCGGCCCGCTCCTCGGGGGCGATCTCCCAGTCGGGTGCCTCGTCGCCGTTCTTCCACGAGCCGAAGTCCAGGGCGGCGAGATCGGCGAGCTCCAGGGTGGACACCGCGCCGCGCCCGTTCGACGTACGGTTGACGCGTCGGTCGTGGACACAGACGAGATGGCCGTCCGCGGTCAGCCGGACATCGCATTCGAGGGCGTCCGCACCGTCCTCGATCGCCTTCTTGTACGCGGCCAGGGTGTGCTCGGGGGCTTCCTCGGAGGCCCCTCGGTGGGCGACGACCTGGATCGGGAGCTGTCGTACGTGGGTCACCGCGTCATGGTGCCACCGTGAAGGGGGTACGCGTCGGGGCGGTGGCGTCGTACGGCTGCGGCACCGAGGGTGATGCGCCCCTTTAGTCGGATAGATCCTATATAAAGGTTGCTCCCGGACCCACAGACACCGCTTATGGTGCCCTGACGGCTCGTGGGAAAAGCTGACCGCATACAAAACTCGCGCGCAGCCCTCCGCTGTGCGACCAAGACGAGTCGACCGCTGACAGGTGACAGCCGTGGATCGAGGAGAGAAGCTGTGAGCACCGAGAACGAGGGCACCGCGGTACCCCCGGCCCCGTCCGCACCTCCCGTGCCGGTGGATACTCCCGCTGCCTCCGCACCGGCCCCGGCCCCCGAGCCGAGCGCGGCCCCCGCGGGAACCACCTCCGAGTCGGCACCGACCGGAAACCCGGCGCCCCCGGCCCCGGCCGCCGCGACCGCAGCCACCACCGCCGAGAACGCCCCGACGGCCCAGCTGCCCCCGGTCCCGCCGACGGCCCCGGACCAGACGGCGGTTCAGCCGCAGGCCCAGCCGCATGAGCAGCCGGTGGGCCAGCCCCAGCAGCAGCCCCATGCTCAGCAGCAGCCCCATGTCCAGCAGGAGCTGGTGACGGCGGGGGCGGGTGTGCCCGGGCACGCGGCAGCCACGGGCCACGGCCAGGCACCTGGTGCCGGCCACGGCTACGGCCAGGCGCCCGGCGTCGGCGGTGGCTACGGCCAGGCACCCGGCGGGCCCGGCGGTCCTGGTGTTCACGGTGGCTCCTCCGCGCCCGATGCGGCGTGGCCGCCCCCGGCTCCGCCGACCTTCCCCTCGTACGCGGACGGCGGCCACACGTACGCCGACGGCAGCGGTGCGGCGGGGCCCGGCGGCCCCGCTGACCACGGCGGCGCCGGCGGTCACGGAGGCCACGGTGGCCACGGCGGTGGCGCGGGCGGCGGCTGGGGCTCCTCGTGGCAGCAGACGCAGCAGCCGGCCCCCAACCCGGGCGGCAAGAAGCGCGGCGGTCTGCTCGCGGCGGTCCTGGTGGCCGCGCTGGTGGCGGGCGGCGTCGGCGGCGGCATCGGCTACACGCTGGCCGACCGCAGCGACAACTCGACGGGTTCCACGACTGTTTCGGCTTCCCAGAACGGCGGTGACGTCAAGCGTGCGTCCGGTACGGTCGCCGCGGTGGCCGCGGCGGCGCTGCCGAGCACGGTCACGATCGAGGCGTCGAGCAGTGACGGCGAGGGCGGCACGGGCACCGGCTTCGTGTTCGACAAGGAAGGGCACATCGTCACCAACAACCACGTGGTGGCGGAGGCGGTCGACGGCGGCAAGGTGACGGCGACCTTCCCGAACGGCAAGAAGTACAACGCCGAGGTCGTCGGCCACGCGCAGGGCTACGACGTGGCGGTCATCAAGCTGAAGAACGCCCCGTCGGACCTCAACCCGCTGACGCTCGGCGACTCCGACAAGGTGGCGGTGGGCGACTCGACGATCGCGATCGGCGCGCCCTTCGGCCTGTCGAACACGGTCACGACGGGCATCATCAGCGCGAAGAACCGTCCGGTCGCCTCCAGCGACGGCTCCCAGGACAGCAAGGCGTCGTACATGAGCGCCCTGCAGACCGACGCGTCGATCAACCCCGGCAACTCCGGCGGCCCGCTGCTCGACGCCCGGGGCAACGTGATCGGCATCAACTCGGCGATCCAGTCCGCCAGTAACGGCGGCTTCGGCTCGGGCCAGGCGGGTTCGATCGGCCTGGGCTTCGCGATCCCGATCAACCAGGCGAAGAACGTGGCCCAGCAGCTGATCAGGACGGGCAAGCCGGTGTACCCGGTGATCGGCGCCTCGGTCTCCCTCACGGAGGGCACCGGCGGCGCGAAGATCACCGAGTCCGGGGCGAACGGCACGCCGTCGGTCACGCCCAACGGCCCCGCCGACAAGGCCGGTCTGCAGTCCGGTGACGTGATCACCAAGCTCGACGACCACGTCATCGACAGCGGTCCTACCCTGATCGGCGAGATCTGGACCCACCAGCCCGGCGACAAGGTCACCCTCACGTACACCCGCGACGGCAAGACCCGCACCGCCGAGGTAACCCTCGGCGAACGCGAGGGCGACAGCTGACGAAGGCGCCGGCCCCAGGACGCGGGGGCGCCCCATGGCCCCCGCGCACCGCGCGGGGCCGGTACGCTGTACCCGCTCCGCCCCTGGTGGACCGGGGCACGGGTGGGTTGCCCGAGCGGCCTAAGGGAACGGTCTTGAAAACCGTCGTGGCGCGAGTCACCGTGGGTTCAAATCCCACACCCACCGCGTAGGTGAACGGCCCCTGACCAGGTCATCTGGTCAGGGGCCGTTGACGTGTCCGAGGAGACGGGATGGAAGTTTTGGGAGACCTCTTTGTGAGACCGCGAGCCGCTTGGCTCGTCGGTTGTGTGCTGGTTCAGGTCGTCCTGTTGACGTCCTGTAGTTCGGGTGACAAGTCCGCTTCCGAACCCGCTGCCTCACCGACGTCCACCCGTCGCGGCAGCGAGTCGGAGACCGAGAAGAGGCTCACGAACGAGGTTCAGTCGGCCCTCGACTCCGTTACGGACCAGGGTGGTTCGATGGTCGAGTCCGGGGTCGAACGGGTCTCCGAGGGAGTCCATACACAGCCCGACCTGGCCGAAGGCACCACGTACAAGGTGTCCGTGGTGTGTGCCGGGAAGGGGGAAGCGGAGATCGTCTTCACCCCGGCCACCGCGGCTGCGGAGAAGGCGGTGCCCTGCGACGGGGCCTTGGTGTTCCAGCGCTTCGTCGCCGAGGACTCGATCCGTATCGACGTCGAGGGGCAGGCAGGTGCGACAGGCATGGTTGCCTGGCGCATCAACGAGGTCTGAACGGCTGGTCCGGTTCGGCGTAGGGCTCTGCGGTGGTCGTGACGCATGACGCTCGCCGCGAACTCGGTGGTGGACGACCGACGGTGCGGGTGATCATGAACTCATGAGTTCTGCATTACGGCGCTCAGTCGGTCTCGCCGGCGTAGTGTGCGGCATCGCCCTCGCGACCCTGCTGGTCTTCGGCCCTCCCCGTGACTGGGAGGGCGGGATGAGGTTGCTGCGCCACGGCTTGGCACTGGCGTCGCTCGGAGCGATCCACGGCGGCGCCTGGTTGATCTTTTCCGGGGGGCAGGACACCGCGCCCGATGTGGTCAGCGGCTAGGTCCGCGCTCGGACGAGAGCTTCTGGATCACCGGGATCACCAGGATCACCGGCATCACCGGGAGAACGGCCCCTGAGCCGGTCAGGTGGTCAGGGGCCGTGTTCTGCGCGGGCGCGCTACGCAGCCTTGCGGTGCCGAGCACCTGGGCCGGGAGTCGGTTCCTCCGCGTCCTCGGGCCAGTAGGGCTCGTCCTCTCCGAAGTCCGGGGCCCGGAAGGGGTTGGTCGTCGGAGGCGGCGAAACCGCGCTGGAACGGCTGGGCTGCCCTTCCAGAGCGGAGAACAGCGACGTCGGGTCGATGAGAGGTCTGCCTTTCGTTACAGGTCCCTGACGGGACCTGGCGTGCCGTGACCGGGCACAGCGGTGCTACAGCTTGGTCATCTTGGCGTACGGGCTCGAGATCCGCACCTGTTCCGAGCCGAAATCGACGAGCGCCGCGATTCCGTCCTCGATGCCGACCACCCGGCCCAGGCCGTACACGTCGTGCGTGACCTGGTCGCCCAGGGCGAAGTACTTGGGAGCCGGTGTGACCGGGGCCTTGAACGGGCTGGTGGGCAAATGACGCTTGGGTGCCGCGGGCTTTGTCATGGCTCAGTATGCGCCTATACGTCTCCGGCCCGCTGTGGCCGTCGGCACAGATCACTCTGAGAAGCCCGCGGAAGCTCCGTGCGACTCCGTCACTTCGGGGGTCGGGCGACCCCCTCGTACGGCACAAGCCCGTGGGTTCCCGCACAGCCGCGTCGGGCGAGCGTACGGGGGCTTGGGTGCTTGCCGCTGTGCGTCCGCGCGCTCTGCCGGGCGGGACCCGGCGGCTGGAACGATCCCCGTGCCGGTATCGGCGAGGGATCAGTCGAAGGGGGCCTGGCATGGCTGTGGTGTTGTCGATGCACTGGGCGGGGGTCACGCCGGAGCAGTACGACACGGTGCGGGACGCGGTCGGTTGGGAGGACGATCCCGCGGCCGGTGGGCAGGTGCATGTGGCCTGGTTCGACGACCAGGGCTTCCACGTGACCGATGTGTGGGACTCCCAGGAGGCGTTCGAGACGTTCTACGGCGAGCGGCTCGCGCCCGCGATCCAGAAGGCCGGGCTCACGGGGGCGCCCGAGATCGTTTTCAGCCCGCTGCACCGGCGGTTCATCGCGCCCGGCGTCAGCGGTACCGATTGAGTACGTGCGCGTCCCGGTGAATTCGCCGGGTGGAAGGGGTGCCTCGGATCGCGGGGCACCCCTTCCTCGTCTCCGGATGCGGGGTGGGGGACGGGCGCTGATTCTGGAGGTGATGGCGAACTGCGGAAGGAGCCGCCATGTCCGTGATGGACAAGCTCAAGCACATGCTGAAGGGCCACGAGGAGCAGGCCGGCAAGGGTGTCGACCGGGCCGGCGACTTCGTCGACGAGAAGACCCAGGGCAAGCACAGTGGTCACGTCGACGCCGCTCAGGAGCGGCTCAGGCAGCGGCTGGGCACGGATCAGACAGGCCAGATGGACCCGGGCGGCCGAGAAGAGCCGCCTCCCCGGTAACGCGGAGCGATACGGGGCCGATGCGGTGCGATGCCGTGTGATGCGGTCGGCCGGAGGGCCGGTTTCCGCCGAGGTCCAGAGGAGAAGCCCTCCTCACCCCCGCCACCTCGACATCCGTGCCGCCGAAGCCACCGTCGAGCGGGCCTCTCGTTCGGGGAGGCCCGTGTGCATCGCGGCCTCGATGAGGGCGTCGGCCAGGTCTGGGCCCAGCCCGTTCTCGTATGCACGGCAGGCGGCCCAGAAGAGGCGGGTGTTCCGCTGGCCTTCGTGGGCGGTGAGGACGAAGTGGATCAGCCCCTGGCCGTGATCCTGGCCGTGGTTGTAGTCCAGACCGTGGCTGTAGTCCTGACCGTGGCCCTGGCCCTGGCCGTAGCCATGACCTTGGCCGTAGCCATGACCTTGGCCGTGGCCATGACCTTGACCGTGGCCATGACCCTGGCCGTGGCCGTGGGCATGACCTTGCGTCTGAGACCCGTTCTGGTCTCGCCCCCCGCCCGCGTCTCGCCCTCCGCCCGCCGCTCCCCCGGCGGCGCCTCCCCACCGCCGACGGGACCCGGGCGGTGGCAGGAGCAGGCGTAGCAGGGCGGGCGGGCAGGGGGCCGGCGGGAGGTGGGCCGTTCCGGGGGCCGTGCCGTAGACGCCGTGATCCGTGCGGGAGCCGGGGCCGACCAGGTACCCCCCGGCGCCGCGGACGTCGATGCCGGGGGCCAGACGACTCGCCGAGTTCGGCACCACCACGTCGGGCGGGCCGGTGAGCCACAGGTGACGGCCTCCGCTGGGCGTCAGGATCACCACCGTGTCCGGGATCGTGAAGAGGTGGCGGAGGCCCAGTTCACGGAGGGCCGCGGAGGAGTCCGTACCGGATTTCGTGTCGAGGTCGATGCCGATCAGGCGGTGGGGGTCCAGGCCGCACGCGATGCCGTAGCCGGTCGCCCAGGGCGCGGCGGCGAAGAGCGCGCGGATGCGGCGGGGGTCGGTGGACGCGTCGTAGACGCCGTGCCCGAAGCGGCCGCATTCGCCGTGACAGGGGGTGGGGGCCGGGTCGTCCCTGTGCGGTGAGCGCAGGGCCGGGAGTTTCGAGCGGGACAGGGGGATCACCGCCAGTCCGCGTTCGGCGGCGGAGAGCGCGTGTGCCAGGGCCAGGGTGGTGGCCTGCCGGTCCGTGGTGGCCATGTCTCTATGTTCGTACGCGTGTTCGATAAAAGGAAGAGGGTTCGGGTTGGCCTTTCGGTGTTCCGCCGTCTCTTCGGAGGCAGGTCGGCCTCCCCCCGGAACGCCTCGACCCTTGTCCCGCTTGATCTGAGCCCGGTCCGGTGGGTCACGCCCACGCTGAGCTGGGGGTCCCTTGATCCAAAGGGGTTTATCGACAAGTTCTCACGCTTGAGGGGGAATCGCGGCTTCCGGGGTGGTCCGCCAGGGATTCGGTGGGCAACTCTGGTGGCGCGACGTCGATGACCAGCACCGGAGCGGTCGGCCAACCGCACCGGCGTGCCTCGTACTTGGGAACGTCCTGGAGGACCTACATGGCAAGCATCCGTACCGCCCGCGTCCTGGCCGCCGTCGCGGCCCTGCCCCTCGCCGCCGCCCTCTTCGGTGGGGTCGCCGAGGCTGGCGGTGTCGACGTGGACAACGGATCGAACGCGGCCAACGCCGGGATCCTCGGCAGCGGGGTCGGCGGAGACAACAGCGGCAACTCGTCCACCTCGCAGCAGCAGGCCGTCGGCTCCGGTGCCTCGAACCAGAACAACACGGCACAGGTCAACGGCTCCGGCTTCACGGCCATCGACCAGGACAACGCGGTCCTGTCCTTCACCAACATCTGGTGAGCGAAGGGGGGGTGGCGGATCCGGGAGTCAGGTACGGCTCCCGGGGCCCGTCCCTGGGGTGTGGGACATGTTCGTGGGGTGCGGTGCGCCTGTGCGGCGGTGCTTCGGTACCGCCGCACAGGCGTGTGGGCGGTTCCTCTGCCGAACTGACAGTTCCCTGCCGTATTGACAGCTCCCCCGCCCCTCCCTTCAATCTGACGGATAGTCAGAAAACCTCCGGAGGGGGCCGCGGCGTGGTCGTCGAGGATCTGTCCGTACGACGCAAGGACTACGAGGGGCGCCCCGCCGTACGCGGTGGCCTCGGCAAGGACCCCGTCAACTCGCCCATGATCCGGCACTGGTGCGAGGCCATGGGCGACACCAACCCCGCCTACACCGGCCCCGACGCGGTCGCGCCGCCCACCATGCTCCAGGTGTGGACCATGGGCGGGCTGAGCGGACACGAGACGCGCTCGCCGGCGTACGACGAACTCCTCGCCCTCCTCGACGGCGCCGGGTACACCTCCGTCGTCGCCACCGACTGCGAGCAGGAGTATCTGAAGGCGCTGCGCCCCGGGGACGAGATCGGCTTCGACGCGGTCATCGAGTCGGTGTCGGACCGGAAGACCACGAGGCTCGGCACCGGCTACTTCGTCACCACCCGCATGGACGTCCGCGTCGGCGACGAACTCGTCGGTACCCATCGCTTCCGGATCCTCAAGTACGCGCCGAAGGCCGCGGTCCCCGACCCGTCACCACCGAACCCAAGGGTCAACTCAAACCCGGCCTCGACCCCGACCTCGACCCCGAACCCAGCCCCGAACTCGAGCACGACCCCGGACCGGGAGCGGCGGCGTCCCCGCCCCGTCGTCAATCGTGACAACGCCGGCTTCTGGGAGGGCGTCGCGCACCAGCGGCTCCTCATCCAGCGCTGCGCCGGGTGTGCCACGCTCCGTTTCCCCTGGCTGCCGGGGTGCAACGCGTGCGGCTCGCCCGAGTGGGACACCGTCGAGGCGAGCGGTGAGGGCACCGTCCACTCGTACGTCGTCATGCACCACCCGCCCTTCCCGGCCTTCGATCCCCCGTACGCCGTCGGGCTGATCGAGCTCGCGGAGGGCGTGCGGATGGTCAGCAACGTCATCGGGGTGCCGTACGACAAGGTGCGGATCGGTATGCCCGTCCGGCTCGCCTTCGTGCGCTACGACGAGGAGTTGGAGTTGCCCGTGTTCCGCGCGGAGGAGGGGGTGCGCGCATGAGGGCCGGGGACGGACTCCCCCCGTTGCGGATCCCGATCACACGGACCCTCGTGGTCGCCGGGGCCATCGCCTCGCGCGACTACCAGGACGTGCACCACGATCCGGAGCTGGCGCGGCGGCGCGGCTCGCCCGACGTCTTCATGAACATCCTGACGACGAACGGGCTGGTCGGACGGTATGTCACCGACTTCTTCGGCCCGCGTGCCGTGCTCCGCAAGGTCGCGATCCGGCTCGGCGCGCCCAACTACCCCGGCGACACGATGGTGTTGTCCGGGACGGTCGAGGAGATCGACGGGGACACGGCGACCGTGAAGATCGTGGGGGACAACGGCATCGGCCGTCATGTCACGGGGACGGTCACCGTCACCGTCACCGCCCCGGCAGCCGGTGGGGCCGACTCCGCTGCGGCCAGGACCCGCGCGGCCAGGACCGGCGCCGCCGCGACCGGTCCGGTGGAGGGCGTCGTATGAGCGTGCGGACCAGGGACCGGCTCGGCGGGCGGGCCGCCGTCGTCGGGATAGGGGCGACCGACTTCTCCAAGGACTCGGGGCGCAGTGAGCTGCGGCTGGCCGTGGAGGCGGTGCGGGCCGCGCTGGACGACGCGGGGCTCGCGCCGGCGGACGTGGACGGGATGGTGACGTTCACGATGGACACGAGCCCGGAGATCACGGTCGCGCAGGCCGCCGGCATCGGGGAGCTGTCCTTCTTCTCCCGCGTCCACTACGGCGGAGGGGCGGCGTGCGCGACGGTGCAGCAGGCGGCGCTGGCCGTCGCGACGGGCGTGGCCGAGGTCGTGGTCTGCTACCGGGCGTTCAACGAGCGTTCGGGGCGGCGGTTCGGGGCGGGCGTGCGGCACCGGGAGCCGTCGGCGGAGGGGGTGGCGCTCGGCTGGACGCTGCCGTTCGGGCTGCTCACGCCCGCGTCGTGGGTGGCGATGGCGGCGCAGCGGTACCTCCACACGTACGGGCTGACCCCGGAGGCGTTCGGGCACGTCGCGGTGGTCGACCGCAAGTACGCGGCGACGAACCCGGCCGCGTACTTCCACGGGCGCCCCATCACGCTCGCCGAGCACGCGGCCTCGCGCTGGATCGTCGAGCCGCTGCGGCTGCTGGACTGCTGCCAGGAGACGGACGGCGGCCAGGCCCTCGTCGTCACGTCGGTGGAACGGGCGCGCGACCTGCCGAAGCCGCCCGCGGTGATCGTCGCCGCCGCCCAGGGCGCCGGCCGGGCCCAGGAGCAGATGACGAGCTTCTACGGCGCCGATCTGACGGGGCTGCCCGAGATGGGGGTCGTCGCCCGCCAGCTGTGGCGGACCTCCGGGCTCGGGCCGGACGGCATCGACGTCGGCATCCTCTACGACCACTTCACGCCGTTCGTGCTGATGCAGTTGGAGGAGTTCGGGTTCTGCGCGCCAGGGGAGGCGGCCGCTTTCGTCGCGGAGGAACGACTGCCGCTGAACACGCACGGAGGCCAGCTCGGAGAGGCGTATCTGCACGGTATGAACGGCATCGCGGAGGCGGTACGGCAACTGCGCGGCACCGCGGTCAACCAGATCACCGGCACGGAACACGTCCTGGTCACCGCGGGCACCGGCGTACCGACCTCGGGCCTGGTGCTGGGCGCGGACGGGTGAGACCCCGTGCCCCCCGCGCAGGCGGTCCTCAGGGATCCACCCTCAGTGGATGGGGGCTGCTCATCCACCTCCAGTAGGTGAGCTCTGCCCCACTCCTACAACCTGAGGGGGATTCGTCTTCGGGACCTGCGGCCGATCCGCCGGGCCGGGCCCGCTCCTAGCGTGGAGCCATGACCACACTCGTCTGCACCAGCGCTTCGAACGCCGCTGCACCGGCGACGCGGCCCGTGCCGAATCCGCCCCTGGTGACCCTGTCGTACCCGTCGTTCTCGGCGTACGTGAAGGCGCGCCAGCCGCTGCTGCTGCGGACCGCCCGGTCGCTGACGGCGAACCCGAGCGACGCCGAGGACCTGCTGCAGACCGCGCTGGCCAAGACGTACGTCGCCTGGGAGCGGATCGAGGACCACCGGGCGCTCGACGGGTACGTACGGCGGGCGCTGCTGAACACGCGGACGTCCCAGTGGCGCAAGCGCAAGGTGGACGAGTTCGCGTGCGACGAGCTGCCCGAGCCGGACGGCGTCCACACCGTGGATCCGGCCGAACAGCAGGCGCTGCACGACGCGATGTGGCGGGCGATCATGAAGCTGCCGGCACGCCAGCGGGCGATGGTGGTCCTCAGGTATTACGAGGACCTCAGCGAGGTGCAGACGGCCGAGGTCCTCGGAGTCTCGGTCGGCACGGTGAAGTCGGCGGTCTCGCGGGCGCTCGCCAAACTGCGTGAGGACCCGGAACTGAAACCCGTCCGCTGACCCGGTCGTTCGCCTGACATGCGGCTGCGATCGAGCCGCCCCGGATAACACTCTCTGATCGATCATCCCGGCACCTAGTGACATACCGCGCGGTATGTGAGCAGAATCAGCGCAACCGTTACCACCGCGTAGGCAGAGCCGCCCCGGGAGGACGCCGTGCTGAGCACCATGCAGGACGTACCGCTGTTGATCTCCAGGATCCTGGCCCATGGGCAGGTCATCCACGGGACGTCGCAGGTGATCACCTGGACCGGCGAGGGGGAGCCCCACCGCCGCTCCTACGCCGAGATCGGCGCCCGCACCGCGCAGCTGGCTCACGCTCTGCGCGAGGACCTCGGCGTCGAGGGCGACGAGCGCGTCGCGACCCTCATGTGGAACAACGCCGAGCATGTCGAGGCGTACTTCGCGATCCCCTCCATGGGAGCCGTCCTCCACACCCTGAACCTGCGTCTGCCTCCCGAGCAGCTCGCCTGGATCGTCAACCACGCCGCCGACCGGGTGATCATCGCCAACGGCTCGCTGCTCCCCCTCCTCGCGCCGCTCCTCCCGCACCTCAAGCCGGTGGAGCACGTCGTCGTGTCCGGCCCCGGCGACCGGTCGCTGCTCGCCGGAGCGAGCGTCCAGGTGCACGAGTACGAGGACCTGATCGCCGGCAAGCCGACCACGTACGACTGGCCGGAGCTGGACGAGCGCTCCGCCGCCGCCATGTGCTACACCTCGGGCACCACCGGCGACCCCAAGGGTGTCGTCTACTCCCACCGCTCGATCTATCTGCACTCCATGCAGGTCAACATGGCCCAGTCGATGGGCCTGACGGACGCGGACCTCTCGCTCGTCGTCGTCCCGCAGTTCCATGTGAACGCCTGGGGCCTGCCGCACGCGACGTTCATGACCGGTGTCAACATGCTGATGCCGGACCGGTTCCTGCAGCCCGCCCCGCTCGCCGAGATGATCGAGACGCAGAAGCCGACCCACGCCGCCGCCGTCCCCACCATCTGGCAGGGCCTGCTGGCCGAGCTGAACGCCCGCCCGCGGGAGGTCTCCTCCCTCACCCAGGTCACCATCGGCGGCTCCGCCTGCCCGCCCTCCCTGATGGAGGCGTTCGACAAGCTCGGTATGCGTGTCTGCCACGCCTGGGGCATGACGGAGACGTCCCCGCTGGGCACGATCGCCCGGCCGCCGGCCCATGTGGAGGCCGGCTCGGAGGAGGAGTTCGCGTACCGGCTCACCCAGGGCCGCTTCCCCGCCTCCGTCGAGGCCCGCCTCACGGGTCCCGGCGGTGAGCGGCTCCCCTGGGACGGCGAGTCCGCCGGCGAGCTGGAGGTCCGGGGCCCCTGGATCGCGGGCGCGTACTACGGCGGCCAGGACGGCGAGCATCTGCGGCCTGAGGACAAGTTCAGCGAGGACGGCTGGCTGAAGACGGGCGACGTCGGCACGATCAGCCCGGACGGCTTCCTCACCCTCACCGACCGCGCCAAGGACGTCATCAAGTCCGGCGGCGAGTGGATCTCCTCGGTCGAGCTGGAGAACGCCCTCATGGCCCACCCGGACGTCGCCGAGGCCGCCGTCGTCGCCGTGCCGGACGAGAAGTGGGGCGAGCGTCCGCTGGCGACCGTCGTGCTGAAGGAAGGCGCGAGCACGGACTTCGCGGCGCTGCGGTCGTTCCTCGCGGAGGAGGGCCACATCGCCAAGTGGCAGCTGCCGGAGCGCTGGACGATCATCGAGTCCGTGCCGAAGACGAGCGTCGGCAAGTTCGACAAGAAGGTGATCCGCAGGCAGTACGCGGAGGGGCAACTGGACGTGACGCAGATCTGAGGACGTTCAGGCCGTCCGGCCGGCCGGCCTGAACGGCTTGGGGCAGCTTGGAACAAGCCGGAGCAGCCTGGAACCACTTGGGGCACTGTTTCACGTGAAACAGTGCCCCAAGTGGCGTTGCCGACGGCCTCGGTCCACTCAGTTCGTGCCGATGCGGGCCAGGAGGTCCACGATGCGGGTCTGGACGTCGGGGCTCGTCGAGCGTTCGGCGAGGAACAGGACGGTCTCCCCCGAGGCCAGACGCGGGAGTTCGGCCTGGTCGACGGCGGCGGTGTAGACGACGAGCGGGGTGCGGTTCAACTGCCCGTTCGTCCGCAGCCAGTCGATGATCCCGGCCTGGTGGCGGTGGACCTGGAGCAGATCCATCACCACGAGGTTGGGCCGCATCTGCGCGGCGAGGGTGACGGCGTCCGTGTCGGAGGCCGCCCGTGCGACCTGCATGCCACGCCGTTCCAGCGTGGCGGTCAGGGCGAGCGCGATCTCCGCGTGCTCCTCGATCAGCAGGACACGCGGCGGATGCTGCTCGGAGTCACGCGGCGCCAGCGCCTTCAGCAGGACGGCCGGGTCGGCCCCGTACGCCGCGTCACGCGTCGCCTGGCCGAGCCCCGCCGTGACGAGCACGGGCACCTCGGCGGCGACCGCGGCCTGACGCAGCGACTGAAGGGCCGTCCGCGTGATGGGACCGGTGAGCGGGTCGACGAAGAGGGCGGCCGGATAGGCGGCGATCTGCGCGTCGACGTCCTCACGCGAGTTCACGATGACGGGCCGGTAGCCGCGCTCGCTGAGCGCCTGGTGGGTGGGCACGTCCGGAGCGGGCCACACGAGCAGCCGGCGCGGGTTGTCCAGCGGCTCCGGCGGCAACTCGTCGTCCAGCGGCTGCGGCTGGGGCCGGTCGGGGACCTCCACCGCACCGCCGGGACCGTCCAGCGGCTCGGGACCTTCGTCCGCGTTCTCGTCCGGGGCCCCTATGGCGTACGACCGCCCGGCGCCGTCGGTGTTGCCCACCAGCCGGGACTGCCCGGCCAGGGAGGGCTGGGGAGGCAGGGGGACCTGCCCGGCGAGCGAGGGCTGGGGCGGCAGCGGAACCTGTCCCGCGAGTGACGGCTGCTGGCCGGTCTGAGCGGGGAGCGGGATCTGCCCGCTGCCATTGCCGCTGCCGTTGCCCTTGGCTTGACCGGGCTGCGGGTGGGGGCGCGCGGCCGACTCGGCGCGGTCACCGGCGGGCTCGGGCGGCGTACCGAGCTTGCGGCGCCGACCGGAACCGCCGGGCTGGTTCGGGGCCGGGGTGGACCCCGGCTGGGGCTGGCCCTGTGTCGGGGGCTGGCCCTGACGGGCGAAGGGAACGCCCTGGCCCAGCGTCCGCACGCTGATCGCCCGGCCCTGCGTCGAGTTGGGGTCGAGCGACGCGACGGGCCCGGTGACCGGAGCCGCCTCGGCGGGCAGCGGCTGCGCGGCACGCGGCTGCTGCTGCACGGCACGCTCAGGCGGCAGGGGAGTCCCCGACGACGGCGTCGACTGCGCAGGCAGCGGCGCCTGCGCAGCCGTCCCGGGGGCGCCTGCCACGGGGACGCCCGCGGCGGAGGTCTCGTGCCCGGGGTCGGGCCAGGACTGGGGCTGCGGCTGAGCCTGCGGCGTCGTCTGCGGAGCCGCGGCCTGAGCGGGGATGGGCTGACCGCCGCCGGGCACGCCCTGGGCGGGCACCGGCTGGGGGGCGCCCTGAGCACCCGGTGCGGCACCCTGCGCGGGCACGGTCTGACCGGGGGCGGCCGCCACCTGGGCCGGACCCTGCTGCGGGGCACCCTGGGGCGATACGGCGACGGCCTGCTCGGCGCCGCCGGCACCTCCCTGGGCGGGCACGGGGTACGCACCCGCGACAGGAACGGCGACGGGCTGACCGGGGGCCGGGGCCTGGGCCTGGGCCTGGGCTTGGACCTGTGCCTGTGCCTGGGCCGGAACGCCGACCGGCTGACCGGGGGCCGCGGCCTGACCGGGTACCGGCTGGGCGGGACCGGCGACACCCTGGGGCGACTGTACGGTGCCGGGTACCGACTGGGCGGCGACCCCGGGGGGAGCACCCTGGGCGGGCACGGGCTGGGGGGCACCCGGAAGCCCCTGGGCGGGGATGGGCTGACCGGTAGCCGCCTCCTGCGCGGGGGCGGGCGCCATGGGAACACCCTGGGCGGGTACCGGCTGAGCGGCGGGGGCGCCCTGCGCGGGGACGGGTTGCCCGGGGACAACCTGTCCGGGGACGCCCTGTCCGGGGACGGCCTGTGCCGCCGGGTCGCCCTGCGCGGGCACCGGCTGGCCCGGCACCATCTGCGGAGGGATGCCCTGAACGGCCTGACCGGGCGGAACCTGCGCGGGCACCGGCTGGCCGGGGGCGACCTGGACCCCGGCGTCACCCTGCTGTGCGGCGGGGCGGACGGCTCGGCGGCGGCCGGTCGGCGCGGGCAGCGGGTGCGGCTGCGGCGGGGTGTGGTCGTCCGCCGGGTTGCGCAGCGCGGCGTCATGACGCCCGTCGTCCACACCACCGGCGGGAGCGCCCGGCACCTGCCCGGCGGCGACCGCCTGGCCACCCCCGGGCGCCTGCGCGGCATCGCCAACCGGTACGGCGCCCTGCGCGGCGGCGGCGACACCGGGCACTCCGGCGGCCCGCACCTGCACCTGCGGCTGAGCCTGCGTCTGACCTTGGACCTGTGGCTGCGGCTGGGGTTGGGGTTGGAGGTGGGCAGCGTCACCCGGTGCCTGGACCTGACCCTGAGGCTGCGCCTGGGCCACGGGCTGGCCGAGCCCGGCGGCGGGAACCGGGGCCCCGGCGGGCACCATCCCCCCGGTCGGCACGGGCGCGGCACCGGGAATCGGCTGCCCGGCGGCCACGGGCCCCGCACCGGGCACCGGCCCCACACCGGGAGTCGGCTGCCCGGGTGGCACGACCCCACCAGACGGCACGACCCCACCAGGCGGTACGACCCCACCCGGGACTACGACTCCTCCTGCGGGCTGGGCCGCACCGGCGGGCACCATCCCCCCGGCCACAGCGGCCCCCTGGCCCCCCTCACCGTCGTACGCCTCCGTCCCGTGGGCGCCCTGCGAACCCTGCGCGGGCACCGGAGGCATGGCCACGGCCCCGGCGGACGCACCCGGTGCACCCGGCACACCCTGCGCACCCGGCACCCCCTGTGCACCCGAGGTGCCGGGCCCGCCCTGTGCCCCCGGCACAGGTACGGGCACGGGACCGAGTCCGGCGTTCTGGTCGTACTCGGGCCCGCGGTCGGCCTCGGCCGGCGGCAGCGCGAAGACGGCGCGCCCGGAGGGCTCGGCGGCGGCACGCTCCTCCGCCTTGGCCAGGGCACGGCGACGGCGCCCGGTGGGCTGGCCTCCAGCCGTGTCACCGGAGCCGGAGCCGGTACCGGCGCCGCCGGTCACGGCGTCGGGAGAGGGGGTCGTGGCCGGGCCGGCGGGCAGCGCGGGCGGCAACGCGTTCTGAGCGGCGGCGGGCTCGCGGCGCGCCCGTCGTCCGCTGGGCGCGGGGACGCCCTGCGGCGGCACGGTCCCGCCGAGCCCGGTGGCGGTGGCAGCGGTCCCGGCGGCATGCTCGGCCGCCGTGACGACGGCGCCCTCGGCGGCGACGGACTCTCCGGCGCCGTCGGCCGCGGCCGCCCGGCCGCGCCGCCGTCCGGTGCCCTCGGCCTCGTCGGCGCCACCCTGCGCGGGAAGGGGCGCCTCGGCGGCGGTACCGCCCTCGGCGTCCTCGGCCCTGCGCCGGCGCCGCCCGGTGGGAGGCGCGGCGGAAGCGGCCTCCGCCTCGGGGGTCTCGTCGCCCTCCAGGAACGCGTCCACGGACGACCGCCGGGCCCGGCGCCGCCCACCACCGGCTCCACCGGACCCACCGGCGGCCTGCTCGGGCAGCGCCACCTCGGCACCGGCGGCCATGGCACCGGCGTCGGGAGCCGACTCGGGGGGCAAGGCTGAGGACGGCTCCGGCTCGTCGACGGCCACGACCGGGGCCTGGACGGGAACCGTCCCGGCGCCGCCCCCGAGCGGCACCTCCAGTACGTACGCGCTGCCGCTCATCCCGGGCACCTCGTGCGTCTGCAGCACGCCGCCGTGCGCGCGCACGATGCCCTGGACGATCGGCTGGTGCACCGGGTCTCCCCCGGCGTAGGGCCCACGGACCTCGATCCGTACGACCTCGCCGCGCTGCGCCGCCGCGACGACGACGGTGTTGTCCATGTAGCCGCCGGTGGACATGGGCGCGTTGCCGGTCGCGTCGACGCCGGCGACGTCCGCGATGAGGTGCGCGAGGGCGGTCGCGAGCCGGGTCTGGTCGACCTCGGCCTCGATGGGCGGCGCGTGCACGGCGAACTGCACCCGCCCCGGCCCGACCAGTTCCACGGCCCCGTCGACACCGGCGGCCACGACCGCGTCGAGCATGACCGTCGTACGGACGAGGCCGTCCTCACCCGCGTCGATCCGCTGGTACCCGAGGACGTTGTCGATCAGGGTCGTGATCCGCGAGTAGCCGGCGGTGAGATGGTGCAGCACCTGGTTGGCCTCGGGCCACAGCTGCCCGGCGTCGTCGGCGGCGAGGGTGCCCAGTTCGCTGCGGAGCTGGTCGAGCGGGCCGCGCAGGGAGGTGCCCAGCACGGCGAGCAACTGCTCGTGCCGCGCGGCCAGCGCCTCGTAGCGGTCCTTCTCCCGCTCGCCGAGGGCGGCGTACCGCTCGTCACCGGCGGCGATCTCCTCGGCGTGCTTCTCACGCAGCTCGGTGAGTTCGGAGGTGTGCTTCTCCCGCACGCCCTCCAGTTCCTCGGCGTGCTCCTCGGTGAGCTGCCTCAGCTCCTCCGCGTGCCGCTCCGCCTCGGCGTTCTTCTCCTCGGCGAGCTGGTCGTACGGCCGCCGGTCGGTGAACGTCATCACGGCCCCGACGAGCTGGTCCCCGTCCCGCACCGGCGCGGTCGTCAGGTCGACCGACACCTTGTCGCCGCTCTTGGACCACAGCACCTGGCCGCGCACCCGGTGCTTGCGCCCGGACCGCAGGGTGTCGGCGAGCGGCGACTCGCCGTACGGGAAGGGGGAGCCGTCCTCCCGGGAATGCAGGACGAGCGTGTGCAGCTCGCGCCCGCCGAGATCGCTGGCCCGGTAACCCAGTATCTGGGCGGCGGCCGGGTTCACGAGGACGATCCGCCCGTCGGTGTCCGTCCCGACGACGCCCTCGGCCACGGCCCGCAGGATCATCTCGGTCTGCCGTTGCGAACGTGCGAGTTCGGCCTCGGTGTCGACGGTGCCGGAGAGGTCCCGCACGACCAGCATGAGCAGCTCGTCATTGGCGTAGCCGTAACCGTCGTACGCCTGCTGTCCGTTCTCCAGATTCGCGCTTGTGACCTCGACCGGGAACTCGCTGCCGTCGGTCCGGCGGGCGATCATGCGGGTCGGCTTCGTCCGCCCGGTCGGGTCCATGGTGTCGGGCCGGCGCATCGAGCCCGGGATGAGCCGGGAGTCGAACTCGGGCAGGAGGTCCAGCAGCCCGCGCCCCACGAGGGCGGTACCCGGGGTCTCGAAGGTCTCCAGGGCGATGGTGTTCGCGTTGACGACGGTCCCATTGGCGTTGACCAGCACCAACGCGTCGGGCAGCGCGTCCAGTATGGCTGCGAGGCGAGCAGCGCCTCGGGATGGCCTGCTGCTCACGAGACGCTTCCTCCCTGTTACCGCATCTTGCCGACCGCCTGGGCCATCTTGCCAACCGGCCCGCAACGTGTCACGCGAGGGAGTCTACGGGCAGAGGTTGCGCTCGCGACGCCGGATGAGAGGGAGGTCGCACACCGAACATACGGAGAAGCCGTGACCGTGCGTTTTGCCGAACGACCCGCCTCGCGGCACATATGTACGGCACCTACGGCCCCCACTCGGCTTATGGGCATATGCCGTGGGAGTTATCGGGGGAGGGGGTTGGGAGGGGGCGCGCGGAGGCGGGGACGGGGGTGTGCCGTGAACGGGGGGAGGGCGGATGGGGCCGTGATCGCGGAGCGGGCGGGAGGTGCCGTGATCGCGGAGCGAGTGAGCCGGTGACCGGTTGACCGGTTGATCGGTTGACCGGTTGACCGGGTGACCGGGTGACCGGGTGGGCGGCTGAGGCGGGGGCGGGCCGGTGATCGGGTGGAACCGGTGGCGTTACTGACGGAGGTCGGGGAGTACGGGTACGAGCGCGTCCCAGCGGGCGATCTCGCAGCCGTTGCCGCGGTCGAAGCGGGCGTCGACCTGGCGGCCGGCCCAGGTCCCGGTGACATGGGCGGTGGCCGGTCCGCCGTAGAGCATCGTGCACACGGTGCCGGGCTGGACGGGGGCGAAGGGGTCCTTGCCCCAGGTGGTCCGCCGGTCGAGCTGCCCGCAGGCGTCCCGGGCGTGCGGATGACTGCCCCCTTGAGGATGGCAGCGCAGCTCGAACCGTCCGTCGACCCGGCCACCGGCACCCCGGACGGTGACGACCAGCCGGTCCTGCGGCTCGGCGAGGGGGACGGGCAATGACGTCCTGGGGAGCACGTCACCGACACGGGGCAACCCGTCGGCTGCGTACGCGACCGGAGCGGCGGCGGGCGAGAACGCCCCGGCGGCGGCCGCGGCGAGGGAGGCGGCGGCACCGAGCAGGAACCGGCGAGCTGTGCGGCCGGAAGTCGTGTCGCCGGGGACGGCGGTCGAGGGCGTGTGCGGAGGTGTGGGGGGAGGGCTCTGCAACATGACCTGACTAACGCCGGGTGGGTCCCATGGTTGCGGAGGGGGGGCGGTGCGAGGGGAGAGGGAGAGGCGGGCGGAGGGGGTGCTGGGGTGACCGCACCGATCCGGCCCTCCCCGGCGCCCGACTCCCGGCGCTCCCCGGTGCCCGACCCCCGGCGCTTCCGGCGCTTCCGGCGCTCGCGGCGCGAGCGTCCGGCCTGCCCGCTGCAACCGATCTGGTCCATCCGTGGCGGCCGATCCGGGGCGCCCCTGACGAACCGTTCCCGAATGCCCTCCGACCCGCCGCGACGTGGCATACGGCTTTGCCCTGCGGCCTCTCCGCCTAGTACCGTGGGAGGCGATTGGTGACAGCCCACTCGGCTGTGACATCATCTGCACGCACCACTCGCGCTCGCGCGGGCGGTTGTGCTGGAGGCGTCGCCTAGTCCGGTCTATGGCGCCGCACTGCTAATGCGGTTTGGGCCTTAAAGCCCATCGAGGGTTCAAATCCCTCCGCCTCCGCGCTTGATCACCGAAGCCCCGGTCCACGCGACCGGGGCTTCGTCGTTCCCGGGAGCGCCCGCCAGAGCATTTCCGCAGGTCACAAGGGGTGCGGCAAACGGATTTCACATGGCGACGGCAGTCATGTAATGTTCTTCCTGTCGCCGAGAGCGGGCCGAAAGGACCGGGACCGGCGAGAAAACAGAACAAGCACTCGTAGCTTAACGGATAGAGCATCTGACTACGGATCAGAAGGTTGCAGGTTCGAATCCTGCCGAGTGCACACAGGTCAAAGCCCCCTCGGGATCATCCCGGAGGGGGCTTTGTCGTGCCCTGCGGCAGCGAAGTGCAGCAGCTTGGGGATCTTCACCCAGGCCGTGCTCTCCTCCGCAGTCACTACCGCCGTTGCCTTGTTCACCTCTGGTTCCGCGACGCTCCAACGCCCAAGAGGCACTGTTCCCGGTGCAGATGCTCACCGATGACGAGACGCTGAGCCGGGCCGCGGAGGACGTACTCACAGACGTCCGCGCTGTCCAAGGCGGACGGCAGAACGAGACTCGACGACGCCAGGGTGCGGACCCGTGACGACATCAGCCGACTCGTCAGAGCAGCCAAGCAGCACCTGTGAGGTGCTTGCATGTACGCCGGCCGCCTCACGGTCCGGGGATCGGCGTCGTCGTTCTGTCTGAGGTGGGCCAGATGTAAGGGAGGTCGTCCGGGGTGTCGGGGAAGAGGGGGGTGTAGGTGGTGGGGTCCTTGCGTAGGAGGGCTGAGCGGTGGCTGCGGTGGAACGATGCGTCGCCCAGCCAGGGGGGTAGCTCGCCCGCCTTCTCCAGGGGGCGCTGGTGGCGGACCTGGGCCCCGGGGCGGAACGCGAGGAGGTCGGCCACGAGAGTGGCCGCGCAGCTGTCCTGGTGGCCCTGTTCGCGCCACACCGCGCAGACGTCCAGGCCGTAGCGGACGAGCGCTTCCTCGTACCCGGCCCACATCCGTACCGCCGGATGGTGGCGCCAGCCGTAGCCCGGTACGACGAGGCCGCGCAGTACCTGCAACGCCTCGACCCGCTGTTTGCCGAGGCGGCGGCGGTCCAGGGCGAGCGCCGACGCCCGGAAGTCGGGGTAGGGCAGGAACGTCTGCATGGCAGTGGCACGAGTACCGCGTGAGGACCCTGACACACACGATCTCGGCCGAATGCCGACCGGAGAAAACGGGCACTTCGGGAATCATGAATGCTCAGTACGACGGCCCCGACCGTGCTCACCAGCGGCCCCAGGGTCTCAGCGATACGACGGTGGAGGCGCTCGGAGCGCTCTCCAAGGCGCTGGAGATGACCGAGCGGGCCCGCGGCCGCCTCTACGACTTCCACCAGCTGACCGGTGGTGCCGATCTCGAACTCGACCGGGCAGTGCGCCTGCTGCGGGAAGCCGGGCATCCGGAGTGGGCCGAGCGGGTGCGGACGGAGATCCTCGGGCGCAATGTCATCCCCGGGCACTGGACGTTCCAGATCGTCGAGGCCTACAACGACACCTACTACGAGCCGTTCAAGGCGCTGGAGAAGAGTGCCGTGGGTGAGCTGGCCGACGGGCGGGACCATCTCTACGAGGCGGAGATGAAAGAGGCCCGCCGCACGGTCGGCCACCCCGCCCACACCGCCAGGCCGGAGAGCAGCGGTTCGTGACCGGACCTGACAGTGACGGGTTGCGAGTGGCCTGGCCTGGCCTGGCCTGGCCTGGCCTGGCCTCGCCCGGGGTTGCCCTGGGGCCTCGCCGTTTCCGCAGGTCGGTCGCATGGGCGGGCGGATTGTCAGTGGTGCCCCCTACTGTCGTGAGGGATGGCACACGCGTGGAGATGTACCGGGCTGCGGTGGGGCGGCGCCGAGCCCTGTCTGGTGTGGGAAGGCGGGCGGAGGAGTCCCCTGCCTCGGGGGAAGGCGGTGGTTTTCGGGGTCGCGGACGGGGGCGTACGGACATGCGTCGGGGCCCGGGGGCATGCCTGCCCGGTGCGGGCCGGGGTGCCGGGGCGGAGCACCGGGGCGCGGTGCGACGAGTGCGCGCGGCTGGACCGGGCGCACTCCGTGGCGGCCGACGCCATCGCCGATGACCCGCGGCCGTACCACGTGTACCTCGCGTGGTTCGGGCCCGGCCTGGTGAAGGTCGGGATCACTGCCGTCGAGCGGGGGCCGGCGCGGCTGCTGGAGCAGGGGGCGGTGTGCTTCGCGTGGCTCGGGCGGGGGCCGCTGATGGCCGCCCGGCGGACCGAGGAGGTGCTGCGGGCCGCGTTGAAGGTGCCGGACCGGATTCCGTACGCCGAGAAGCGGATGCTGCGAGCCGCTCTACCGGAAAGGGAGGAGCGCGGTGGGGAGTTGGCGGCGGTGCACGGGCGGGCCCTCGCCCTGCCGGGGTGGCCGGAGTCCCTGGAACCGGTGGCGTTCCAGGCGGTCGATCACTTCGAGGTGTTCGGGCTGGGCGGGCTGCCGGCCGCCGACGGGGTGGTGAGCGAGTTGGTCGCCGGTGGGGTCGTCGGGGGTGAGGTGCTCGCCGTCGCCGGGCCCGATCTGCATCTGGCCACCGGGCGGGGTGTCGTCGTCCTGGACACACGGCTCATGACCGGGTGGGAGTTGACCGCTCCTGCCGGCGGGACCGCGCGTGACGCGGTCACCGTGCCGGTCAGGGAGGCGAAGGAGCGAGGGGGAGGGGCAGGGGGAGGAGTGCAGGACGGGTTGTTCTGAGACGGGGAGACTTCTGACGTTCCCTTGGGGAGGCTGCTGACGTTCCCTCGGGCGGGGCATTTGACGTTCCCTTGGGTGAGGCTTCCGCCGCTCCCTTGGGTGACGCTTCCGCGGCTCCCTTGGGTAAAGACTTCGATCCCCTTCGGATCCCGTTCGGAAAGGTGCTGGACGGCGGCCGACGGCCGGCGCGACAGTGGCGACATGAGCGATCAGCGGATAGCACCTGTCCCGGCCTTCGAACCGCCGTACTACGCCGTGGTGTTCACCTCCACGCGGACCGAGGACCAGAGCGGGTACGGGGAGACGGCCGAGCGGATGGAGGAGCTGGTGAAGGAGGTGCCGGGATACCTGGGAATGGACCATGCCCGGACACCCGGCGGACTCGCCATCACCGTGGGGTACTTCCGGGACGCCGACGCCCTGGCGCGGTGGCGCAGCGACGCGGAGCACCGGTCGGCCCAGAAGCGGGGACGCGCCGAGTGGTACGAGAGCTACACCCTGCACGTCGCCAAGGTCGAGCGCAGCCACGGGTTCGTGAAGGAGGCGGCGAGGACGGGTCCCGAGGAGAACGGCTCGGCAGGCGGTTCGGGGAGGGGGAGCGAAGCATGAACGCGCTTGCACAAGGACGGGGCAGGGGTGGGGGCGCGCGTCCCGTTTCCTGTGGGGTGGGAGGCTGTGGGATCGCGGTGAGGCGCGCAGGAGAAAACCCTGCGGTGGGCAGGAAATGCCTGGTCGGAGGAGGTGTGTCCCGGACGGCGGGGATCTTCCTAGGGACTCCCTGAGAGGCGCCTGTGTGTTTCTCAGGAAAATCACAGATTCCAGAAAGGGTGTTCTCAGAGGACCCCGACAAGGTGTCCAGCATGACCACGACCTCGCCCCAGGGGCGCACCGAACTGCTGAGGCCGGACGGGAGCCCCGTCCGAGTGCTTGTGGTGGACGACGAACTGTCGATCACCGAGCTGCTGTCCATGGCCCTGCGCTACGAGGGATGGCAGATCCGGAGTGCGGGGGACGGCACGGGGGCCCTCCAGACCGCGCGAGACTTCCGGCCCGACGCCGTAGTCCTGGACATGATGCTCCCCGACATGGACGGGCTCACCGTTCTCGGGCGGCTGCGGCGTGAGCTGCCGGACGTGCCGGTGCTCTTCCTGACCGCGAAGGACGCGGTCGAGGACCGGATCGCGGGGCTCACCGCCGGCGGCGACGACTACGTGACCAAGCCGTTCAGCCTGGAGGAGGTCGTCGCCCGGCTGCGGGGCCTCATCCGGCGCTCCGGCGCCGCCGACCGGCGCTCCGAGTCGGTGCTCGTCGTCGGTGACCTCCTGCTCGACGAGGACAGCCACGAGGTGTCGCGCGGCGGGGTCGACATCCACCTCACCGCCACCGAGTTCGAGTTGCTGCGGTTCCTGATGCGGAACCCGCGGCGGGTGCTCAGCAAGGCGCAGATCCTCGACCGCGTGTGGTCGTACGACTTCGGCGGCCAGGCGAACGTGGTCGAGCTGTACATCTCGTATCTGCGGCGGAAGATCGACGCCGGGCGCGAGCCGATGATCCACACGCGGCGGGGAGCCGGTTACCTGATCAAGCCCGCCGCGTCATGAGCGGGCGACGACGGACGCGTACACGGTGGTGGTCGCAGCTCGGGCCGGGACGAGGGAAGCGGCGGCCGCGCACACTGCGTACGCGGCTCGTCGTCTCCGCGGTGGCGCTGATCGCGGTGGTGTGCGCGGTGATCGGGACCGTCACCACGATCGCGTTCGGCCGGCACCTGGACGAGCAGCTGAACAGCCAGGTCAAGGAGATCGCCCGGCGTGCCGCCGGGGGCCCCGTGAGGCCGGACGGCGACGCCATGGGCGGCGGGCGCCCGCCGGACGGGCTGTTCGGGTTGGTCACCAACGGCGGCACCGAGGCGAACACCGTCGTCGCACAGGTCAGCAGCACCAGCGGCGAGATCACCCGTGCGGTGGTCGCCAAGGAGAAGAAGTCCGACAGCGAGGTCTTCGAGGGCATGGCGCCCAAGCCCCTCGACGACGCACAGACCGCCGTCCTCGGCAAGGTGCCGAAGACCGGCACCCACGATGTCGACATCCCCGGGCTCGGGGAGTACCGGGTGCAGTACGACGAAGGGGGCCGGGGCAACTTCTACGTCGCCCTGCCGACCGCCGCGGTCACCAGCACCCTCAACACCCTCGTCGTCGTGGAGCTCAGCGTCACCGGCGCCGGGCTCGTCGCCGCCGGGATCGCCGGGTCCGCGCTGGTCGGAGTGGCCCTGCGGCCCCTGCGGAAGGTGGCGGCCACCGCGACCCGCGTCTCCGAACTGCCCCTGCACACCGGCGAGGTCACCCTCAACGAACGCGTGCCCGAGTCCGAGACCGACCCGCACACCGAGGTCGGACAGGTCGGGGCCGCCCTCAACCGGATGCTCGACCACATCCACGGCGCCCTGCACGCGCGGCAGGAGAGCGAGACGCGCGTACGGCAGTTCGTGGCGGACGCCAGTCACGAGCTGCGGACTCCGCTCGCGTCCATCCGGGGCTACGCCGAACTCACCCGCCGGGGCCGGGAGGAGATCGGGCCCGACACCCGGCACGCGCTCGGCCGCATCGAGTCCGAGTCCGGGCGGATGACGCTGCTCGTCGAGGATCTGCTGCTGCTGGCGCGGCTCGACGCCGGGCGGCCGTTGCGGTTCGAGCGGACCGATCTGATCCCCCTCGTCGTCGACACCGTCAGCGACGCGCGGGCGGCCGGGCGGAGTCACAACTGGCGGCTCGATCTGCCCGACGTGCCGGCGCTGGTGTCGGCGGACGCGGCACGGCTCCAACAGGTCCTCGTCAACCTGCTGGCGAACGCCCGTACGCACACACCGCCCGGGACCACGGTCACCGCGCGTGTGCAGCGGCGCGGGCGGTGGATGTGCGTGGACATCGAGGACGACGGGCAGGGCATCCCCGAGGAGTTGCTGCCGCATGTCTTCGAACGGTTCGCGCGCGGGGACTCCTCGCGGTCCAGGGTGTCCGGCTCGACCGGCCTCGGGCTCGCCATCGTGCAGGCCGTGGCCGACGCGCACGGCGGTGCCGTGACCGTCGACAGCGTGCCCGGCAGGACCGTGTTCACCGTGCGCCTGCCCGTCCTCGGCGGCCACCCCGGGCCCCTCCTCGACGCCGCCGCGCACCCGCGGCCCGACTCACAGGCACAGCACAGCGTCACCACACGGGCATAACAGAGCGGGTCGCGAATGTACGGGGCATGCGAACCGACTCTTCTCCCGGCACCCTGCCGGCGCGGGAGCACCTCCCGGCCACAGACGCCGGTACGCCTGTCCTGGACGTAGTGATCCCCGTCCACAACGAGGAGAAGGACCTCCAGCCGTGCGTGCGCGGACTGCACGAGCACCTCGCGCGGACCTTCCCCTACGCGTTCCGCATCACCATCGCGGACAACGCGTCCACGGACTCCACCCCCCTGGTGGCGGCGCGGCTGGAGGCGGAGCTCCCGGAGGTCAGGGCGTTCCGGCTGGAGCAGAAGGGGCGCGGGCTGGCCCTGCGCGCCGTCTGGTCCGCCTCCGACGCCCCGGTCCTCGCCTATATGGACGTGGACCTGTCGACCGACCTGAACGCCCTGCTGCCGCTGGTGGCCCCGCTGATCTCCGGTCACTCGGACCTCGCGATCGGCTCCCGGCTCGCGCGTTCCTCGCGGGTGGTGCGCGGCCCCAAGCGGGAGCTCATCAGCCGCGCGTACAACCTGATCCTGCGCGGCTCGCTCCAGGCCCGCTTCTCGGACGCGCAGTGCGGGTTCAAGGCGATACGGCGGGACGTGGCGCAGGCGCTGCTGCCGCTCGTCGAGGACACCGGGTGGTTCTTCGACACCGAGATGCTGGTGCTCGCCGAGCGGGCCGGGCTCAGGATCCACGAGGTGCCGGTCGACTGGGTCGACGACCCCGACTCGACCGTCCACATCGTGAGGACGGCCACCGACGACCTCAAGGGCGTGTGGCGCGTCGGCAGGGCCCTGGCCACCGGGTCGATCGCCCTCGACCGGCTCGCCCGCCCCTTCGGGGACGACCCCCGCGACCGGGAGATCGAGGACGTACCGCGCGGCCTCGCCCGCCAGCTCCTCGGCTTCTGCGTCGTCGGCGGTCTGTCCACCCTCTTCTACCTGCTGCTCTACAGCGGCTTCCGCACGTTGGCGGGGTCGCAGACCGCCAACGCGCTCGCCCTGCTCGTCTCGGCGATCGCCAACACGGCGGCCAACCGGCGCCTCACGTTCGGCGTCCGGGGGCGGGGCGGGGCCGTCAAGCACCAGGCGCAGGGCCTGGTGGTGTTCGGCGTCGGCCTCGCCCTCACCAGCGGCTCGCTCGCCGCCCTGAACGCGGCGGCCGACGACCCCGCGCACTCCACGGAGCTGGCCGTCCTCATCGCCGCCAACCTCGCGGCCACGGTGCTGCGGTTCCTGCTCTTCCGCGCCTGGGTCTTCCCCGACCGACCGGGGCAGCCCGGCCCCTACGCCCCGCAGGACCGGCCCCAGCCGACGGCCCATCGCCCGACCCCGGCCCACCTCCCGACGACGGCCCATCGCCCGACCCCGGCCCACCTCCCGACGACGGCCCATCGCCCGACCCCGGCCCACACGAGCCCGTTCAGCGTCGTTGACGGCGCGGACCGCGGCCGGGGGGACGCGACCATGCGGATGCGGCCGGTGCGCCCGCACGACCAGGATTCGAGGAACACACGATGACCACGCACTCCGGCACGACGACGCAACAGGGGGACCCCAGCCCCGCCGACCCCGGCTGGGGGCCGCCCACGACGGGAACAGCCGTCCAGGACGCGGCGGTCGCGGACGCGGCCGGCCCGCCCACGGCCCCCGGCGGCGCGGGTGAGCCCCGGCAGCCCCTCGGCCGGCGGATGTGGCGCGGGCGCCCGGAGGACAACCGCTGGGTGCGCCCCGGTTTCCTCCTCGCCCTGCTGCTCGTCGGCGGCCTCTACACCTGGAACCTCACCGCCTCCGGGTACGCCAACTCCTTCTACTCGGCGGCCGTGCAGGCGGGCAGCCAGTCCTGGAAGGCCCTCTTCTTCGGGTCGCTGGACTCGGCCAACGCCATCACCGTCGACAAGCCCCCGGCGTCACTGTGGCCGATGGCCCTGTCGGTACGGCTGCTGGGCCTGAACTCCTTCGCGATCCTGTTCCCGCAGGTCCTGATGGCCATGGCCACCGCCGGAGTGCTGTGGGCGGCCGTACGCCGCCGTTTCGACGCCACGGCCGGCTTCCTCACCATGGCGGTGTTCGCGTTCACGCCCGTCGCCGCGCTGATGTTCCGCTTCAACAACCCGGACGCCGCCCTCGCGTTGCTGATGGCCGCCGCGGTGTACTGCACCCTCCGCGCGATGGAGAAGGCGCAGACGAAGTGGCTGGTCTGGGCGGGTGCCGCGATCGGCCTCGCCTTCCTGGTGAAGACCCTCCAGGCGTTCCTTATCCTGCCGGTGCTCGCACTCGTGTACGTCGTCTTCGCCCCCGGTACCTGGAAGAAGCGCGTCGGCCAGGTGCTGCTCGCCGGGCTCGCGATGGTCGTCTCCGGCGGCTGGTGGGTCGCGATCGTCGAGCTGTGGCCGGCGTCGTCCCGCCCGTACATCGGCGGCTCGCAGAACAACTCCTTCCTGGAGCTGACCTTCGGCTACAACGGCCTCGGCCGCATCAACGGCGAGGAGACCGGCAGCGTCGGCGGCGGGGGCGGCGGCAACGGCGGCGGCAACTGGGGCGAGACCGGCTGGGACCGGATGTTCGGCTCGAACATCGGCGGCCAGATCTCCTGGCTGATCCCCGCCGCGCTGATCCTGCTCGGCGCGGCGATCTGGGCCATGCGGAAGCTGCGGCGCACCGACGGTACCCGCGCCGCGTTCCTCCTCTGGGGCGGCTCGCTGCTGATCACCATGGTGGTGTTCAGCTTCATGCAGGGCATCTTCCACGAGTACTACACCGTGGCCCTCGCCCCCTACGTCGCGCCGCTGACCGGCATGGGCGCGGCCCTGCTCTGGGAGCGGCGCGCCGAGGTGTGGGCGTCGCTCACCCTGGCCGCCACGATGACGGTCACCGCGGTCTGGGGGTACGCCCTCCTCAACCGCTCCTCCGACTACCTCCCCTGGCTGAAGTGGGTCGTGCTGGTCGGCGGTCTGTTCGCCGCGCTCGGCCTGGTCTTCACGGCCAGGCTGGGGCGCCGACTGGCGCTCGCCGTGGTGGGCCTGAGCTTCGTCACCGCGCTCGCCGGCCCGACGGCGTACACCCTCACCACGCTGGGCGAGGGCCACACCGGCTCGATCGTCACGGCCGGCCCGCCCGTCCAGGGCGGCCGGGGCGGCGGTCCCGGAGGCGGTGGCATGGGTGGCGGTCCCGCTGGTGCCGGTGGTCCCGGTGGCGGCGGTATGCCGGGCCAGCAGGGCCAGAACGGCAACGGCCAGATGGGCAACGGTCAGATGGGCAACGGCCAGCACGGCAACGGTCAGATGGGCCAGCCTCCGACCGGCGGCTTCGGCGGCGTCCCGAACGGCCAGCGGGGCCAGCAGGGGCAGGGCAACGGCCACACCGGTAACGGCGGCGGGCGCGTCGGCGGCATGGGCGGCCTGCTCAACGGCGCCAGCGTCAGCGACGAGGTCAAGGAACTGCTGGAGAGGAACGCCGGGGACTACACCTGGGCGGCCGCCGCGATCGGCGCCCAGAACGCGGCGAGCTACCAGCTCTCCACCGGTGAACCCGTCATGGCCATCGGCGGCTTCAACGGCACCGACCCGTCCCCCACCCTCGCGGAGTTCAAGAAGTACGTGGAGGAAGAAAAGATCCACTACTTCATCGCCGGCGGTTCCGGCGGCGGCATGGGCATGGGCGGCCGGGCCAACGGCACCTCCTCGCAGATCAGCTCCTGGGTCCAGGAGAACTTCGAGTCGGTGACGGTCGACGGCACGACGTTCTACGACCTGACGCGGGCGAAGTAGCCACAACATCGACGCACAGCGGGCGGTGCCCCGGGGTGAGGACGAGACCCCGGGGCACCGCCTCGCCTGGTCGTACCGTCCGACGCGGCTGACCGGGGGCGGGGGCCAAGGCCCCGGCGCCCGGCCCTCAGCCCTCCTCGGCCAGCCGTGCCGGGAAGCCGCCCGTGGCCACCGGGCCCCAGCGCTCGGGGGTGATCCGGATGATCGACTTGCCCTGCTTGACCATCGCCTCGCGGTACTCGTCCCAGTCCGGGTGCTCACCGGCGATGTTGCGGAAGTACTCCACCAGCGGCTCCACCGACTCCGGGACGTCGAGGACCTCGGCGGTCCCGTCGATCTGGACCCAGGGGCCGTCCCAGTCGTCGCTGAGGACGACGACGCTCACCCGCTCGTCCCGCTTGGCGTTGCGGGTCTTGGCGCGCTCGGGGTAGGTCGAGATCACGATGCGGCCCGAGTCGTCGACCCCGCAGGTCAGCGGCGACGCCTGGGGGCCGCCGTCGGCGCGCCGGGTCAGCAGGAGCGCCCGGTGCCGGGGGCGTACGAAGTCGAGGAGCTCTTCGAGGGAGACCTTGGTGTTGGTCGCGATGTTCCGTGCCATGCGCACAGCGTAGGGCCGGGTCCCCGGCGTGAGCGGGCCACCCGGCACCCGTCGCCCTCCAGCCGTGAGCGGGCACCCGGCGTCCGTCGCCCCCCTGGCGTGAGTGGGCGATCCGGCGTCCGTCGCCCCCCTGGCGTGAGTGGGCGATCCGGCGTCCGTCGCCCCCCTGGCGTGAGTGGGCGATCCGGCACCCGTCGCCCCCAGCCGTGAACCGTCGCCCGCACCACCCGTCGCGCCCACCCGTCACCCGCCCCCGGGCAGGCTCTCCCCCCGCACGGCCTGGACGTCCAGTTCCACCTTCAGGGTGGTGCCGATGGCCGCGATGCCCGCCTGGAGGACCTGGTTGTAGTTCATCGCGAAGTCCTCGCGGCGCAGTTCCGTCGTCGCCCGGAACGCGGCGCGTGTGCCGCCCCACGGGTCCGGGCCGGTGCCGAGGTACGCGAGGTCGAGGTCGACCGGGCGGACGACGCCGCGCAGGGTCAGCTCGCCGTGGACCGTCCAGCGGTCCGGGGCGACCGGGCTGAGGCCCGTCGACACATAGGTGATCTCCGGGTGGCGTTCCACGTCCAGGAAGTCCGGGGACCGCAAGTGGTCGTCCCGCATGCCGTTGCCCGTGTCGATCGAGGCGGCCCGGATCACCGCCGTCACACGGGACTTGGTGCCCTCGTCCGGGGTGGGGGCGATCTCGATCGCGCCGGAGAAGTCGGTGAACCGGCCCCGGACGCTGGAGATGCCCAGGTGCTGGGCGACCGCCGCGACGGACGAGTGGGCCGGGTCGACGGTCCAGGGGCCGGGCGGCGGGAGTTCCGTGCCGCCGAGGCGGGTGAGGGTGACCGTGCCGACCTCCGCCCTGCCGCTCGCGGTGACGAGGGCGCTCGACGCGACCGGCCCGTACCCGACGGCCGTGACGATCACCGTGTACGCGCCGGGCGGGAGCGCCGTGGGCTCGCGCACCACCCCCTCAGCGTCGGCCTCGGCCCGCAGCACCTGCGTGCCGGCCATGTCGGTCACCGTGACAACCGCGTGCGACACGGCCCAGCCGTCCCTCGTACGGATCCTCGCGGTCAGTCCCATGTGCGCGTCACTCCTCGGATACGACCGGTCGGCGGGACGGAGGTGCCGCCCCGCCGACCGGGGTGAACTACTCGCCGGGGTGGGCGAGTTCGATGTCGTGGCCGTCGACTCCGGGGCCGGAGACCGTGAGGGCCGTGGCCACGGGCGGGTACCCGGTGGCGATGACCGTGTAGTCGCCGCCGTCCAGGTCGGCGAAGGCGTACGCCCCGCCCGGGCCGGTGGTGGCGGTTGCGACGACGTTGCCCGCCGCGTCGAGGAGGGTCACGCGGGCGTCGGCCAGCGGCCCGCCCGGCGCCCGGACGACCCCTTGGAGCCGGGCCCCGGCCTCCAGGTCGATCTCGACGCGGGTGACGCCGGTGCCGCCGACCTCGACGGGCAGGGCGCGCGGGCGGAACCCGGCGGCGTTCACCGCGACGGTGACGGGACCGGGCACCAGCTCCCCGAAGCCGAACTCGCCCTGCTCACCGGTGGCCCCGGTGGCCAGCACGTCGCCGCGCACATCGGTCACCACGACCATCGCGTCCTCGACGGGCAGCGCGGTCCCGGCGGCCCGCACCACACCGTTCAGCCCGCTCGTACCGCTCAGCAGGATGTCGTACGAGACCGGCTCACCGTTCACGACGATCGTGGACGCCTGCGGCTGGAACCCGTCGGCGGCGGCGATCAGCACGTACGACCCGGCGCCGGGCGCGTCCACCGCGTAGACCCCGTCGGCACCCGCGACCGAACGGCCGAGCTGTCGGCCCCCGAGCGAGATCAGCGTGACCGCGGCCCCCGGCACGGGCGCCTCCTCGGCCCCGCGCACCTGCCCCCGTACGGGCACCCCGGCGGCGGCCGACGCCGCACCGGAGCCGGCGGTCACCCCGGCTGCGGCCGCAGCCGCGGAAGCCGGGGCGGAGGACGGCGCAGCCGTGGCCGGGTCAGCGGCCGTAGCCGGAACCGCGGCCGGGGTCGACGCCGCGTTCTCCGTCCCCTTCTCTGCCGCCGCCTGGGCGAGCGCCCCGTGGGTCCGCAGCGGGACCTCCTTGATGAAGACCGAGAAGACGAGCGCGAGGACGGCGAAGGGGGCGGCGTAGAGGAAGACGTCGCCGATGCCGTGGCCGTAGGAGCTCTCGATGACCGTCCGGATCGGCGCGGGCAGCGCGTCGAGGTCGGGGATCTCGCCGTGGCCCATGGAGGAGCCGGACACACCGAGCTTGGCGAGGCCCTCCTCCGCGTAATGGGTGATCCGGTGGCTCAGCACCGCGCCCAGCGCGGAGACGCCGATCGCGCCGCCGAGGGAGCGGAAGAAGGTGACGGCGGAGCTGGCGGCACCCAGGTCACCCGGGGCCACCTGGTTCTGCGTGCACAGCACCAGGTTCTGCATCATCATGCCGACGCCGAGGCCGAGCAGCGCCATGAAGACGGCCACGTGCCAGTACGGGGTGTCGTACCGGAGCGTGCCCAGCAGACCGAGGCCCGCGGTCACCAGCACGCCGCCGGCGAGCAGCCAGGCCTTCCAGCGGCCGGTGCGGGTGATGACCTGACCGGAGACGGTCGACGAGACGAACAGACCGGCGATCATCGGGATGGTCAGGACACCGGACATGGTCGGCGACTTGTCGCGGGCCAGCTGGAAGTACTGGCTGAAGAAGATGGTGCCGGCGAACATCGCGACACCGACGAAGAGCGAGGCCAGCGAGGCCAGGGTGATCGTCCGGTTGCGGAACAGCCGCAGCGGGATGATCGGCTCGCTCGCCTTCGCCTCGACGAGGACGAAGAGCGCGAGCAGGGCGACCGTGCCGCCGACCATCGCGTACGTCTGCCAGGACACCCAGTCGTACTTGTCGCCGGCGAAGGTCACCCAGATCAGCAGCAGGCACACCGCGGCGGTGATCAGGAACGCGCCCGCCCAGTCGACCTTGACCTTGCGCCGGACGACGGGCAGGTGGAGGGTCCGCTGGAGCACGATCAGGGCGATCACCGCGAAGGGCACGCCGACGTAGAAGCACCAGCGCCAGCCGAGCCAGTCGGTGTCGGTGATGACACCGCCGACCAGCGGTCCGCCCACCATGGCGGTCGCGAAGGTGGCGCCGAGGTAGCCGTTGTACCGGCCGCGCTCACGCGGGGAGATCATCGCGGCGAGGATGATCTGCGCCAGCGACGACAGTCCGCCCATGCCGATGCCCTGCACCGCGCGGAACCCGATCAGCATCCCGGCGTTCTGCGAGAGACCGGCGGCGGCCGAGCCGAGCACGAAGACGACGAGCGCCAGCTGGATCAGCAGCTTCTTGGAGAACAGGTCGGCGAGCTTGCCCCACAGCGGGGTGGACGCGGTCATCGCCAGCAGCGACGCGGTCACGACCCAGGTGTACGCGCTCTGGCCGCCGCCCAGGTCCTTGATGATGTCGGGCAGGGCGTTCGAGACGATCGTCGACGACAGGATCGCCACGAACATGCCGAGCAGCAGTCCGGTGAGCGCTTCCATGATCTGCCGGTGCGTCATCGGAGCGCCGTCGCCGCCGTGCGAGGCGCCCTTGGCGGGGCCGTGGCCGTGCTTGGCGTGAGCCCGCACACCGGCTGGTGTGGTCGTTGCCATGGGCTTCCTTTTCTTACGTGGTCTTCGCGGGTGTACGGGTTGGTGGGTGTCTTTCAGGGAGCGGTACGGGAGCCGGCGGCCGCGTCGAAGCTGTGGCGCAGCCGGCCGAGGAGCCGGACCAGCTCGCCGACCTCGTCGTCGGACCAGTCGCTCAGCCGATGGGCCATCACCCGGCTGGTGCGCCGGTGGAGTTCGGCGACCAGGGCCCGGCCCTCGGGGGTCAGGCGCAGGATGCGCGAGCGTCTGTCCGCCGGGTCGGGGAGGCGTTCGATCCAGCCCCGCTCGGCGACGTGCGCGACATGGCGGCTGGTCACCGACATGTCCACCGAGAGCAGCTCGGCGAGCCTGCTCATCCGCATCTCGCCGTACCGGTCGAGCAGCGTGAGGACTCCGGCCGATCCGCCGGGGCAGTCGTACGGCAGCATCCGTGCGATCTCCCGCTTCACGACCCCGATGGCGCTGAGCTGGCGGGCCAGCTCCTCGTACTGCGCTCGCTCGGCCATGGGAGCCCCTCCGGTATTTGTTGCTTAGGGCAACCATAGAACTGGATGGTTGCCGCAGGCAAACGAATCGAAGTGCTGGCCGACCCAAGTCTTGGCAAAGGAGAGCGGTACAGCCGGGGCCGCTCCGCCCCACCCCGGTTGGGTGCCCCCTCGCGGATTCGCTAAGGTCTCGGGCCATGGCTGACAACCAGGGACCCCAGGGCAACTACGACCCCGCGGGGAGCACGCAGATGTTCCGCGCGTTCGTTGACGAGACCCCGCGGGGCGGCCGTGCGGAGGCGGCGTCCTCCGGGCCCCGCGTCGGTCTGATCGTCGGGATCGTCGCGGCGGTGGCGGTGGTCGCGGCGGTGGTGTGGCTGGCGCTGGGCTAACGGTCCGGTGGGGCGGCGGGCGCCTATGCGTCTGCCGGGTGTCTGTGCGTCTGCCGGGCGCCTACGTGACTGCCGGGTGCCGGGCGTCTGTGATCTTGCGGCTGCGGGTCGGTTCGCGGCTGGTCGCGCAGTTCCCCGCGCCCCTTGAGGGCGCCGGGTGCCATCCATGCCGCAAAGGGGCGCGGGGAACCGCGCGAGCAACCACCCGCCACCCGCACGCATCCACCCAGCTACCTCGCCCCGCATAGCCATCCGCGCGCACGACGACCGCCGGGATGTCCTGAACGAACAGACATCCCGGCGGTCGTCGCTGTATGCGTGGTTCACCCCGTACTTGACGGGAACTCAGTCGGAGATGAGGCCCTCGCGCAGCTGGGCCAGGGTGCGGGTGAGGAGGCGGGAGACGTGCATCTGGGAGATGCCGACCTCTTCGCCGATCTGGGACTGGGTCATGTTCGCGAAGAAGCGGAGCATGATGATCCGGCGCTCACGCGGCGGGAGTTTGGCGAGCAGCGGCTTGAGGGACTCGCGGTACTCGACCCCTTCGAGGGCGGTGTCCTCGTAGCCGAGGCGGTCCGCCAGCGAGCCCTCGCCGCCGTCGTCCTCGGGGGCGGGTGAGTCGAGCGACGACGCCGTGTACGCGTTGCCGACGGCGAGGCCGTCGACGACGTCCTCCTCCGACACACCCAGCACGGCGGCGAGTTCGGTGACCGTCGGGGAGCGGTCGAGCTTCTGGGACAGCTCGTCGCTGGCCTTGGTGAGGGCCAGGCGCAGCTCCTGGAGACGGCGCGGGACCCGGACCGACCACGAGGTGTCGCGGAAGAACCGCTTGATCTCGCCCACGACCGTCGGCATCGCGAACGTCGGGAACTCCACGCCCCGTTCGCAGTCGAAGCGGTCGATCGCCTTGATCAGGCCGATGGTGCCGACCTGGACGATGTCCTCCATCGGTTCGTTGCGCGACCGGAAACGGGCGGCGGCGTAACGCACCAGCGGGAGGTTGAGCTCGATGAGGGTGTCCCGGACGTAGGCGCGCTCGGGGCTGTTCTCGTCGAGGGCGGCGAGCCGCAGGAACAGGGAGCGGGACAGGGTGCGGGTGTCGATGTTCGCCGAGGCCGGCAAGGCCGGGAACTCAGGCGCCGGCGGAGCCTCGGTGCCGGGAAGGTCCTCGAGCTCCTGAAGGTCCTGAGGGGCCTGGATAGCGTCGGGCGCGGTCTCGCTCTTGGCGAGCGTGAGCACCTTCGAGCTGCCCTGGTCTGCGGACATGCCACCCCCTTTGGGTCGCGGACGGTCGCGGCGGACGCTCCGTCGTAGGGAACGCAGCCTCCACCTGAATACCGGCGGCGAGGCCACGGCAAACGCGCTGGGGGAAGAATGTCACACGTCGGCAACGCGATGTAGTGACATGTCGACATGCAGAGGGGTAATTGGCCCTGGAAACAGGCAGTCTGACGGGGTTTCGACCCATAACTGACGGAAAGAGCTGCCGTGAGTGATTCGCTCGCGGCGGTGATGTCTCGACAGCGCATTCGGTTGGGCCAGATGGCCTGGGCACGTGTGCTCGTGGCCCATTCTGTGCGCCCCGCCTGCCTTCGTGCGCCCCGCGTGCCCCACGGTCCCTCCGGGGTTGGAACGGGGGCCGGCGGTTACCGACGGTCACAAGGATGCGGCGGACACGACCTAGGACTCGATGCGGTTCGCGGAGCGCAGTCTCGCGAAGCTCCGGGCCAGCAGCCGGGAGACGTGCATCTGGGAGACGCCCAGCTCCGCGCTGATCTGTGACTGCGTCAGGTTGCTGTAGTAGCGGAGCAGCAGGATGCGCTGTTCGCGTTCGGGGAGTTGTACGAGGAGGTGCCGTACGAGATCGCGGTGCTCGACGCCGTCGAGTTCGGGGTCCTCGTAGCCCAGCCGGTCCAGGAGCCCTGGCATCCCGTCGCCCTCCTGGGCGGCCTCCAGCGAGGTCGCGTGGTACGAGCGGCCGGCCTCGATGCAGGACAGGACCTCCTCCTCGGTGATCCGGAGCCGCTCGGCGATCTCGGCGGTGGTGGGGGTGCGGCCGAACGCGGTCGTGAGGTCCTCGGTGGCGCCGTTCACCTGCACCCAGAGCTCGTGCAACCGGCGGGGGACGTGGACCGTGCGGACGTTGTCGCGGAAGTAGCGCTTGATCTCGCCGATGACGGTCGGCATCGCGAACGTCGGGAACTGCACGCCGCGGTCGGGGTCGAAGCGGTCGATGGCGTTGATCAGGCCGATCGTGCCGACCTGGACGACGTCCTCCATGGGCTCGTTGCGGGAGCGGAAACGGGCGGCCGCGTACCGCACGAGCGGGAGGTTCGCCTCGATGAGCGCCCCGCGTACGCGGGTGTGCTCAGGGGTGCCCGGTTCGAGGTGCTTGAGCTGGCCGAAGAGCACCTGGGTGAGGGCGCGGGTGTCGGCGCCGCGACGTTTCTCCTGAACGGGCGCTTGGGTTTCTTCCTGGGGTGGCGCAGTACTGGCCGACACGGTCAACGCCACCTCTTCATCCATCAACTCATCAACTCAACCGTCAAAAGCGGTCATAGCATCACAAGACATGTGCACTGTGATCAAGCACCGCATATCGCCGTGTTGAGGGAGAGTTGAGACCGTGCCGGGCAATCGGGGTAACCGGGAAACGGGGCACGACGAAGCCCCGCACCTTTCGAGTGGTGCGGGGCGGGCCGTACGGGCGTATGAACGGGGGACGGGCCGGGGGCAGGCGGTGTCAGTACTCGTAGTCCGCGATCACCCAGGTGGCGAACTCGCGCCACAGGGCGACACCGGCCTGGTGGTCGGGGTGCTCGACGTACCGGCGCAGGGAGTCCGCGTCGTCGAACGCCGAGTTGATCGCGAAGTCGTAGGCGATGGGCCGGTCGCTGATGTTCCAGCCCAGCTCCCAGTGGCGCAGCTCCGGGATCTTGCCGTCGAGCGCCCGGAAGGCACTCTCGCCCTCGACGACCCGCGGGTCGTCGCGCTCGACGCCCTCGTTGAGCTTGAACAGGACCAGGTGGCGGATCATGGGCGCTCCGGGAAGGTCGTACGACGCGTGGTGCTGCTGGTCACTCGGCCCCGTCGGCGATCCATGTGAAGAAGTCGCCGATGGACTGGGCGGCGGTCGAGACGCCCTCGAACCCTATCTGGACGTAGTCCGCGGCCTTGGCCGGGTCGGTGATGATCACGTACAGCACGAAGACCACGAGCACGTACAGCGCGATCTTCTTCCCCTGCACCGCCACAGCGGCCTCCCCCGCCTCATATGTCCCTGTCCACCGGCGGCGAGTGTAACCCGATCATGCGTTCGCAGGAGGTCCCCGGAACGCACGAAGGACCCCACCTGACGGCGGGGCCCTTCTTCAGCGGTAGCAGAGGTCTGTCGTTGCGATGGCCGTGCGGGCTGCTCGGCTCGTAGCGACGGTGGGGTCAGGAAGGCTTGACCGCCGAGACCGGGGTGACGGTCACCTTGTCGTCGCACTCGGCCCACACCCCTTCGTTCAGGGCGACCTGGTGCTTCCCGGAGCGCGGCAGCCCGATGACCATGGTCGGATACGTCACCGGGTCCTTGCCCGACTTGCAGTAGCCGTCGGCCTCCCCGTGGACCTGGACGAAGGTCAGCTTCACCCACGCCTTGCCGTGCGGCCGGACCTTCACGGTGGTCGCCTTGCCCTTTCGGGTGACCTTGAGCGGGGTGTTGTGGGCGGGGGAGCCGTTGCCGGCGCCCGCGACCGTCGGGTGGCCCTTCAGGACGCACGTCTTGCGGGAGACGTTGGTGAACTTCACGACCGCCGCCCCGGTTCCGGTCCCGACGGGCGGATGAGCGGCCTGCCGGGCGCTGACCTGGAGTGCGGAGGCCCTGCAGGCGGGCGGCGGGGTGGAGGTGGTGGTGCTGGCCGCCATGGCGGTGCCGGGCAGGATGCCGGCCACCGCCGCCGCGACGGCCGTGACCGCCGTCGTCGCCAGAGCCGCCCTGCGAATGCCGTTGCTGTGCCGCATGCTGTCGTCCCCCTGAGTCGTCTCGTCCGCGGATGTCGGTCATCGGTCGTTGCCCCGCGGTACGTGTGGTCGTCGTACGTGATGGCAGATAGGGCGGGAGAGCGGCAGGGTTCGGTGAGACGACGTCTTGTGACGGAACGGTGACGACAGGCGAGCGGCTGGCGGAAACCGAGACGGAAGCTGAGACGGAAGACCACGAAGGGCCCGGTCCAACGGACCGGGCCCTTCGTCTCTCTGCGGTAGCGGAGGGATTTGAACCCTCGGTGACTTGCGCCACACTCGCTTTCGAGGCGAGCTCCTTCGGCCGCTCGGACACGCTACCGAGGGAGACCTTACAGCAAGGTGCGGCGTGCTTTGAAATCGATATGCGGGGCGGCCGGGGGCGCCGGTCCGGGGGCAGGTCAGCGGAGGCGGAAGAAGTCAGTGAGGAGCCGGGCGCAGTCGTCGGCGAGGACGCCCTCGACCACCTCGGGGCGGTGGTTGAGGCGGCGGTCCCGTACGACGTCCCAGAGGGAACCGGCCGCGCCGGCCTTCTCGTCGCGGGCGCCGTAGACGACCCGGTCGACCCGGGACTGCACGATCGCGCCCGCGCACATCGTGCAGGGTTCGAGGGTGACGACCAGGGTGCAGCCGGTCAGCCGCCACTCGCCGAGCGCCGCGGCGGCCCGGCGGACGGCGAGCACCTCGGCGTGGGCCGTCGGATCGCCGGTCGCCTCGCGTTCGTTGTGGCCGGTGGCCAGGACGGTCGTGCCGTCCGGGGACAGGACGACGGCACCGACCGGGACGTCCCCGCCCCCGGCGGCCCGCCCGGCCTCGTCCAGGGCGAGCCGCATCGCGGCCCGCCAGCGGTCGCGTACCGGATCGGGGCCCGGTGCCTCTGCGTCGGTTGCTTCGGTCACCCGGGGAACCTAGCGGATCGGCCGCCCGGGAGCCGCCCGACGGCCGGAACGAACCCCGGGGCCTAGGCCCTGTCGTCACATTCCCACCTACCCCGCGACGCCCTGCACGCACCTGACGTCGCGGGGCCGCCCTTCGGGCGACGGCGGGAGTTTGACGACAGGGCCTAGCGGACCGTCTCCAGGACCTCCGAGGCGCCCAGGGCCTCGGCGATCGAGTTGAGGGCGTCGTCGGCGTCGAGGGCGCGCAGTTCCTTCTCGCTCACACCCAGGTCGTCGAGGATCTCGGTGTCGCCGACGGGGCTGTGCGGCACGGCATCGGCGCCCGTGTCGTCGTCATCGTCGTCGGGCTCACCGTCCTCCGTGCCGTCGAGGTCGAGGGAGTCCAGGTCGGGGCCGTCGTCTCCGGGTTCCTTTCCGAGCAGTTCGTCGGTGAGCAGGATCTCGCCGTAGCTGCTGCGCGCAGCGGCCGCGGCGTCCGAGATGTAGATACGAGGGTCGTCCTCGCCATCGATGCGGACGACGCCGAACCAGGCGTCCTCCTGCTCGATGAGCACCAGCACCGTGTCGTCGTCGGGCGAGGCTTCACGGGCCAGGTCGGCCAGATCCGACAGGGTCTCCACATCGTCGAGCTCTGTGTCGCTCGCTTCCCACCCGTCTTCGGTGCGCGCGAGCAGTGCGGCGAAGTACACCGTGACTCTCCCACTGGTCATAGGCGTGCCGGTTGGGGGTCCCCCCGGCGGAGGTCGGTGGGCGGGGAGGCTGTGCTCCGAGCCCCACCCACTCGGAATCGTGGCAGAAACAGAGCGCCCAGGGGACGTCTTCGGCTCCCTGTGTCCGGCAGTTTTGATCGCCGGCCGGGCAAGGCGTTCACCTGCGCACCTGTTGCCGCCACCTGCGGATCGTACGCGGACTTCCCCGCCGCATATGCACGGCCACCCCGTGAGTGCCCCGCGCATGCCCCGTGAGCACTCCGAGAGGGCGCCAAGAGGGCGGAAGGGGTGTGTCGCACGGGGGTGTTCGGGGGGTGCCCGTGCATGGGCGGCGGCGGGGCTACCAGCGCGGAGCTACCAGCGGAAGGTGCGCATGCGCATCGCGTGCCGCAGCCGGGCCGCCTTGGCCCGGCGCGGCTGCACCCGGTCGCGCAGCTCCCGCGCCTCCGTCAGCTCCCGCAGGAACTGGGCCCGGCGCCGCCTCCGTGCGGCGTCGCCCTGCTCGTCGGGGTCGACGGCGCCCGCGTCGGCGTTCGCCTCCGCCGGTTCCCGCAGGCCCGCGCCCCGCGGCCGCTCCCCGTCCCTCGCGCGCCTCGCCTCCCGGTCCCTCGGGCGCCGCGCCTCCCGGTCTCTTGTAGACCGTGCCTCGCCATCCATCGCGCGCCGCGCCTCCCGGTCCATCGCGCGCCGCGCCTCCCGGTCCATCGCGCGCCGCGCCTCCCCGTCCGTCGTTCGTGGTCCTTCCCGGTTCGTCCCCCGTGACCGGGTCCCGCCCGTCCTCCGGGGACGCAGGGACTCGTCGTCCACTCCCGCCATGGGCTCACCACCGTCCGGCATCGGCTCACCACCCCCGCCATTCCCTCCCACTTTCCCTCCGGCGGCGGGTTTGATGCCATCGGAAGGGTGAACCACGCGGGTCGGAGTTGCTCTGCGACGGGTGAACGGTCCGGCGGCCGGGCACCGGGGAGCCCGGCACTGCCACCCCCGTTACTGTTGTGGTCATGCGTCTCCACGTCGTCGACCACCCCCTGGTCGCCCACAAGCTCACCACCCTGCGCGACCAGCGCACCGACTCCCCGACCTTCCGTCGTCTCGCCGACGAGCTGGTCACCCTGCTCGCCTACGAGGCCACCCGTGACGTGCGCACGGAGCAGGTCGACATCGAGACGCCGGTCGCCCGGACCACGGGCGTCAAGCTCTCGCACCCGCGCCCCCTGGTCGTGCCGATCCTGCGCGCCGGCCTCGGCATGCTCGACGGCATGGTCCGGCTGCTGCCGACCGCCGAGGTGGGCTTCCTGGGCATGATCCGCAACGAGGAGACGCTGGAGGCGTCGACGTACGCCACGCGGATGCCCGAGGACCTCTCGGGGCGTCAGGTCTACGTCCTGGACCCGATGCTCGCGACCGGCGGCACCCTGGTCGCCGCGATCCGTGAGCTGATCGCCCGGGGCGCCGACGACGTGACCGCCGTGGTGCTCCTCGCCGCGCCCGAGGGTGTGGAGGTCATGGAGCGTGAGCTGGCGGGCACCCCGGTGACGGTCGTGACCGCCGCGGTCGACCAGCACCTGAACGAGCACGGGTACATCGTGCCGGGCCTCGGGGACGCGGGGGACCGGCTGTACGGCGCGGCCGAGTAGGAACCGCCCGGGCCCCCGGCGGGGCTCAGCAGGTCTTCGTCGCAGTGGGCGTCGGCTCGGGCCTGGTCAGTTCGGCCAGGGCCGCGTCGGCGTCCTTCTGCTTGCTGAGGGCCTTGAACCCGGTGCCGATGACGAGGTCGACCTCGGTGGCCTTCTCGCGGCCGTCGGTCTTCGTCCGGGCGCCGGTCAGCTGGGTGTTCAGGACGGGCAGTGCCGTGTCCTCGGCCGCCTTCGCGCCGAGCAGCAGGGCGGTGCCCTTGACCTTCTTGTCGTACTCCTCGGTCGCGTTGCCCACGTTCCCGATGCGGAAGCCGCGCTTCTTCAGTTCCTCGGCGGTGTCCTTGGCGAGGCCCGAACGGGGCGTCGCGTTGAGGACGTTGACGGTGATCTTCCCGGGCGCCGGGTACGACTCCGGGGAGCCGGACGGCTTCCGGCCCGCCTTGCCCGCCGTCGGGGAGGGGCTCACGCGGGCCGAGCAGTCGGCCTTGGGGCCGGCCGCGGCGGCCTGGTCGTCGCCGCCGGTGAAGACGTCGATGAGCTGCAGGGTTCCCCAACCGGCCAGGCCCAGCGCGGTCGTGGACGCGACGACCGCGAGCACGAGCCTGCGGCGCCTCTTCGGTCGGCGCAGCCGCGGGTACTTGTCCCCCGTGATCCGGTACTGGCCGCCCATGCCGGGAGGAGTCAGCATGCTCATGGGCGCAGCGTAGTGCCGTTGGGCGGCGATGCCTACTAGATGATCATTGACCGCGCGGCAGTCCAACCCGAAAGGGCCAACCGGCGTCTCGGGGGAGCGGAGCCGTGCGTACGGCGCGCTGGTGGCGCCCAGCGGTGCGGGGGAGGTCGCCCGCACCCGTCCGGGGGCCGTAGGCGGGGACATCCCGCGCCCCTGGAGGCCGACGCCCTGGAGTCCGGAGCCGTCAGCGGTGCCGGGTCAGTCCAGTTCGAGGACGCGGGCGTGCAGGACCTGGCGCTGCTGGAGGGCTGCGCGTACGGCGCGGTGGAGGCCGTCCTCCAGGTACAGGTCGCCCTGCCACTTCACCACGTGCGCGAAGAGGTCGCCGTAGAACGTGGAGTCCTCGGCGAGGAGGGTCTCCAGGTCCAGCTGCCCCTTGGTCGTCACGAGCTGATCGAGGCGGACCGGGCGCGGCGCGACGTCCGCCCACTGCCGGGTGCTTTCCCGGCCGTGGTCGGGGTACGGCCGGCCGTTTCCGATGCGCTTGAAGATCACACGGAAAGCCTACCGGTCAAGACGTTCCGGGCGCAGCCATGGCGACGGAGTGCGACCCGGGAAAAGGTCCCGTGAATCGGTCAAACGACGCATTCCTTGCCGTTCGGCGGCGCGCGCGCCGTGTCTTTTCCGCGGCCCGAGTGCCCCGGAGCCGGTGGTTCCGGGGCACTCGGACGGGTGCCGGTTCAGTCGCGCTCGGGGGCCTTCGGGTGGTGCCGTTCGCCGCCCTGCGGGGCCCGGCCGTGCTCCGGGTGCTGCTGCTCGGGGCGTGCCTTGGGCGTGCTGCGCACGGCCTCCGCGCGGAGGAGGGCGCGCAGGACCGTGTACGGGTCGTTGGGCATGGCTGTGGTCCTTGTCCTGTGCTGGGACGCGTGCCGGCCACCGTGCCGGTCTCGCGGGGAGTGAGCTGCGCGAACGGCTCTCTCAGCAGCGCAGGACCACGGAGCGCAGGACGTGCGGGGTGAACGGGGACCGGGGCGGGGCCGGCCTGAGCGGGGGGCGCTCCGCCGTGGCCGGGCCGGGGGAACAAGCGGCCGGGGCCGCAGGGCGCGCCGCGGTGGCGGGGCGGTGGTGGGGCCGGGACGGCGGCCGGGGGGCGGTCTCCACGAGGTCGTACTCGACGAGCGCCGGCTCGTTCGCCGCGGGCGGCGCGCAGCTCGCGTGAGCGGTGCCGTGCGCGGCCGGGAGGACCAGGGCGAAGGCCAGCACGAGCACACGCAGCCACAGCCGTACGGCTACGGGGGCGTGCGGGGTCGTGCTCACGGTGACTGTCTGCCCGTCGAGCGCCCCCACCGCATCGACCCACCCGAAGAACCGCCCACTCGGCGTACGCGGTGTTCACCGGTCGGCTGTGCTGAAGGGGCGCAGCCCCGTCAGGGGTGCGGGGAACCGCGTGAGCGACCCCGAACGACTCGCACCCGCCGCGCGACCTCCCCACCCTCGCTACGGCGTCGGGGCGGCCCCTACCCCCCGGCGGCCCTACTTCTTCGCCTTGGCCGCCGCCTTCGTCTCCTGCTTGTACGCCCGCACCTTGGCCAGCGACTCGGGCCCCTTGATGTCGGCCACGGAACGGAACGTGTCCGGTTCGCCGTACGCCCCCGCCGCCTCCCGCCACCCCTCGGGCCTGACGCCCAACTGCTTGCCGAGGAGCGCGAGGAAGATCTGTGCCTTCTGGCGGCCGAAGCCGGGCAGCGCCTCCAGCCGGGCCAGGAGCTCCCGGCCCGTCCCCGCGTCCTTCCAGACCCCGCTCGCGTCACCGTCGTAGTGCTCCACGAGGTACTGGCACAGCTGCTGGATCCGCTTGGCCATGGAGCCGGGATAGCGGTGGACCGCCGGTTTGGCGGAGAGGATCCCGGCGAACGCCTCCGGGGACATGGCGGCGATCTCCTGGGCGTCGAGGTCGTCCGCGCCGAGCCGCCCGGCGATGGTGAAGGGCCCCTTGAACGCCCATTCCATCGGCACCTGCTGGTCCAGCAGCATGCCGACCAGCGCGGCGAGCGGACTGCGCCCGAGGAGTTCGTCCGCGTCGGGATCCTGGGCGAGGTGAAGGGTGACGTCCATGCCCCCGATGATGGCGCGGACACCGAGCCACCGCAGCCCGGCACCCCCCGGCCCCTACGGCCGCCAGTACCCCAGCGCCTGGATCCGCTGCTTCGGCAGGCCCAGTTCCTTGCGGAAGTACGCGGTGAGGGAGCGGGTCGTGGCGGTGTCGCAGGCGATCCAGACGTACGGGTCGGGGGCGTCCTCCAGCAGCGCGGGAGCCTGCGACCTCACCTGGGTGACGAGGTGCGCGCCGGCGTCCCGGCGGGGAACCGGGCGGAGGTCGTGGTGGGCGGGGTCGCGGCGCAGCGGGAGGCCGCCCACGCCGTCGGGGCCGGCCTCGGCCGGGGTCTCGAACCAGATCGTCGTCGGGGTCGACGGCAGGGCGCCCAGCAGGGAGTTGATGGCCGGGAGCGAGGCCGGGTCGCCGATGGCGAGGATGTGGGAGGGGGCCGGGTCGGGATCGGTGAAGCCCGTGCCGTGGACGGTCGCCTCGATGGTGTCGCCCGGTTTCGCCGAGCGCGCCCAGTCGCTGGCGCGGCCCTCGTGGAGGGCGAACTCCAGACTGAAGGTCCCGGCGGCCGGGTCGGGGTCGACGAGGGTGTACGCGCGCTGGTGGGGCCGGGCGGCGGGCCCCGTCTCCCCGGTGGGCGCGAACCAGAGCCGTACCCACATCGTGGGGTGGACGCCGGTCACCGCGAGCATGCCGCCGTCGGTGAGGTGGATCCGCCGGTAGTCGTCGGTGACCTGCTCGGCACCGGTGACGGTGAAGACGAAGTCCTTCGCGCGCAGCAGTTTGAGGACCGCGCCCTCCCAGCCGTGACCCTGCCCCATGACGCCTGCACCCTTCACGTACGCTTCCCCCAGATTGATTAGGTGAGGCTAACCTAAACCACAGTCGCACTTCAGGGACAGACATGAGCACCGAGACCTACCGGGACGCCTGGGGCATCCCCCACCTCCGCGCCTCCGACGCCCGTGCGCTCGCCCGCGCGCAGGGCCGGGTCACCGCACACGACCGGGCGTGGCAGCTGGAGGTCGAGCGCCACCGTTCCCAGGGCACCTCGGCGACCTTCCTCGGCGCGGACGCGCTCGGCTGGGACCTGTTCGCGAGGCGGGCCAGGCTCGACGACACCGCGAGACGGTGCTTCGCACGGCTGGAGAGACGGGACCCCGAGACCGCCGACTGGGTCCGCGCGTACGTGGACGGGGTCAACGACGGGCTCGTCGAAGGGGCCCGGCGCGCACCCGAGTTCGAGCGGACCGGGCTCGCCCCCGGGCGCTGGGAGGCATGGCATCCGCTGGGTGTCTGGCTGGCCACGCACATCCTGTTCGCCGGGTTTCCCGCGAAGCTGTGGCGCGAGGAGGTCGTCCGGCACCTGGGCGCCGACGCGGTGGGGCTCTTCGCCACCGACGGGCCCGCCACCGCCGGGAGCAACGGCTGGCTGGTCGACGGGTCCCGTACGGCCACGGGGCGGGCCGTCATCGCCGGTGACCCGCACCGGTTCATCGAGGAACCCGGTGTCTACCAGCAGATCCGGCTGTCCTGCCCCGAGTTCGACGTGGTCGGCCTCGCCGTCCCGGGCATGCCCGGCATCGGCCACTTCGGCCACACCGGGCACGTGGCCTGGGCGATCACCAACGCCATGGCCGACTACCAGGACCTGTACCGGGAACGGCTGCGGCGCACCGGGAAGGGAGGCGTCGAGGCGCTCGACCCGGACGGGCGGTGGCGGCCCGCGCACCGGCACGTCGAGACCGTAGAGGTCGCGGGCGGGGACCCCGTCGACGTGGAGATCGTCGAGACGGTCCGGGGCCCGGTGATCATCGGAGGCTGTGACGACCCCGTCGGCCCTGTCAGCCTCCGCTACCCGCCGCGGGTCACCGAGGACCTCGGGACGGGCGCGCTGCTCCCTCTCCTCCGGGCGCGCGAGGTCGCCGACGTGGACCGGGCGTTCGATCTGTGGGCCGAGCCGGTGAACGTCGTCCAGGCCGCGGACACCAGGGGCGGGGTGCTGCACCGGGTCGCGGGGCGCGTGCCGGTGCGGAGTGCGGACAACCGCCGGCGGATCGTTCCCGGCTGGGAGCCGGGCCATGCCTGGGAGGGCTGGCACGGGACGCCGTACGGCACGTTCGAGGACGGGGTCGCCGTCATGGCGAACCAGCGGGGCCCGGCGACCCCGCTCGGCGTGGAGTTCGCGCCACCGCACCGCGCCGAACGCATCGGGGAGTTGCTGGCCGAGCGGCCGGTCTGGTCGGCGCCGGACATGCCGGCCATCCACATGGACACCCACCTCGCCTCGGCCGCGCCCCTGCTGGACCACCTGGCCGCTCTCCCCGAGGGCCTTCAGGGCCCCGAGGGCCCCGCCGGCTCGGATGGCCCCGAGGGTGCGGACGGCCCCGAGGGTGCGGAGGGCCCCGCCGGCTCGGATGGCCCCGAGGACGCGGACGGTCCCGGCCTCACCCCCGCCGCCGCCGGCCTGCGGGCGCGGCTGCTGGGCTGGGACCGGCGGATGGCGGCCGACAGCGTGGAGGCCGCGGCGTACGCGGCGGTGCGCGGCGCGGTCGTACGACGGCTCGCCGCCCAGCCCGCCTTCGCGGCACTGGCCGTACCGCCGGCGTACCCGGAGCTCTTCCGGCCCTGGCTCTCGCTCACCGTCAGGATCGGCTTCGCGCTCGAACACCTGCTGCGGGCCCAGGACTTCTACGGGATCGACCGCGCGGGGATCGTGCGGGAGGCGCTGGAGGAGGTGGCGGGCGATGCGTTCGGGCCGTGGGCCGACAGCCACCGGCTCGCGCCGTGGCGGGCGCTCGGGGCCGCCGACCCCGCCGATCTCGCCGACCCCCCCGGTGCGCCCGCCGCGTACGTCGAGCCCGGGCTCGCCGGGGACCACGACTGCGTGCTGTGCACCTCCGCCGTACCCGGGATCACGGACCTCAGCGCGCGCGGCCCCGCCGCCCGTTACGTCTGGGACCTGGCCCGTCGTGAGGACAGCCTGTGGGTGGTGCCGTTCGGGGCGTCGGGCGTGCCCGGCACCGCCCACCACCGCGACCAGCTCCCCCTCTGGGTCCGGGGGGACCTCGTACCGGTCGTGACCGACTGGGACCGGCTCACCAAGGAGACCGAGGACACCAACGGCACGCAGGGGACCAAGGACACCCAGGACACCCAGGACACCCAGGACACCCAGGAGAACGACGATGAGCGTTGACGCGTACGGCGGCCGGGTGGCCGTGCACGAGCAGGTGATCGACGGCTTCGGGACCGTCCGCGTCCTGCGGTTGGACCCGAAGGCCGACGCTGCCGTCGTCCATGGCTGGGTGAGCGAACCCCGGGCCGCGTTCTGGGGCATGAACGGGCTCACCGAGGAGCAGGTGCGCGAGATCTACGCCCATCTCGACACCCTCGACACCCACCACGCCTTCCTCGCGCTGCACGACGGTGAGCCCGTCGGACTGCTCCAGACGTACGAGCCGGAGGCCGACCGGGTCGGCGAGTGCTACGAGGTCGAGCCCGGCGACATCGGCGTACACGTGCTGCTGGCGCCCGCCGGGCCGGGCGGGGAGCGGCCCGGCTGGTCGGCCTCGGTGCTGGCGGCCTTCACGGCGTACGTGCTGGTCGGCCTGGACCGGCGGCGGGTGGTCGTCGACCCGGACGTCGGCAACGAGAAGGCGATCACGCGGTTCCTGCGACAGGGGTTCGAGCGCGGTCCGGTGGTCGTGCTGCCCGAGATCGATCTGCCCGACGTGTACCTGCCGGAGAAGCGGGCGCAACTGGCGTTCCTGCGACGGGAATCGGTCTTCGCGCGGCGGTAGGACAGTGCTCGGGCGGCGGTAGGACGTCGGGGAAGGTGGCCGGGGGGCCGGAAGGTCCTGCCGGGGCTGCCGGTTCGGACGTAGCGTGGGCGGGTGACTCCTGAGGATCTGATCGCGCACTACGCGCTGGAGCCCATCCCCCGGGAAGGCGGGCGTTTCCGCCAGACCTGGGCGGGGCCCGAGCGCGGTGACGGGCGGCCGGAGGGGACCGCGATCGTCGCCCTGCTCACCACCGAGCCGGGGGACTACTCGGCGCTGCACCGGCTGCCGACCGACGAGATCTGGCACTTCCACCTGGGCGACCCCCTCCAGATGCTGCTCCTGCGCCCCGACGGCTCCTCGGACGTCGTCGTCCTCGGCCCGAAGGTGCTCGACGGGCAGCACGTGCAGTACGTCGTGCCCGCGGGGACCTGGATGGGGGCGCGGGTGCTGGGCGGCGACGGGGCGTGGACCCTGTTCGGCTGCACGATGGCGCCGGGGTTCACGTACGAGGGCTACGAGCACGGCGATGCCGGGGAGTTGGCGCGGCTGTACCCCCAGCGGGCCGCGCTCATCGCGGAGCTGGGGAGGGAATGAGGGCGGACGCCCGGGATGGTTGGTGAACACACGCTTCCCGGGGCCCGTACCTACTCGGAGGAATCCGAGAGCCGGCGACAGTGGATCCGGAGCGCGACGTGGGCCGACGCAGTGACAGGGACGAGAGTCGACAGGGCGGGACGGGCGGAACCGGCGGAAGGGGCGGGAGTGCCCGGAGGGGTCTTCCGTTCGTGCGGCGCCTGGTGCTGCTCGGCACCGTGCTGGTCCTGTTCCTCCTCGGCGGGGCGGGGACCGCGTCGGCGCACGCCGCGCTGAAGGGCACCGATCCCGCCGACGGCAGCGTCCTCGACTCCGCGCCCAGGGACGTCACCCTGACCTTCACCGAGCCGGTGAGCCTCCTCCAGGACTCCATCCGCGTCATCGACCCGGAGAACCGCGCGGTCGACACGGGCAGGCCGGGGCGGTCCGGCGACCGGTCCGACACGGCCCGTGTCACCCTGCCCGCGGGGCTGGCCGACGGCACGTACACCGTCGCCTGGCGGGTGATCTCCGCCGACAGCCACCCCATCTCCGGCGCCCTGATCTTCTCCGTCGGCGAGCCCTCCGCCACCTCCGCGAACCTCCCCGCCGACCTCGCCGAGGAGCCCCTCACCGCCTCCTTCTACGACATCACCCGCTACTTCGCGTACGGCGCCCTCGCCCTGCTCATCGGCGTCACCGTCTTCGTGGCCGCCGTCCTCGGCCGGGCCGACGACACGCTCCGCAAGCTGCTCCTGGGGGGCTGGCTGGCCCTGGCGCTGGCCTCGGTCGTCCTGTTGCTGCTGCGCGGACCGTACGAACGGGGCAGCGGCGTCGGGGCCGTCCTCGACCCGTCCGTCCTCGGCGACACGCTCACGACCCGGCCGGGTCTCGCGCTGCTGACGAGGCTCGCGCTGCTCGCGGCGGCCCTCGTCCTCCTCGTACGGGTCCGTCGTCAGGAGAGCTGGGGGCGGGGCGCGGCCGGTGCGGGGTCCCTGCTGTCGTTGGGGCTCGCCGGGACCTGGGCCGCCGCCGAGCACGCCTCCGCGGGCATCCAGGTGCCGGTGGCGATGACCTCCTCGGTGCTCCACCTGCTCGCCATGGCCGTGTGGCTGGGCGGCCTGACGGCCCTGCTGACCGTGCTGTACCGGGCCCCGGAGACGCTGTCGGCCGCCGCGGTGACCCGTTTCTCCCGCCTGGCCTTCGCCTCGGTGGTCGTCCTGGTCGTCACCGGCGTCTACCAGTCCTGGCGCGGCCTCGGCTCCTGGTCCGCCTTCACCTCCACGGCGTACGGCCAGGTCCTCCTCGCCAAGCTGGCGGCGATCGCCCTGCTGCTGGCCGCGGCCGCGTTCTCCCGGCGGTGGACGGGGCGGTTGGGGCCGGTGGCGGCCGAGGACGCCGAGCACGCCGAGCACTCCGAGCACGCCGAGCACGCCGAGCACTCCGAGCACGCCGAGGACGACGAGAAGGCCGGGAACGCCGAGGGCGCCGAGAGCGCCGAGGTGGTCGGGAAGGCGTCGGTCGTGGCCGACGCTCGCGTGCCTCAACCGGTGGGGGCGGTGGCCCGCGCGGACGGCGGCGCGGCGGCCGAGACGCCCGGGGTCCCGGCCGGTGACTCCGGTTCAGGTTCCGGCGCCGCGCTCTCCGCGACGTCTGACGACTCGACCCCCGCCGACTCGACCCCCGCCGACTCGACCCCCGCCGGCTCGACCCCCGAGGACCGGCACCGTCTCGCCCTGCGCCGCAGCGTGCTGGCGGAGTTCACCGTGGCGGTGGTGGTGCTGGTGATCACGACCGTGCTGACGGGCACCCTGCCCGGCCGGGCGGCGGCGGAGAGCGCGCAGGGAACCGAGGGCGCGGCCGCGCCGGGGGAGATCACGGCCTCCTCGACCGTCGTACCGTTCGACATGGGCACCCCGAACGGCCACGGCAAGGTCCAGATCGACCTCGGTCCCGGCAAGGTCGGCAAGAACTCCGTCCAGGCCGTGGTGTTCGGCCCCGACGACGGCATCGCGACCGTCCCCGAACTGCGCCTCACCTTCACCCTCAAGGCGCAGAAGGTCGGCCCGATCGACGCCAAGCTGACCAACCGCGGCGGCTACTGGGCCACCGACACCCTCCAGATCCCCCTGCCGGGCACCTGGACGATGAAGCTGACGGTCCGTACGACGGACATCGACCAGGTGACCGTGGAGAAGAACGTCAGGGTCGGCTAGAGCCGGCCCCTCCCTCGTCCGCTCCCCCATCCGTTTCGCCGACATCCGTTTCGCCGACCGGCCGGCGGCCGTCCGTTTCCCCGGCCAGCAGGCGGCGCATCGTCTCCGCCGCACGGACCGCCGCGTCGGCGCAGCAGTTGTTGAAGAGGACGTGGACCTCGTCGACCTGCTCGGCGGCGGCCCGCAACCTCGGCAGCCACTCGGTGAGTTCGGCCTCCGAGTAGTCATGGCGGAAACGGTCCTCCTTGCTGCCGGTGCCCCAGGCGGGGCTCCGGCCGTGGAACCGTACGACGGCAAGTCCGGGCGAGGTGACCGGGGCCAGCGGCGGCAGGGAGGTGCCGAGCCCCTGGGCCATGTCGACGCCGACGGCGACCATGCCGAGCCGGGACAACAGGGCCGTGGTCTCGTCCGCCTGCCCGGGGCGCCACCACGCCGGGTGCCGGAACTCCACGGACACCGGCCAGCCCGCCGTACGTTCCGCGCACTCCGTCAGCGCCTTCTCCGCCCGCGGCCCCGGCGCCAGCCACGGCGGGAACTGGAACAGCACGGCACCCAGCCGGCCGGCCATCCGCAACGGCTCCACGGCGTGCGCGAACCGCTCCCAGATCCGGTCGAGCAGACCGGGCAGATGGGACGTCCGGCCGCGCAGGTCCTCGGGAAGCGCCGTCGGCCGGGTCGGATGGCCGGTGAGGAGCGAGAACGCCTTGACGTCGAACCGGAACCCGGGCGGCGTCCGCTCGGCCCAGAGGACGGCGTTGCGGCGACTGGGCAGCGCGTAGTAGCTGGAGTCGACCTCGACGACCGGGAACTGCTCGGCGTAGTAGCGGAGTCGGGACTCGGCGTCGCGCCGGCCGCGCGGATACCAGCCGCCGGCCAGTAACGCGCGGTCCGTCCAGGAACAGGTACCGACCAGCAGCTCACCCATGGGGTGCCGGTTACCCGCATTCGGCCGGACGACTACTCCTCGCGCGGCTCGTGCAACGGCGCGCCCACGAGCGACTTCGACGGGGTGCCGTCCACCCCGACGGGCGGCTCCCCGGCCACCATCACCCGATGCATGATGCGCGGGAAACCCAGGTGCGCGGTGTCGTTGGGGGCCAGATGGACGGTGGCCCGGTTGTCCCAGAGGGCCACGGCCCCCGGCTCCCAGCGGAAGCGGACGGTGTACTCGGGGCGCGTGATCTGCTCGACGAACATCTCAAGCAGGAGCCGGCTCTCCGCTCTGCTCACGTCGACGATGTTCTCGACGTAGTACGGGTTGACGAAGAGGACGCGTTCGCCGGTCTCGGGGTGCACGCGGACGACCGGGTGCACCGAGGCGACCTGGTGGTCCTGGAGATGCCGCAGATACGGGTCGGGCCCGGAGCGGGCGAGGTACCCGACGCCGAGACGGTGCTCGGCACGCAGCCCGTCGGCGAACCGGCGTACGGGTTCGGAGAGCCCGGCGTAGGCGGTGGCGAGGTTGGCCCAGGTGGTGTCGCCGCCGTACGGGGGCACCTGTTCGGCGCGGAGGAGGGTCAGGGCGGGCGGGTCGACGCGGGCGGTGTGGTCGCCGTGCCAGCCGCGCAGGGTCGAGTGGCGGCGGCGCTCCAGCCACTCGGCCTGGTCCATGCCGTGCTTGCGGCCCAGTTCCTGGCGGTCGGCGGTCGTCTCGATCTCCGGGTGCTCCGCGGGTGACACCGAGCCGCGGGAGCGGAGCCGGATCGGCTCGCCGAAGCGCCGCGCGAACGCGATCTGCCCGGCGTGGTCCAGGCGCTGCCCCCGGAAGAACACGACCTTCCAGCGCAGCAGCGCCGAGCGGATGCCGTCGACCGTGCGGTCGTCCAGGGGTCCGGAGAGGTCCACTCCGTGGATCTCGGCGCCGATGTACCCCGAGGCGGGCCGTACGTCGAGCCCGTCGGCGGCTCCCGTGCTGTCGCTGTTCATCGCTCGCCCTTCACCCTTCACCGCTCGGCAGGAGTGTCGTACACGTCCTACCCGCCGGGAGGGCCCTTTCAGCAGGCCCTCGGTCAGACACACCGCCCACGCTCGGCGCCACGCCGGGAGACGCCGACCGGAGCGGCCGGAGAAGTAATCTCCCGAGGCAGGAAGTTGATGGGAGATCACGTCATGAGCGACAAGCCGACCGTCGGCGTCCTGGGCACCGGCATCATGGGGGCCGCGATGGCCCGCAACCTCGCCCGGGCCGGACACCCCGTACGCGCGTGGAACCGCACCCGGGAGAAGGCCGAGCCGCTGACCGCCGACGGCGTCCATGTCGTCGACACCCCCGCAGAGGCCGTACGGGGCGCCGATGTCGTCCTGACGATGCTGTACGACGCGGCCGCCGTGCTGGATGTGATGCGCGAGGCGGCACCGGCCCTGAGCGCGGGCGCCGCCTGGGTCCAGTCCACCACCGCCGGTCTCGAGGGCGTGGCGGAACTGGCCGCCCTGGCCGCCGAACACGGCCTCGTGTTCTACGACGCCCCGGTCCTCGGCACCCGGCAGCCCGCCGAGGCCGGGCAGCTGACGGTCCTCGCGGCCGGCCCGGAGACGGGCCGGGAGGCGGTGACGCCCGTCTTCGACGCCGTGGGCGCCCGTACGGTGTGGACCGGCGAGGACGGCGCGGCGGGCACGGCCACCCGGCTCAAGCTGGTGGCCAACAGCTGGGTGCTCGCCGCCACCAACGCGGCCGGCGAGACACTCGCCCTGGCCAAGGTGCTCGGCGTCGACCCGCGGTCCTTCTTCGAGATCATCGACGGCGGCCCTCTCGACATGGGCTATCTGCGCGCCAAGTCCGCCCTCATCCTGGACGGCAAGCTCTCACCGGCGTCCTTCGCCGTGGCCACCGCCGCCAAGGACGCCCGCCTGATCGTGGAGGCCGGACAGCGCCACGGGGCCCGCCTCGACGTGGCCGCCGCCGGCGCCGACCGCCTCACCCGAGCCGCGGCCCAGGGCCACGCCGACGAGGACATGGCCGCCGCGTACTTCGCCAGCTTCGCCGAACCGGGGACGGACGAGCCTGGGGAGGAGTGACGCGGGGCCGGGGGAGGAGCACATCCGGGCTCGGTGCCGGCGGGACCGCGCCGGGCATGCGGGCCCGGGGTCGGTGAGCCCGAGGACGGCTGAGCCCGGACCAGCGGGGCGGGGCGGGCATCGGAGCCGGGGGCGGTGAGGACGAGGACGGCTGGGCCCCGGCCTAGTGAGGCCGGGGGCATGGGAGCCCGCGGGCGGTGAGGACGAGGACGCCTGGGCCGCCCGTACCGGCGAGGCCGAGGGCATGGGGGCCCGGGGGCGGTGAGGGCGAGGACGGCTGGGCCGCCCGTACCGGCGAGGCCGGGGGCATGGGAGCCCGCGGGCGGTGAGGGCGAGGACGGCTGGGCCGCCCGTACCGGCGAGGCCGGGGGCATGGGAGCCCGGGGTCGGCGAGGGCGAGGACGGCTGGGCCGCCCGTACCGGCGAGGCCGGGGGCATGGGAGCCCGGGGTCGGCGAGGGCGAAGACGCCTGAGCCCGGCCCGGCGAGGCCGAGGGCATGGGAGCCCGGGCCCGGCGAGGCCGAGGGTATCTGCGCCCTGGGCCGGCGAGGCCGAGGGCCGTCGGCCCGGCCCGGCCCGCCGTGGCCGTCGGCGCCCTCAGGACCGCTCGGCCGTGTCGCGCTCCTCCGCCTCCAGGGCCTCGTGTTCTCCGGCTGCCGCCGGCGCGGAGTCCGGGGGCGGCCCGGCGCTCGCGGCGGTGACGGCCGGCCGTTCCGACGACGGCTTCCGGAGCCGCCCCGTCGCCCACAGGGCGACCGGCTCGGTGAAACGGGCGGTGAGCGGACCCGCGATGACCAGGATGAGGACGTACGCCGTGGCCAGCGGCCCGAGGGAGGGCTCGATGCCGGCGGTGACGGCGAGCCCGGCGATGACGATGGAGAACTCGCCGCGCGCGACCAGCGTGCCCCCCGCCCGCCACCGGCCCTTCGCGGAGATCCCGGCCCGGCGGGCCGCCCAGTACCCGGTGGCGATCTTCGTCAGCGCGGTGACGACGGCCAGTACGAGCGCGGGCAGCAGCACCGGCGGGATGCTCGCCGGATCGGTGTGGAGGCCGAAGAAGACGAAGAACACGGCCGCGAACAGATCCCGCAGGGGCGCCAGCAGACTGTGCGCCCCCTCGGCGACCTCACCGGACAGCGCGATGCCGACGAGGAACGCGCCGACCGCCGCCGACACCTGGAGCTGCTGCGCGAGCCCGGCCACGACGAGCGTCAGCCCCAGCACGACCAGCAGCAGCTTCTCCGGGTCGTCGTTGGAGACGAACCGGGAGATGTGGCGCCCGTACCGCACCGCGATCAGCAGGACGAGACCCGCCGTGCCCAGGGCGATGGCGAGGGTCGCGCTGCCCGCCGCGAGCCCGACCCCGGCGAGCAGGGCGGTGACGATCGGCAGATAGACGGCCATGGAGAGGTCTTCGAGGACCAGGATGCTCAGCACGACCGGTGTCTCGCGGTTGCCGAGCCGGCCCAGGTCGCCGAGAACCTTGGCGATGACACCGGAGGAGGAGATCCAGGTGACACCGGCGAGCACGACGGCGGCGACCGGGCCCCAGCCCAGCAGCAGCGCCATGGCCGCGCCGGGCAGCGCGTTGAGCGCGGCGTCCACGAGACCGGCCGGGTACTGGGTCTTGAGGTTGGAGACGAGATCGCTGGCGGTGTACTCCAGGCCGAGCATGAGCAGCAGCAGGATCACACCGATCTCGGCGCCGATCGCCACGAACTCCTCGCTCGTGCCGAGCGGCAGCAGCCCGCCCTCCCCGAAGGCGAGCCCGGCCAGCAGGTACAGGGGGATCGGCGACAGCCGGAACCGGGCGGCGAACCGCCCGAGCAGCCCGAGTCCGAGGATGATCGCGCCGAACTCGATGAGGAAGACGGCGGAGGAGTGCCCGGAGGACTCGGCGGCGAGTCGCACGGGCGAGGCGAGGTGCGGGGGAGCATGGGCGGCGAGGGGCGCGGAAAGCTGTGCGGCGAGGTGCATGGGCCGCTCACTCCCGGCCGAGTATCGCGGCGGCCGTCTCCACACCCTCGCGGGTGCCGATCACGATGAGGGTGTCCCCGCCGGCCAGCCGGAAGTCCGGCGCCGGTGAGGGAATCGCCTCCGCCCGCCGCAGTACGGCCACGATCGACGCGCCCGTCTCGGTCCGCATCCGGGTGTCACCGAGGACGCGTCCGTTCCAGTGCGACGTCGAGGACAGCTCGATCCGCTCGGCGACCAGGCCCAGTTCGGTGGTGGACAGCAGGTTCGGGCTGTGGTGGTCCGGCATCAGCGCGTCCACGAGGGCGGTCGCCTCGCTCCCCGTCAGCCGTACCGACAACGCGCACGCGTCGGGATCGTCCTCCCGGTACGCGCTGAACGTCCGCGACCCGTCCCGGTGCGCCACGACGGAAAGCCGCCTGTGCTCCCGGGTGTTGAGGTCGTACCGCACACCGATCCCCGGCAACGGCGTACTGCTCAGGCGCGGAGCACCCACGGCTGGCCCCCTGTCTGGTTCGGACATGTCTTCGGAAACCCGTCGGTGCCACCCTAACGAGACCCGACAACGGGCTGGCCGAGGCGGGGTTGAGCCCGTCGGTGGGACAATCCACGTGTGGCCCTCCGGCGTTCACGCCGGTGACCTGCCCAGTCCCCCTGCCGGCGGTCATGCGGACCGGGGCGACCGACATCCGCGGCCGCGCCGCTCGGGCCGCGGCCCCGCCCGGGCAGTGGGGGAGGAGCGAAAGGAAGCGCAGGCATGATCCAGTGGGTGTCCCTGGGCACCGGTTCCCGGCCCGTACCCCAGCCCGCCTCCACACCGCTGGTGTGGGCCACGGCGTTCGCCGGCGCGATGGCGCTGGTGGCCGTCCACAACGCCCTGGTCGGCACGGACCGCCCGGGCCCGGCCCTGGCCGCGCTCTCCCTGCTGGCCGCGCTGCTCGGCCTGCACGCCCGCTTCACCGCCGCTCCCGGCACGGCCGCCCTGTGCTGGCTCTTCCTCAACGGCTTCGCGATACCCCCGGCCGGCGTCCTCACCTGGACCAACCCGCGCGACACGTTCTGGCTGGTCTGCCTCCTCACGGCGGCCCTCACCGGCACGGCCCTGGCCCGCGTCCTCCAGGCCCGAGCCGCCTACCGCCGCCTCACCACCAGCGTCCTGCTCTGGGAACCGCCGGGAGACGAAGAGAACACGGCCTGAAACACGGCCTGAAACACAGCCGCGCTTTCCACATGTTCGCCGGAGGGTCCGGGATTGATCAGCGGGGTCCTGACCTGCGACAGAATGCGGCTGACGGAATGCGGCTGACGGTAGGCGGTGGACGGTAGGCGGTGGACGGTGCTGTACGGCAGTGAAGGCAACCAGAACTGCAACCGGACCTCAGTTCCTGCTCACGCCCCGCGCCAGGCGCTGAGCAGTTCCTCGGGGCCGTACACCGCCTGAAGTCCGGGACATCCGATCCCGCTGCGGGAGACCGCCACGAGTGGCACCGGCTCGTCGGTGATCGCTGCCCGATGCTTCTGCAGCGCGGCCAGGTCGTGGCTGTCGAACGCGGAGTTCTCCAGCCACTTGACCGAGCCGAGAAAGAGCAACTGCTTGGCCACCGGCTGCCGGTCGGCGCCCACCAAGTCGACCTCGATGTCGTTGCTTCGGGTCCAGTACCCGCCGATCGCCGGCGCGGCGGGCAGGAGCCCGTCCGGCAGGAGGCGGGCGAGGGATTCCCGGACCAGGGGCTCGATCGCCCGGCCACGCCAGCTCGTCCACTGCTCCTTGATCCGACTCAGTGTGAGGTCTCCCCGCATCCGTTCGATCTCCGCCATGTGCGGATCCAGAAACGCGAGCCAGAACCGCAGGTAGGGGTCGGCCACTCGGTAGCGACGTTCCTTCGACGGTCGCAGCGAGAGTGGCAGCTCGGCGGCCACGACCCGTTTCCCGGTCAGGACGTCAGTGGCTCGAGTGAGCGTGGTGTGGGCGATGCCGCCGGCCGCGCGCGCGATGTTGGTGAAGGTTCGCTCCCCGGATCCGATGGCACGCAGGACCTCCCTGCTCATCGCCTGTGGGGGGAACTCCGCAGCCAGAGAGCGCTCGGCGGAGACCAGCAGCGCCGAGATCGGGTTGGCCAGCGAGTCGCCGAGGAACTCCCAGACGTCCGCTCCGGCCCGCCACTCGGCGCAGATCAGGGGAAGCCCTCCCGTGATCAGAGCGGCGTCGAACGCGGCTGCCGGTGACAGGCCGAGCATCTCGCCGATGTCAGCGGGGTTCAGCGGTCCCACGATCATTTCCCGGCCCCGCTGGTGGAAGGGACGGTCGTAGCTGTTCAGAGCCTCCATCATCGACAGATCGGATCCGACCAGGAGGAGGAGTACGGGCTTGCGGCTGAGCAGCCGGTCCCATGCCCGCTGAAGCATCCCCTCGAAGGCGTCGATGCGGTCCATGAGATACGGAACCTCGTCGATGACGACGACGCTGGGGGTGTCGTCGGGCAGGACCTCCGCAAGGAGTCTGAATGCCGCGTTCCACTGATCGGGGGTCTCCTCCGCGAACAGTCTCCGCTCCGGCAGAGTGGACCTGGCAACGGTGTCGAGCAGCTCCGACAACTCGTCCTCCGCCGTGCCGCCCGCAGCGGTGAAGAAGAGGTGGGGAGTCTCGGCCCGTCGGAGGAACTCCTCGACGAGGCTGGACTTGCCCACCCGCCGTCTCCCCCGCATGAGGACGCACTGCCCCGGCTGCGCCGACCCGACGGCATTCCGCACCGCCCGCAAAGCGTCGCCGAGCACGCGCAGCTCGCGGTCCCGCCCGATGAAGCGCCGCATCCCAACCTCCCGATGGAGATAGTATCGGCAGAGATAGTATCTCCACCGATACCATCTTCTCTCACTTGGGCATGTAGCTCAGGACGCTGTGGACGCGCGAGAGGGTGAAGACGCGCTCGTCGTTTCGCAGATGGCACCAGGCTTCGAGGTAGGGCGGGGTCGCGTAGCAAGTCGGCGACGCGCTCTAGGAGCTCCCGAAGACGAACTAAGACGGAAACTGAGACGGACAACGTCGAAGGGCCCCACCGCGAACGGTGGGGCCCTTCGACATCGTGCCCGGTGAGGCACTGGCGGAGGATACGAGATTCGAACTCGTGAGGGGTTGCCCCCAACACGCTTTCCAAGCGTGCGCCCTAGGCCTCTAGGCGAATCCTCCGCCGGAAACATTACATGACGGCGGAGGGTGGTTGCGAACTCGTTCGAGGTGAGGGGCGCGAGGGGGATCAAGGGAGACGTCCGAGTGGGGAGGCGGGCGGGTGGGGTCGGGGGATCGGGTAGGCTGGGCGTAGCCCCTCACGCGGCGCTATCTGACTGAACTCCCCCAGGGCCGGAAGGCAGCAAGGGTAGGTCGGCTCTGGCGGGTGCGTGGGGGGTCTTTCGTTGTCCCCCTTCGGCTCCGTTCCGTCGGTACTCAGGTTTGTCCGGTCCCGTACTCGGCTCTGTCCGGACCAGCACTCGGGTCCGTCCGGTCCGGTTCCCGGGTCCGGGTCCGGCCCGTCCGATCCTCTGGTCTTCCCGTCCGGCTTCGGCGGCGTCCGGGTTGTCAGTGGGCGCCTATAACCTCGTATGCGTGTCGTCTCTCGCGCTGTACCGCCGCTATCGCCCGGAGTCGTTCGCCGAGGTCATCGGGCAGGAGCATGTCACCGACCCGCTGCAGCAGGCGCTGCGGAACAACCGGGTCAATCACGCGTACCTGTTCAGCGGGCCGCGCGGCTGCGGCAAGACGACCAGCGCGCGCATCCTCGCGCGGTGTCTGAACTGCGAGAAGGGCCCCACTCCCACCCCGTGCGGCGAGTGCCAGTCCTGCCAGGACCTCGCGCGGAACGGCCCCGGCTCGATCGACGTGATCGAGATCGACGCCGCCTCGCACGGTGGCGTGGACGACGCCCGTGAGCTGCGCGAGAAGGCGTTCTTCGGACCGGCGAGCAGTCGCTACAAGATCTACATCATCGACGAGGCCCACATGGTCACGTCGGCCGGTTTCAACGCGCTGCTGAAGGTCGTCGAGGAGCCGCCGGAGCACCTCAAGTTCATCTTCGCCACGACCGAGCCCGAGAAGGTCATCGGGACGATCCGTTCGCGTACGCACCACTACCCCTTCCGGCTCGTCCCGCCGGGCACGCTCCGCGACTACCTCGCCGAGGTCTGCGGCAGGGAGAACATCGCCATCGAGGAGGGCGTCCTGCCGCTGGTCGTGCGCGCGGGCGCCGGCTCCGTGCGTGACTCGATGTCCGTCATGGACCAGCTGCTGGCCGGCGCGACGGACGAGGGTGTGACATACGCCATGGCCACGTCCCTGCTCGGCTACACGGACGGGTCGCTGCTCGACTCGGTCGTCGAGGCATTCGCCGCGGGCGACGGGGCCGCGGCCTTCGAGGTCGTCGACCGCGTCATCGAGGGCGGCAACGACCCGCGGAGGTTCGTCGCCGACCTGCTGGAGCGCCTGCGTGACCTGGTGATTCTCGCCGCCGTGCCGGACGCCGTCGAGAAGGGGCTCATCGACGCCCCCGCGGATGTCCTGGAGCGGATGCAGGCCCAGGCGGGCGTCTTCGGCGCCGCGGAGCTCAGCCGCGCCGCCGACCTCGTCAACGAGGGCCTCACCGAGATGCGGGGCGCCAATTCCCCCCGCCTCCAGCTCGAACTGATCTGCGCCCGCGTCCTCCTCCCCGCGACCTATGGCGACGAACGCTCCGTCATGGCCCGCCTGGACCGACTGGAGCGGGGCGTGAACTTCTCCGCGTCCGGCCCCGGCCCCGCCATGGGGTACGTCCCCGGGCCCGACGTCCACGGGGGAGCGGCCGCGCCGATGGGCATGGCTCCGCCGGTCGCCCCCGGCCCGCCGGTGCCGCCGGGGGGCGGGCCGGCAGCGGCTCGGGCGGCGGTACGGGGAACGGGGGGCGCGGGGGCGCCCGCAGGCCAGGGGGTGCCGGGAGCGGCCGGAGTGCCCGGGGCTCCGGGGATGCCCGGTGCACAGGGGACGCCTGCGGCTGCCGCCGCCGGCCATGGTGGTTCGTCGGGTTCGTCGGGTGCCTCTGGTGCGCCTGGTTCGCCTGGTTCGCCTGGTTCGGATGCGTACGGTGCGGGTGGTGCCGGGGGCCTCGGGAGCGGCGGTGGCTTCGGAGGGCCGGGGGCGGGTGGCCCGGGTCCCGCCGCGGCCGACCCGCAGGAGGCTTCGCCGGGTACACCGCCTCCCGCGCCCGCCGCTCAGCCGGGGGCGCCCACCGCCCCTGCCGCCCACGCGAACGTGCCCGGCACCGCGGCGCCGGGTGCCTCCGCGCCTGCCGGCGGTCCCGGGTCCTGGCCCACACCGGCCGCCGCGGGCAGCGGGCGGCGCCCCGGCGGCTGGCCGACGGCCGCGCCCGCCGGCGGCGGAGCGGCGCCCGGGGGCCCGTCCGGTCCCGCGCAGGGCCAGGCCGCGGCGTCCGCGGCGCACAGCCGACCGGCCACGCCTCCGGCGGCCCAGTCCGCCCCGGCCGCCGCCGCGTACAACCCCGCCCCCGGCGGGCTCGACCCCCGCATGCTGTGGCCGAACATCCTGGAGGCGGTGAAGAACCGCCGCCGGTTCACCTGGATCCTGCTGAGCCAGAACGCGCACGTCGCCGGCTTCGACGGCACGACGCTCCAGATCGGCTTCGTCAACGCGGGCGCTCGGGACAACTTCGCGAGCAGCGGCAGCGAGGACGTCCTGCGCGCGGCGCTGGCCGAGCAGTTCAACGTCCACTGGAAGATCGAGGCGCTCGTCGACACGTCGGGTGGCGGCTCGGCACCGACGGGCGGTCACGCCCCCCAGGCCCCCGGAGGGTACGGCGGAGGCGGCGGCTACGGCGGAGGCCCGGGCGGCGGCTACGGCGGCTCCCCCGCCCCGGCGTCCCGTCCCGCCCCGCCCCAGTCCCCGCCTTCTTCCGCGCCACACTCGCCCACCCCGGCCCCGCCGCCCCGGCAACCAGGCCCGGCCGCGCCCAGCGCCGCCCCCGCACCGCCGCCCGCCCCTGAGCCCCCGCCGGTCTCCCCTGAGGACGACATCCCCGAGGACGACGACCCCGACCTCGACGAATCCGCCCTCTCCGGCCACGAACTGATCGTCCGTGAACTGGGCGCGACGGTGGTGGAGGAGATCGCTAACGAGTAGGGGCGGCGGCCCGGGTACCGGGTCGGCGTGGGAGAGGCGAACGAGTACGGGCCCCGGGGGTGGGAGAGCGCGAGGGCCGCGAAGGCCCAGTCGCTTGCCCGCCGCGAACCGCGGCTGCCGTGTGGCCGCGTACGAGCGTCAGGCCGAAGCCCTCGCTCGCGCTCACCTCAGCCCCTCATCCCGCACCCTCATCCCACTCCCGCATCCAGGCCCCCGAACGCCCTCGAACGCCCCCGATCACGCCCGAAGGCCTCCGAGCGACTCCGGTCGCCCCGGTCCCTTCAGGTCACCTTCGTCGGTCCCAGTCCGCATGGAACGCCCCTCATCAACCCCTCCCTTCGTCTGATCCCACAAACCCCCGCCGTCCCACTCTTCGGAAGCCCCCACAAACCCACCCCGCTCAGCCGGTTAGGCTGGCCCCGTGAAGGTCCTCGTCATCGGTAGCGGTGCCCGTGAGCACGCGCTGTGCCGTTCTCTGTCCCTCGACTCCGACGTCACCGCGCTGCACTGCGCTCCCGGCAACGCCGGCATCGCGGAGGTCGCCGAGCTGCACGCGGTGGACGCGCTGGACGGCGCCGCCGTGACCGCGCTGGCCACCCGCCTGGAGGCCGACCTGGTGGTCGTGGGCCCGGAGGCCCCCCTGGTCGCCGGTGTCGCCGACGCCGTACGCGAGGCGGGCATCCCGGTGTTCGGCCCCTCCGGGGAGGCCGCGCAGCTGGAGGGCTCCAAGGCATTCGCCAAGGAGGTCATGGCCGGCGCGGCCGTGCCCACGGCCCGGTCGTACGTCTGCACCACCCCCGAGGAGATCGACGAGGCCCTCGACGCCTTCGGCGCCCCGTACGTCGTCAAGGACGACGGACTGGCCGCCGGCAAGGGCGTCGTCGTGACCCCCGACCTCGACAAGGCCCGCGAGCACGCGCTGGCCTGCGGCCGGGTCGTCATCGAGGAGTTCCTCGACGGCCCCGAGGTCTCCCTCTTCGCGATCACCGACGGCACGACCGTCCTCCCGCTCCAGCCCGCCCAGGACTTCAAGCGCGCGCTGGACGGCGACGAGGGCCCCAACACCGGCGGCATGGGCGCGTACTCCCCGCTCCCGTGGGCCGACCCCAAGCTGGTCGACGAGGTCCTTCAGACCGTGCTGCAGCCGACCGTCGACGAGATGCGCCGCCGCGGCACCCCGTTCTCGGGGCTGCTCTACGCGGGCCTGGCGATCACCAGCCGGGGCGTACGGGTCATCGAGTTCAACGCCCGCTTCGGCGACCCGGAGACCCAGGTCGTCCTGGCCCGCCTGAAGACCCCGCTGGCCGGTGTCCTCCTCGCCGCGGCCAACGGCACCCTCGGCGACCTCGAACCCCTCCGCTGGAGCGACGACGCCGCCGTCACGGTGGTCGTGGCCTCGCAGAACTACCCCGGCACCCCGCGCACCGGCGACCCCATCACCGGGCTCGACGAGGTAGCCGCGGTCGACGCCCCGCACGCGTACGTGCTGCACGCCGGCACCAAGCGCGAGGGCGACGCCGTGGTCAGCGCGGGCGGACGCGTCCTGTCCGTCACGGCCACCGGCAAGGACCTCACCCAGGCCCGCGACCGTGCGTACACCGCCGTCGCGCGCATCGGCCTGGACGGCTCCCAGCACCGCTCGGACATCGCGGCGAAGGCGGCAGCCGAGTCCTGACCGAGGGCCCGGGCCCCGCGCGGGCGCCTGACGTGTGACCGACCAGCCCCGCGCGGGCGCCTGGCTTGTGACCGACCAGCCCCGCGCGGGCGCCTGGCTTGTGACCACAAGCCCTGCGCGGGGCGTATGAGCACCACGCGCGCCCAGCGTGGCCCGCGCACCCCACCGGTCGGCCCGCGCGCGCCCCACCCGCGCCCGAGCGCAACCGTGACTTTCCGCGCTTCCCAGCGCCCTTCACCCGCCTTCGGCGTATCCGGTTGCGAACCACCCCCAACGGGTACGACCCCCAAGCCTCTGGACTGCGGGCCCGCTCCCCCTCGCTCCGTTACTCACCTCTCCCCAAAGCCATTCCATCGAGTGAGCGATGGGCCATCCGGCTGACGGGCGCCGAGGCCCCAACTAGGGTGCGGCGCAAGTGTTCCGGCACTTGGCCCACCGGCATTGCGATGTCAGTCGTGGGTGCCACAGTGGGGGAGTGAGCAACGTCAGGGCATTCGGCGACGACGACGCCGACGGAAAGCCGTCGCGGTGCACGCCGCACGGCACATCAGGGGGTGAGGTCGCGTCGTGAGCGGTATGGCGGGTGGTGAGGAGGCGGGTGCGCAGGCCGCGCGCTCGCGGGCCCTCGCCGTGCTGCGCGTCCGCAGCCGCGCGTTGGCCGTGGCGCTGCTGCCGGCCGCCGTCGCGGTCGTCCTGCTGGTCGGCGTCTCCACCGGCCACCTCACCGGGCAGCCCTGGTCCACGGCACGCTGGGTGGTCTCCGGCCTCGCCGCCCTCGTCCTGCTGGCCGCCGCCGGAATCGCGCTCGTGGTGGCCCGCGCCCGGCCTGCCGTGAGCCCCACCGTCTCCATCACCGAGGAAGCCGCGCCCGACCTCTACCGCCTCGTCCGTGACCTCGCGGACCGGCTCGACGTCCCGGCCCCCTCCGCGATAGCCCTCACCCCGGACTGCGACAGCTGGCTGGAGGACCGCACCCACCCGTCCCACACCCAGCCCGACAGCCACTCCTCCCCGCCATCGGCCTCCACGTCATCGGCTGCCTCCTCCTCGGCCTCCGCGTCGTCGTCCGGCGGTACGGGTCCTGGCGGCGGCGACGGAATGGCAGCCGGACGAGGACAGTCGGCCGACGCGCCATCCGGCCACACCAGCCCCTCCGGTCCCTCCGGCCACACCAGCCCCTCCGGTCCCTCCGGCCACACCAGCCCCTCCGGTCCCTCCGGCCACACCGGCCACACCGGCCCCACCGGTCCTTCCGGCCCCTCGTCCGGTCTCCCCTCAGGGCTGTCGTCGCACCGACGGCATCGCGCGCCCACCGCTCCCGTACTGGTCATCGGCTCACCGTTCCTGTGGTGGATGCGGGTGGGCGAGCTGCGGGCGGTGCTGGCGCCGGTGGTCGCGGGGACGGGACCCTCGGCCCACCCGGACATAGCCGCGGCCCGCCGTTTCGTCCGCGGCCTGGACGCAGCCGTGGCCGTCACCTCCGCCCCGACGCATGGCGCGCTCGCCCGCACGGTGCTGGCCGGTGTCGGCTGGGTGACCCGGCTGCTCCTGCGCGGCTGCCGGGGCCACGCGGCGGAGATGGAGCGGGGGGTGGCGGCCGCCGCGGCCGAGCGTGCACAGGCTGTGGACTACGGTCTGCGGATCGTCGCCCAGGAGCAGGTCGGGCTGGCGTACGCCGGCTGGGACAGGCTTCTCACGCGCGTCGCGCTGCCCGCCTGGCGGATGGGCCGCTGGCCGTCCCGTCTCGACGCGGGCGTCGTCGCCGCGCTCACGGAGCTGTCCCGCCGCGACCGCCTCGCCGAGGGCTTCGCCTCCCGGCTCGGCGAGCGCCCGGCGTGCGACCTCCTCGAAGAGCCCGGCACGGTCGACGAGGCCACGTCACTGCTCGCCGCGCGCCTCTTCCACGGGGGCCCCGCCGAGGCGGGCCGCGACTGGGCACCGGTGGACTGGAGCGAGTACCCGGACGAGGTCGTCGACCGCAAATGGCGCACCGAGGCGGCCCGCCTCCACCGGGTGCTCGACGCGCTGGGCGTCCACCGCACCACGGACCGGAACGGCCCGGACCAGACGGGCCCGACCCTGGCCCGGGTCCTGGACCACCTGACCGTGGACCACCTGACCGTGCCGACCGAGGCCCCCACTCCCGAGAGCCGACCGGAGACCCGACCGGACCGACCGGAGACCCGACCGGACCGACCGGAGACCGGGCCGCACCGACCCGAGACCCGACCGGACCGACCGCAGACCGGGCCGGACCGCCCCGAGACCCGCCCCGGCGCGCCATCCGGCCCCTCGACCACCCCCACCGCGCCGCACGACCACGACGCCCCTGCCCCGGCTGCGGGACCATCCCCCGAGCCGCAGCAACCAGCCATATCCTCCACACCCACTCCCGCCGACGAGGACGACGAGCAGGGCCCGGCCACCGCGCAGGCCGCCGCGTTGGCCGCGGGCCTGACCGCCGAGCTGGCGAGGGAGGAGGCGGCAGCGCCCCGCCCCGCGGCACACCAGCCGGGCGGTGCCGAGGCGCAGGGCCCGGAGCGGGCGCTGTGGGAGGACGACCTGTTGCCGCTGTTCCCCATGCAGCCACCCCGCACGGGCCGCGAGCTGCTCGCGGAACACGTCGCCGCGATGGTCTGCTGCGCGGCGATGGACACGGCCGGCGCCACGCCGGGCCTCGACTGGCTGGACGGCCCCTCCCTCCTCGTCAACGGCGAACGGGCCGCCGACCTCGCCCCCCGTGTCCTCACCCTCGTCGAGGAGGGTGACCCGGTCCCCCTGCGCGACTGGCTCCGCCACCTGGGCGTCCGCCCGGAGAAGCCGGTCCGCCTGGTCTGACCCCGTCACCGCCCCCTCCGCAGGAGCACCGGTCTCCGGGTCCCCACGCGGACCCTCATGTTCCACTCTCGTCAATTCGCGACGAACGGTGACGGAGTGCGTGCGTAATGTGATGTGCTGGGACCGTTCGCGTACACAGCACAGGCACAGCACCGACCCACAGCACAGGCACAGCACCGACCTACAGCACAGGCGACACGCAGCACCGACACACCGCACAGGCGACACGCAGCACCGACACACCGCACAGGCGACACGCAGCACCGACACACGGCGGCCGCACACGGCACCGGCTGGTGACGGCTCACGGGGGCGAGGGAGGGGAGAACTGATGGGCACGGAGCACCGCGTCCGCCGATGGGAATCGGGCGCACTCGCGCACGCCGTGAACGACCCCTTCGGCCAGGGCCCCGTCCCCTGGCTACGGGGTCATGTGACGTACTTCGACGACACGGGCCAGGTCGTCCCCTGGTACGTGGACCCAGGGGCGCTGCCGCCGCGCGGCCAGGCCGCCGACCCCCGCATCCCGGCCCCGCGTTCGACCCCGGGCCCCCGCTCCGCCGACGACGTGCGGCGACAGATCAAGGGGTTCACCGCGACCGGCGCCGCCGCCTCCGGCGAGTCCATCGACTTCCACATCACCGTGGACCCGCCCCAGGAATTCACCGTCGACATCTACCGCGTCGGCCATTACGGCGGCGACGGCGCCGCGAAGATCACCACCAGCCCTCGTCTCTCCGGCATCGTCCAGCCCCCGCCGCTGACCGCCGACCGCACGGTCTCCTGCCACCACTGGTGGCTCTCCTGGCGGCTGCAGATCCCGAGCTACTGGAGCATCGGCGCGTATGTGGCGGTCCTGACCACCGCCGACGGCTACCGCTCCCACGTGCCGTTCACGGTCCGCGACGACCAGCCCGCCGACCTGCTGCTCCTGCTGCCCGACATCACCTGGCAGGCGTACAACCTGTATCCGGAGGACGGCCGCACCGGCGCCAGCTTCTACCACGCCTGGGACGAGGACGGCCGGCTGCTCGGCGAGTCCCACGCCGCGACGACCGTCTCCTTCGACCGCCCGTACGCCGGCGCGGGCCTGCCCCTCCATGTGGGCCACGCCTACGACTTCATCCGCTGGGCCGAGCGCTACGGCTACGACATCGCGTACGCCGACGCGCGCGATCTGCACTCCGGGCGCGTGGACCCCACCCGCTACCGGGGGCTGGTCTTCCCGGGCCACGACGAATACTGGTCGCCGCAGATGCGGCGTACCGCCGAGTTCGCCCGGGACAGCGGGATCTCGCTGGTCTTCCTCTCCTCCAACACCATGTACTGGCAGGTGGAGCTGGGCCCGTCCCCGTCCGGTGTCCCCGACCGGCTCCTCACCTGCCGAAAACGCCGGGGCCCCGGAAAACCCGCACTGTGGCGCGAAATCGACCGCCCCGAGCAGCAGTTGATGGGCATCCAGTACGAGGGCCGGGTCCCCGAACCCCACCCCCTGGTCGTGCGCAACGCCGACCACTGGCTCTGGGACGCGACCGGCGCCCACGAGGGCGATGAGCTGCACGGCATGGTCGCCGGCGAGGCCGACCGCTACTTCCCCCGCACCGCGCTCCCCGAGCACCAGGGCCGCATCCTCCTCGCCCACTCCCCGTACCGGGGCCCCGAAGGCATCCTCCGCCACCAGGAGACCTCCCTCTACCGAGCCCCCTCCGGCGCCTGGGTCTTCGCATCCGGAACGTTCGCCTGGTCCCCGGCCCTGGACCGCCCGGGCCACGTCGACACCCGTATCCAACGGGCCACGGCCAATCTCCTGGACCGCATCTGCAAACGGGACTGATCCCGCCGACGACAATGCGCCTGACCCTGCCCACGGCAATGCCCCTGACCCGCGGAAGACAATGCCCCTGACCCCCGGAAGACAATGCCCCTGACCCTCCGAAGACCATGCCCCTGACCCCGCCGAAGACAACGCGCCCGAACGCCCTCACCGGCCCCCTGGCCAAGACCGGTCGCCCCGATACGGGACAATCGAGCCACTTGGACATCACCACGGGGAGGAACCGTGTCCGGATTCGTAGAAAAGCCTGAGCCGATCCAGGTTCCGGGCCTGGTGCACCTGCACACCGGCAAGGTGCGCGAGCTGTACCAGAACGAGGCGGGCGACCTCGTGATGGTCGCCAGCGACCGAACGTCCGCGTTCGACTGGGTGCTGCCGACGGAGATCCCCGACAAGGGACGCGTCCTCACGCAGCTGTCCCTGTGGTGGTTCGACCAGCTCGCCGACCTGGTCCCCAACCACGTCCTGAGCACCGAACTGCCCGAGGGTGCCCCCGCCGACTGGGCCGGCCGCACCCTCGTCTGCAAGTCCCTGCGGATGGTCCCGGTGGAGGCGGTCGCCCGCGGCTACCTCACCGGTTCGGGTCTCGCCGAGTACCGGGAGAGCCGTACGGTCTGCGGCCTCGCCCTCCCCGAGGGCCTGGTCGACGGCTCCGAGCTGCCCGCGCCGATCTTCACCCCGGCCACCAAGGCCGCGGTCGGCGAGCACGACGAGAACGTCAGCTACGAGGAGGTCGCCCGCCAGGTCGGCGCGGAGACCGCCGCCCAGCTGCGGCAGACCACCCTCGCCGTGTACAGCCGCGCCCGCTCCATCGCCCGCGACCGGGGCATCATCCTCGCCGACACCAAGTTCGAGTTCGGCTACGAGGACGACACCCTCGTCCTCGCCGACGAGGTCCTCACCCCCGACTCCTCCCGCTTCTGGCCCGCCGACCAGTGGGAGCCGGGCCGTGCCCAGCCGAGCTTCGACAAGCAGTTCGTCCGCGACTGGCTGACGTCCGCCGAGTCCGGCTGGGACCGGGCGAGCGAGCAGCCCCCGCCGCCGCTCCCGGAGGAGATCGTCGCGGCCACCCGCGCCAAGTACGTGGAGGCGTACGAGCGTCTGACGGGCACGCGCTGGTCGTAACGCGAAAGGCCCCCGGGGAACCGGGGGCCTTTTCTGGAGCGGACGACGAGGCTCGAACTCGCGACCTCAACCTTGGCAAGGTTGCGCTCTACCAACTGAGCTACGTCCGCAGTGCGCCGTGGCGCGAGAGCAACTATACCCAACCTCGCTCCCGTGCGAGCCGTACCGCCGCATGCCGGTTCTCCACCCCGAGCTTGGAGACGGCCGACGACAGATAGTTCCGGACGGTCCCCTGGGACAGCGCGGCCCGCTCGGCGATCTCCACCACGGGCGCCCCGTCGGCGGCCAGCTCCAGCACCTCCGCCTCCCGGGCGGTCAGCGGCGAATCCCCGGAGGAGATCGCGTCGGCGGCCAACTCGGGGTCGACGTAGCGGTTTCCCGCGTGCACGGTACGGATGATCTCCGCGAGCCGCTGGGCGCTGACCGTCTTCGGCACGAACCCGCGCACACCCGCCTCAAGCGCCCTCTTCAGATGCCCGGGCCGGCCGTGGCCGGTGACGATCAGCACCCGGCAGCCGGGCAGCTCCGCCCGCAGGGATGTGGCCACCCTCACACCGTCCGCCCCCGGCATCTGGAGATCGAGCACCGCCACGTCCGGTTCGTGCGCCCGGGCCATCGCCAGCGCCTCCGGTCCGCTCGCCGCCTCGGCGACCACCAGCATGTCGTCCTCCAGGGACAGCAGCGCGGCCAGCGCCCCCCGGATCAGATGCTCGTCGTCGGCGAGCAGCAGCCGCACGGGCCGCCGCCCCGCCTCGGGTACGGCGGTCATGACGCGACCTCGGGGACGACGCCGGCGCCGGTGGAGAGCGGGGTGTTCCGGCCGGCAGCACCGGGCGCCTCCCCCAGTCCCCCGCCGGACGCGCCCACCGGCCCGGATCCCGCACCCGGCCCCGTCCCTGACGCGCCCACCGGCCCGGATCCCGCACCAGACCCCGCCCCTGACGCGCCCACCGGCCCGGGCCCCGACCCCGTCGCCGGACACGAGGCAGCCCCCGGCTCCAGCGGTACCCGGGCCACCACCCGGAACGCCTCCCCGTCCACCGGCCCCGCCTCCAGCGTCCCGTCCACGATCGCGAGCCGCTCCCGCAGTCCGTCGAGGCCGGACCCGGCGCCGACGGAACGCACGGCGTGCTCCACAGCACGCCCACCGTCCCCGTCGGCCCGTATCCCGTCGTTCTCCACGGTCAGCACCACCTGCCCCTCCGTCATCTCCAGCACCACCTTGCACTGACCGGCGTTGCCGTGCCGCAGCACGTTCGTCGTGCTCTCGCGCACCACCCAGGCGAGCGCCGACTGCACCTCGCCGGGCAGCCCGGCGGTGTCCGCCCCGCTGACCGAGCACGCGATGCCGGCCGCCTCCAGGACGCCCTGGGCACCGGCGAGTTCGATGCCCAGGTCGGCCTCGCGATAGCCCCGTACGACGTCCCGGACCTCGCGCTGGGACTCCTGCGCGATCCGCTGGACCTCGACCATCTGGTCGACGGCCTCGGGCCGTTCGCGGCGGGCCAGCTGGACGGCCAGCTCGCTCTTGAGGGCGATGACCGCGAGGTTGCGCCCGATCACGTCGTGCAGATCGCGCCCGAAGCGGAGCCGTTCCTCGGCGACGGCGAGCCGGGCGCGGGTCTCGCGGGCCGCGTCGAGTTCGTAGACGGCCTTGAGGAGCCAGACGGAGAAGACGGAGGTGAAGGCGAAGAACCCCGTGCCGAGCAGGACGGCGATCGCCGCGGCCAGCGCCTCGGACGCACCGACGCCCGCACCCAGGCTCAGGATCGCGGAGCCCGCGGCGCATCCCGCGCTCAGATACAGCGCGCTCCGCCGCCTGCGCACGCCGAGCGTGATCATGCCAATACCGAAGACCATGACACCGGCGAACATCCCGCCCAGCGCGGCGTCCGCCTCGTCGTCGCCCACCCGGCCGACCATCGCGCACACCACGATTCCGATCAACCCGCTGACCACCGCGAAAGCCCACATCAGCCCGAGCGGCTGGTGGTCACGGACGTCCCGCACCCAGTCGAGGGCCCGGGCCCCGGTCAGCGCACCGAACGCTCCGTGCCCGGCGAGCAGCGCGAACAGCCAGCCCGCCTGCGGCATCGGCACCTTCCCCAGCACCGGCACCCCGAACGAGACGATCTCGATCAGCGGGAACGCGTAGAACGACCACCGGGTGTACGTCTCCACCTTCGCCGGTGTGCTCTTCCCCCGCCACCAGGCCCTCGGCCCCCGCATGGCCAACTCCCCTCATCGGCGCGGCTCCCAGCGGAACCACCGCCGTACAGCAAACACCGCCAGCACGGTCCAGGCCAGCGCGGTGGCGACGGCCCCCAGCGCCTCGTACGCGGTGAGGGCACCGGTCCAGCCGCCGCGCACCAGTGTGATCACCGGGGAGAGCGGCAGCAGCTCGCAGACGGACGCCACCCGGTCGGGCAGCACTTCGAGGGGGACGGTGACCCCTGAGCCGAGCAGCGAGACGAACATCACCGGCAGACTGGTCACCTGCGCGCTCTCGGCGGTACGGCTGAAGCTCGCCGTCACCGCGGCCAGCGCCACGCACAGCACGATCCCCGACAGCAGGCCCAGCAGGGCGAGGTGCGGTGCGGGCGGCGCCCCGAGGTCGAGCAGGACCGTGCAGCCGATCGCGAGGAGCACGCACTGCGTGAACCCGATGCCGACGGCCGGCAGGGCGGCGCCGACCAGGATCTCCGGGTCGCGCAGCTCCCCGGTCCGCAGCCGCTTGAGCACCAGTTCCTCGCGGCGGACGACGTAGACGTTGGTGAGGGCGGCGTACACCGCGAACAGCAGGGAGAAGCCCACGGCGGCGGGCAGCATGACCGTGCCGACGCTGAGCCCGGCCTCGTCCAAATCCATCTGGTCGGTCGCCGACCGCACGCTGAGCGGGAGCAGCAGCGGCACGAAGAGCGCGGTGACCAGCGTGGCCCGGCTGCGCCCCAGCAGGGTCAGCTCGGCCCGGGCGAGCGCGGTCATCCGGCCCTTCAGGGTCGTACCGCCGGTGTCGGTCACGGTGCTCATGCGCTCACCCCGTCCTCGCGGGCCTTCGTGCCCGTCAGCGCCTTGTCGTTCGTACCCACCCCGGTTCCGGTCCCCGTACCGGCCGCCGTTCCGGCCCGGGCCGCCGTTTCCCGCGCGATCCGCAGGAACGCCTCCTCCAGTGAGGCCGACCGCACTTCGAGGCGCCGGAGTTCGACCCGCGCCCGCTCCGCCCACATCAGCACCCCCGTGGCGGCCCGCTGGAGTTCGGTCGTGCGCAGCAGCACCGTGCGCCCCTCGACCTCGTGGCCGGTGACGCCCAGCTCGCCGAGGGGCGGGAGGTCGCCGAGGAAGTAGCCGTCGGGCAGTTCGAAGGAGATGCGGGACGGCTGGGAGGCGGTCACCTCGGCGGGGGTGCCCGTCACGGCGACGCTTCCCTCGTGGAGGATGGCGAGCCGGTCGGCGAGCCCTTCCGCCTCCTCCAGGTAGTGCGTGGTGAGGAGCACGGTCGTGCCCTGCGCGCGCAGGTCGCGGACGAGTGCCCAGGTGTCCTGGCGTCCCTCGGCGTCGAGGCCGGTGGTGGGCTCGTCGAGGAAGAGCACCTCGGGGCGTCCGAGGAGCGCGAGGGCGAGGTCCAGGCGCCGCTTCTCGCCACCGGACAGCTGCTTGACCCGTACCCCGGACCGGCGCCCGAGCCCGACGATCTCCAGGGCCTCGCCGACGGGACGCGCACCGCTGGTGCAGCCCGCCCACATCCGGACCGTCTCGGCGACGGTCAGCTCGGAGGGGAAGCCGCCCTCCTGGAGCATCACACCGATCCGGGGCCGTACGACCGCGCGCTCGGTGTACGGGTCGTGGCCGAGCACCCGCACCCGTCCGCCGGACGGCGCGGCGAGTCCTTCCAGTAGTTCGACCGTGGAGGTCTTGCCCGCGCCGTTGGTGCCCAGAAGTGCGAAGAGTTCGCCCCGGCCCACGGAGAACGTGATTCCCCGTACGGCCTCGAAACCGCCCCCGTACACGCGCCGCAGGTCGGTGACCTCGATCACGTCCTCGTGCCCGTTCGTTTCCATGCACCCAGCATCCCGGCGGTGGGGGCCGCGGAGCAGTGCGCGCTGTCACCGGTCGCCATGACAAATGTCAGAGGAAGATCCGGGAACGCAGAAGACCCCGGTCCAGTGAACCGGGGTCTTCATTCAAGAGCGGACGACGAGGCTCGAACTCGCGACCTCAACCTTGGCAAGGTTGCGCTCTACCAACTGAGCTACGTCCGCATTGCCTCCGACCGGCTCCCACCGATCGGCGCGCAGACCACATTACCTGATCCAGAAGGATGCTCGGTAAGTGATCAGAGCGGGTGACAGGAATTGCACACTGCGCCTTCCCCCTGGAAGGGGGATGTTCTGCTACTGAACTACACCCGCGTGACTCCGGTGAGCCGGGCCTTTCGGCCTTGCCCCTCGGCGTGCTCCAGACTCTAGCTGATCGGCGGGGGTGCAACGCAAGTCGGTTGTCGCCGGGGGCCAAGTCGGCCGCCCCCAGGGTCCGCTGACGGACACTGAGGGCGGCTTCACGCAGCTCGCCCCGGGCGGCTCGCGGCTCGTCCCAGAGGCTCGCCCGGCGCCGCTGACCCGACGCGGCTCGCCCCACTCGGCTCACCCCACAGGGTTCACCCGGTGCCGCTCACCGCGACGCGGCTCACTGGGCGTCGGCGAACGCCTCGTACACCTTCTTGGGGATCCGGCCGCGTGCCGGGACCTCCAGCTTGTTGGCCATGGCCCAGGCGCGGACGGCCGCGGGGTCGGGGGCCACCTGGGTCTGCTTGTACGCCTTGCCCGACTTCGACCGCTTGCGGCCGGCCTCGACGTAGGGCGCGAGCGCCTTACGCAGTTTCTCGGCGTTGGCCTCGTTGAGGTCGATCTCGTACGACTTGCCGTCGAGTCCGAAGGCGATCGTCTCCGCCGCTTCCGAGCCGTCGATGTCGTCGGAGAGAGTGACCACGACACGCTGCGCCACGAATATCGGTCCCTTCGTGCGACATCTCTCCGTTGACGTGCCCTTACGTCCCGGTGATGTCGTCTGTCCGGCTGTTATTTGGGCAAAGTATCGGCTATTGCCAATTCATTTGTACAGGGCTCCGCATTGCAATGTGAGGACAGACTTAATCCGCTGGCGTGTCCGTCGCGCAATAGGGTCGGGGGATCTTTCCCGGAAGTTTTCACGAAGAGGATCACCCGATGCCGGATCGTGACGGCCATCACCTGGAATGTCTGTAGATTCCTACGAATCTACTCGCGTAGAAATTTTGTGCGGGTAGTCTGAAGGGACCTGCTCAGCACCACACACCGGGAGTGCCAGTGGCACGCGTCGTAGTCGACGTCATGCTCAAGCCGGAGATCCTCGACCCCCAGGGCCAGGCGGTGCAGCGCGCGCTGCCGCGCCTCGGTTTCGAGGGCGTCTCCGACGTACGTCAGGGAAAGCGATTCGAACTGGAAGTGGACGGACCGGTGGACGACGCCGCGCTCGCCCGCATCCATGAACTGGCGGAATCGTTCCTCGCCAACACCGTGATCGAAGACTTCACCGTGAAGGTGGAGGAAGTCGTGGAGGCAGGAAAGTGACCGCACGTATTGGCGTCGTCACTTTTCCCGGCAGCCTCGACGACCGGGACACCCAGCGCGCGATCCGGCTGGCGGGCGCCGAGCCCGTCGCCCTGTGGCACAAGGACAAGGACCTCCACCAGGTCGACGCCGTGGTGCTGTGCGGCGGTTTCTCCTACGGCGACTACCTGCGGGCCGGTGCCATCGCGCGCTTCTCGCCGGTGATGGAGCCGCTCATCGAGCAGGCGAAGGCCGGACTGCCGGTCCTCGGTATCTGCAACGGCTTCCAGATCCTCACCGAGGCCCACCTCCTGCCGGGCACGATGCTGCGCAACGACCACCTGCACTTCATCTGCCGCGACCAGAAGCTGCGGGTGGAGAACGCCGAGACCGCCTGGACCACCGACTACACGGCCGGCCAGGAGATCCACATCCCGCTGAAGAACAACGACGGGCAGTACGTCGCCGACGACTACACCCTCGACAAGCTGGAGGCCGAGGGCCGGGTCGCGTTCCGCTACCTCGACTTCAACCCCAACGGCTCCCAGCGTGACATCGCCGGCGTCACCAACGAGGCCGGCAACGTCGTGGGCCTGATGCCGCACCCGGAGCACGCCGTGGAGCCGCTCATCGGCACCGGCCGCACCGACGGCCTCCCCTTCTTCACCTCGATCCTCAAGAAGCTGGTCAACGCATGAGCCGGACGCCTCTGGACACGGTCGAGCACGCGGCCGCGACCCCCGACGTCGAGCTGCCCTGGGCCGAACTGGGCCTGAAGAAGGACGAGTACGAGAGGGTCGTCGAGATCCTCGGCCGCCGCCCCACCGGCGCGGAGCTGGCCATGTACTCCGTCATGTGGTCCGAGCACTGCTCGTACAAGTCGTCGAAGGTGCACCTGCGCCAGTTCGGCGAGAAGGCGCCCCAGTCGGACGCCCTGCTCGTCGGCATCGGCGAGAACGCCGGCGTCGTCGACGTCGGCCAGGGCTACGCGGTCACCTTCAAGGTCGAGTCGCACAACCACCCCTCGTACGTCGAGCCCTACCAGGGCGCGGCCACGGGCGTCGGCGGCATCGTGCGCGACATCATCGCGATGGGTGCCCGCCCGGTCGCCGTCGTGGACCCCCTGCGCTTCGGTGCCGCGGACCACCCGGACACCAAGCGCGTCCTGCCGGGCGTCGTCGCCGGCATCGGCGGCTACGGCAACTGCCTGGGCCTGCCCAACATCGGCGGCGAGGTCGTCTTCGACGCCTGCTACCAGGGCAACCCGCTGGTCAACGCCGGCGCCATCGGCGTCATGCGGCACGAGGACATCCACCTCGCCAAGGCGTCCGGCGCCGGCAACAAGGTCATCCTCTACGGGGCCCGCACGGGCGGTGACGGCATCGGCGGCGCCTCCATCCTGGCCTCCGAGACCTTCGACGACGCCAAGCCCTCCAAGCGCCCGGCCGTGCAGGTCGGTGACCCCTTCCAGGAGAAGCTCCTCATCGAGTGCACCCTGGAGGCGTTCAAGGAGAAGCTGGTCGTCGGCATCCAGGACCTCGGCGCGGCGGGCCTGTCCTGCGCGACGAGCGAGCTGGCGTCGAACGGCTCCGGCGGCATGCGCGTCACCCTCGACGACGTCCCCCTGCGCGACTCGACGCTCTCCCCCGAGGAGATCCTGATGAGCGAGTCGCAGGAAAGGATGTGCGCGGTCGTCGAGCCCGACAAGGTCGACCGCTTCCTGGAGATCTGCGACAAGTGGGACGTCATCGCCACCGTCATCGGTGAGGTGACCGACGGCGACCGCCTGGAGATCTTCTGGCACGGCGGCAAGATCGTCGACGTCGACCCGCGCACCGTCGCCCACGACGGCCCGGTCTACGAGCGCCCCTACGCCCGCCCGGACTGGCAGGACGCGCTCCAGGCGGACGACGCGAACAAGCTGCCCCGCCCGGAGACCAGCGAGGAGCTGAAGGACCAGGTCCTGAAGCTGGTCGCCTCCCCGAACCAGGCGTCCAAGTCCTGGATCACCTCCCAGTACGACCACTTCGTGCAGGGCAACACGGTCCTCGCCCAGCCCGAGGACTCCGGGATGATCCGGGTCGACGAGGAGAGCGGCCTCGGCGTCGCCATCGCCACCGACGGCAACGGCCGCTACGCCAAGCTGGACCCGTACCACGGCGCCCAGCTGGCCCTGGCGGAGGCGTACCGCAATGTCGCCACCACCGGCGCCAAGCCGCTCGCCGTCTCCGACTGCCTGAACTTCGGCTCGCCCGAGGACCCGGCGGTCATGTGGCAGTTCGCGGAGGCCGTGCGGGGGCTGGCGGACGCCTGCCAGCAGCTGGGCACCCCGGTGACCGGCGGCAACGTCTCGCTCTACAACCAGACGGGCGAGGTCGCCATCCACCCGACGCCGGTCGTGGCCGTCCTCGGCGTCATCGACGACGTGGCCCGCCGCACGCCGGTCGCCTTCCAGGAGGAGGGGCAGCTGCTCTACCTCCTCGGCGACACCCGGGAGGAGTTCGGCGGCTCGGCCTGGTCCCAGGTCGTCCACGACCACCTCGGCGGTCTGCCCCCGCAGGTCGACCTGGAGCGTGAGCGTCTGCTCGCCGAGATCCTGATCTCCGCCTCCCGCGACGGCATGATCGACTCCGCGCACGACCTGTCCGACGGCGGCCTCATCCAGGCGGTCGTCGAGTCGGCCCTGCTCGGCGGCAAGGGCGCCCGCCTGATCGTCCCCGACGGTCTGGACGCCTTCACCTTCCTGCTCTCGGAGTCGGCCGGCCGCGCCGTCGTGGCCGTCCCCCGCTCGGAGGAGGTCCGCTTCAACGACATGTGCGGCGCCCGGGGCCTCCCGGGCACCCGCATCGGCGTCGTCGACGGCGACACCGTCGACGTCCAGGGCGAGTTCACCCTCACCCTGGAGGAGCTGCGCACCGCGCACGAGGGCACGATCCCGGCACTGCTGGCGTAACCCCGCTGCCGTACGGCACTTCGGCCCCGCCCGGCTGTCCGGGCGGGGCCTTCGTACGGGCGCTGTCAGAGGCCGGTGCTGGGCCCTGTCGTCACATTCCCGCCTACCCCGCGACGCCATGCACGCGCTCTCGACGCACCGGGCCCCGACCCGAGTACGGTCCCGTACACGGGTCAGGGCCCGGCACGCCGAGAGCACGCACCTGACGCCGCGAGGCCGCCCTTCGGGCGACGGCGGGAATTTGACGACAGGGCCTAGCTTCGGGGGACCTGGCATTCACGGGGAACCAGGTGCGAGCAGTCGGTACGGGGGAGCGGTGGAAGCACCTGATGGCGCACGGAAGCGGGTGAGGTTCCCCGCCCGGGGCGGCCGCCCGCGCGACGCCTTCAACCGCTGCGTCGCCCTCACGGCCGCCGCCGGCATCGGCCTGAGCGGCTGGGCGGTGTGGCTGGAGGCCGAGGAGCACCGGGACCGGCAGGCCAGCCGGGCGCGGATCACCGACGCCTGCGCGGGCCTCGCGGACCCCGACCGGGTCCTGGGCCTCCACGGCGGCACGGCCCGCGCCGTGCAGGGCAGCGACGCCACCGAGTGGTTCACGAAGGACACGACGCCGGGCCGCTGTGTGATCTACCGGGTGGGCGAGCCGGGGACGACGTACGGGCACTTCGAGATGGAGGTCTGGACGAACCCGGCCGAGCGGGAGACCAACGTCGTCGGTGCGGCGGTCCACCCGTTCCTGCGGCAGTCCCGCTCCGACCTCACCGCACCCGCCCCCCTCGACGTGACCCGCCGGGCCGACCACTCACCCGGCCACCCCCTGGACAACCCGGGCGAGGACGACGGACGGCTCGGGTACTACGACGACGAGAGCGTCACCTTCAAGGTCACCTGCGAGAAGCCGACGAACGACATCACCTCGGTGAACGTACGCACCCAGGCCGACTACGACGACGTCTCCTTCCAGGACCGCCTGACCCTCATCCGGCTGGCCGCCGACGCCGCGTACAAGGCGGCAGACCACGTCCGCTGCACCCCCGAGCAGCGGCTGCCCGGCACCTTCGCCCGCCTCTGGATCCCGGACCCCGAGCTGAAGGACGCCGCGTTGGCGGAGGGCTCCTGCCGCTGGTACGCCGACTTCCTGCGGGCCCAGGGGGACGACGCCCGCCTCCCGGACCGAGCGCTCGCCTCACCGGCGGGCGAGCACAGCTTCAAGGAGACCTGCCTGCTCGCGGCGAGCCCGGCCCGGGGGAAGCGGGCGTGGCCGACCCTGTCCGGGGAGCGCGTCCCCGACCTCGACGACGTGCTGGACGACTCCCCGTGGCACCTCCAGACCGACTCCTTCTTCGGGGACGAGGCCCGCGAGGTCACCCCGACGTCCTTCGGCGACCGCGGCAGCCGCATAGAACCCGGCACGGCCGGCCAGTTCTCCGGCTCCGTCTGGTGGGCCTCCTCCACCTGCGCCGGCGAGCCCGCCGTCCACACCCTCGGCGTCAGCACCTCGTACGCGGACGTGGCCGGACCCCGCCTCCGCGCCCTCTTCCGGGCCTACGTCGACCGCGTCACCGCCGCCCGGGACTGCGAGGACATCACTTTCCCCGCCCCCTCCGACCTCCCCTCCGCATAGGCTCCCCACCATGCCCCCGGCCAGGAAACGCCCCCGCGCCTACGACCCCGCCAAGACCCGCAAGGCCGTGCTGGCCCAGTTCGCGACCGTGCGAGAAGCGGTGAGCGGCCTCGGGCCTGAGCAGCTCGCGCTGCCCACCCGGCTCGGTCAGTGGACCGTACGGGACCTGGCCGCGCACCTCACCATGGCGGTGGAGAGCGTGAGCCGGGCCCTGGACCGGCCCGAACCGGCGAAGGCTGAGCTAGGGCCACTCGACTACGGCGCGGCCACCGCCCCGTTCGCCGACGCCATCGCCGAGGGCAGCCACGCCCTGGCCGAGGCCCACCAGGACCTCGGCGCCCTCTACACCGAGACGGAGCGCCGGATCACCGAGCGCCTCGCCGCCGCCCCGCAGGACCGGCTCGTCGACACCCGCGCCGGCGCCATGTCGCTCGGCGACTACCTGGTCACCCGCACCGTCGAGCTCGTCGTCCACACCGACGACCTGAACGCCGCCGTCCCCGGCCTCGACCTCCCGTACGACCGCCACGCCCTCGCCACCTGCGTCCGGCTGCTCGCCGACACCCTCGCCGCCCGCGCCCCCGGCGGCGCGACGGAGGTGCGGATCCCGCCGTACGCCGTCGTGCAGTGCGTGGAGGGGCCCAGGCACACCCGTGGCACCCCGCCGAACGTCGTCGAGACCGACCCGCTGACCTGGATCCGCATGGCCACCGGCCGCCTGGACTGGGCCACCGCCCTGGACGAGGCGAAGGTCAGCGCGGGCGGCGAACGGGCAGACCTGAGTGCGCTGCTCCCCCTGCTGAGCTGAACCGCCCGCGAACAACCAGGTGGAACCGCCCACGCACCCCACCCGTCCCACCGGCATGGACAAGCAGCGACTGACCCGCACCGCCCTGCCCCTCGCGGCCCTGACCCTGTTCCCGCTCCTCGCGGCCTGCGGCACCGAGTCCGGTACCGGCGCCGGCAGCGACTCCGTGGGACCGGGCGCCAAGGAGTCGGTCACCGGGGTCCACTGGACGGTCGACAGCCTCACCGTGGACGGGAAGACCACCAAGGCCCCCGACGGTGCCTATCTGAAGATCGACGACAACGGCGAGGTCAACGGCAACTACGGCTGCAACACCTTCGGCTCGACCGCCGACTTCAAGGACGACTCCGTCGACTTCGAGATCGCCCAGTCCACCGAGATGGCCTGCGGCGACGCCCCCACGAAGTTCGAGGAGAGCTTCTCCCGCACCCTCGACAAGGGGACGTTCAAGGCGAAGACCGCCGACGGCGGCCTCACCCTCACCACGGCCGACGGCGACACCGTCAAGCTCAGCGAGGAGAAGCCCGCCGAGCTGTACGGCACCAAGTGGCGCGTCGACTCGCTCATGGACCACGACGTCGCCCAGTCCCTCCCCGAGGAGGCCGACGGCAAGGCCTGGTTCACCCTCGACGAGAAGAAGGGCACGCTCAGCGGCAGCCTCGGCTGCAACGAGGTCTCCGCGGAGGCGACGGTGAGCAAGGGGGAGATCACCCTCGGCCACGCGCGCACCACCCGCAAGATGTGCTCCGACTCACTCATGGCCGCCGAGAGGACCCTCCTCGGCCTTTTCAAGGGCACGGTGGAGTATCGGATCGATCACCGCAGTATCACGCTGACCAGGGAAAACGGCCTGGGTGTCGGTGCGGTCGCCGACAAGTGACATGCGGTGGCGCGCAGTCGGGACCGGTGGTGGGCGAGATCAGCGGATTCGGACCGGTGCGCGATCTCGCCTACACTCGGTGGCGTGCCACGTGGTGACGGACGACTCAACCACGACCTTCTCCCCGGTGAGAAAGGCCCCCAGGACGCGTGTGGCGTCTTCGGTGTCTGGGCCCCGGGTGAAGAGGTCGCCAAGCTCACGTACTTCGGGCTCTACGCCCTCCAGCATCGGGGCCAGGAATCCGCGGGTATCGCGGTCAGCAACGGCTCCCAGATCCTCGTCTTCAAGGACATGGGCCTCGTGTCCCAGGTCTTCGACGAGACCTCGCTCGGTTCCCTCCAGGGTCACATCGCGGTCGGTCACGCCCGCTACTCGACCACCGGCGCCTCCGTCTGGGAGAACGCCCAGCCCACGTTCCGTGCCACGGCGCACGGCTCCATCGCCCTCGGCCACAACGGCAACCTGGTCAACACGGCCCAGCTCGCCGAGATGGTCGCCGACCTGCCCAAGCAGGAGGGCCGTACGCCGCGTGTCGCGGCCACCAACGACACCGACCTGCTCACCGCCCTGCTGGCGGCCCAGGTCGACGACGACGGCAAGCCGCTGACGATCGAGGAGGGGGCCCACAAGGTCCTCCCGCAGGTCCGCGGCGCCTTCTCCCTCGTCTTCATGGACGAGCACACCCTCTACGCGGCACGCGACCCGCAGGGCATCCGCCCGCTTGTCCTCGGCCGGCTGGAGCGCGGCTGGGTCGTCGCCTCCGAGTCCGCCGCCCTCGACATCTGCGGCGCCTCCTACGTCCGTGAGATCGAGCCGGGCGAGTTCATCGCCATCGACGAGAACGGGCTGCGCAGTTCCCGCTTCGCGGAAGCGAAGCCCAAGGGCTGTGTCTTCGAGTATGTGTACCTGGCCCGCCCGGACACCGACATCGCCGGCCGGAACGTGTACCTCTCCCGGGTGGAGATGGGCCGGAAGCTGGCCAAGGAAGCCCCCGTCGACGCCGATCTGGTCATAGCGACCCCGGAGTCCGGCACCCCGGCCGCCATCGGCTACGCGGAGGCGTCGGGCATCCCGTTCGGTGCGGGTCTGGTGAAGAACGCGTACGTCGGACGTACGTTCATCCAGCCCTCCCAGACGATCCGCCAGCTCGGCATCCGGCTGAAGCTGAACCCGCTGAAGGAAGTCATCAAGGGCAAGCGCCTGGTGGTCGTCGACGACTCGATCGTCCGCGGCAACACCCAGCGCGCACTGGTCCGGATGCTCCGCGAGGCCGGGGCGGCCGAGGTCCACATCCGGATCTCGTCCCCGCCCGTGAAGTGGCCCTGCTTCTTCGGCATCGACTTCGCCACCCGCGCCGAGCTCATCGCCAACGGCATGACGATCGACGAGATCGGCACCTCCCTGGGCGCCGACTCCCTGGCGTACATCTCCATCGACGGCATGATCGAGGCGACCACCATCGCCAAGCCGAACCTCTGCCGTGCCTGCTTCGACGGCGAGTACCCGATGGAGCTGCCGGACCCCGAGCTCCTCGGCAAGCAGCTCCTGGAGACCGAGCTGGCCGCCGGGCCCGCCGCCACGGCCGCGACCGACGCGATCCGTCGCCCGTAAGCCCGCAGCCCCCCGCTCACCCGCAGTACGACACGAAGGTTCTCATCAGCCATGTCTGAGACCCCCAACGCCGAGGGCGGCGCCAGCTACGCAGCCGCGGGCGTCGACATCGAGGCGGGCGACCGCGCCGTCGAGCTCATGAAGGAGTGGGTCAAGAAGACGCAGCGCCCCGAGGTCCTCGGTGGCCTCGGCGGCTTCGCCGGCCTCTTCGACGCCTCCGCCCTCAAGCGCTACGAGCGCCCCCTGCTCGCCTCCGCCACGGACGGCGTCGGCACCAAGGTGGACATCGCCCGCCAGCTGGGCGTCTACGACACCATCGGCCACGACCTGGTCGCGATGGTCATGGACGACATCGTGGTCTGCGGCGCCGAACCGCTGTTCATGACCGACTACATCTGCGTCGGCAAGGTCCACCCCGAGCGGGTCGCCGCCATCGTCAAGGGCATCGCCGAGGGCTGTGTCCTGGCCGGCTGCGCCCTGGTCGGCGGCGAGACGGCCGAGCACCCGGGCCTCCTCGGTCCGGACGACTTCGACGTCGCCGGCGCCGGTACGGGCGTGGTCGAGGCGGAGCACCTGCTCGGCCCGGATCGCATCCGTAAGGGTGACGCGGTGATCGCCATGGCGTCCTCCGGCCTTCACTCGAACGGGTACTCGCTCGTCCGGCACGTCCTGCTGAACCAGGCAGGGCTCTCCCTGGACGCCGAGATCGCCGAGTTCGAGCGCACCCTCGGCGAGGAGCTCCTGGAGCCCACCAAGATCTACTCGCTGGACTGCCTGGCCCTGACCCGCACCGCCGAGGTCCACGCCTTCAGCCATGTCACGGGCGGCGGGCTCGCGGCCAACCTGGCCCGCGTCATCCCCGACCACCTGCACGCCACGGTCGACCGCTCCACCTGGACCCCGGCCCCCGTCTTCGACCTCGTCGGCAGGACGGGCCAGGTCGAACGCCTGGAGCTGGAGAAGACCCTGAACATGGGCGTGGGCATGATCGCCATCGTGCCCCAGGAGTCGGCGGACGTGGCCCTGACGACCTTGGCGGACCGAGGCGTGGACGCCTGGCTGGCAGGCGAGATCACCGACCGAGGCACCCACACGACGGGCGCGGAACTGGTGAACGACTACGCCCGAGGCTGATGAGGAAGGCGCCCCCGACGGCGGCTAAGCCGCCTGAAGGGGCGCGGGGAACTGCGCGACCAGCCACAACGAAACCCGCGGGCGCCGACGGACGGTGACCCCCGAGCTACAAGGCGCCCGGCCCCTCAAGCGGAGCGCAACCGCACAAAACCCGGTCCGGCGTTATCCGCTCGGACCGGGTGAAGCGCAGGTGGACGGTCAAGCCCCGCGGCGATGGGACGCAGGACCGGAGTCGTCCTCGTCTTCGTCGTCGTCGGAGTTGTACAACTCCGCGTACCGCGCGTACGGGTCGTCGTCGTCTTCGTCGTCCTCGAACGGTTCGCCGTTCGGAGGCTGGCTCGAAGTCGATGCGCCCAGCTCGCTGGCCAGACGCGACAGGTCAGTCCCACCGCTGTTGTACTTCAGCTGGCGGGCGACCTTCGTCTGCTTGGCCTTGGCCCGGCCGCGCCCCATGGCTCGACCCCCTCGGTGACGGGGCTCGACGGCCCCAGAGTCTTGACACGCGTTCATGATCTAGAACGGGCTCTCCATGGAGAGACCGGTCCGTAGGGCTTCCACGGTACCTGAGCCCGCGCCCATACGGTACGTCGCCCGCAGGACGTGGCCGTGCCCAGAACCTGCGAGGAGCCCCGTCCCCGCTGGTCAACCGCGATTTTAACCGTTTCTTGGCGGACGACCCGCCGACGGAAGTGAGAGTTCTCTCTAAAGCCGTCGGCGGGTACCGGGGCATCCCGTGCGACCCTCGCGTGGGCGTGCCCGCGGAACGTCAGCGTCCGCGCGCGGCGGCCGCCTCCTGCATCCGCTGCTCGGCGATCCGGTCGGCCGCGGCGGCCGGCGGAATACCATCCGTCTTCGCACGTGCGAATATTGCCAACGTGGTGTCGAAGATCTTCGCGGCCTTCGCCTTGCACCGCTCGAAGTCGAACCCGTGGAGTTCGTCGGCAACCTGGATGACGCCGCCGGCGTTCACCACGTAGTCCGGCGCGTAGAGGATCCCGCGGTCCGCGATGTCCTTCTCGACGCCGGGGTGGGCGAGCTGGTTGTTGGCCGCGCCGCACACCACCTTGGCGGTCAGCACGGGCACGGAGTCGTCGTTCAGCGCCCCGCCGAGCGCGCACGGGGCGTAGATGTCGAGCCCCTCCACGCGGATCAGCGCCTCGGTGTCGTCGACGGCGGTGACCCCCTCGGGGTGCCGGTCGAGGATCCGGCGTACGGCGTCCTCGCGCACGTCCGTGACGATCACCTCGGCGCCCTCGGCCCGCAGATGCTCGACGAGGTGGTGGCCGACCTTGCCGACGCCGGCGACGCCGACTCTGCGGTCGCGCAGCGAGGGGTCGCCCCACAGGTGCTGGGCGGAGGCCCGCATGCCCTGGTAGACCCCGAACGCGGTGAGGACGGAGGAGTCCCCGGCGCCGCCGTTCTCGGGGGAGCGGCCCGTGGTCCAGCGGCATTCGCGGGCCACGACGTCCATGTCGGAGACATAGGTGCCGACGTCGCACGCGGTGACGTACCGGCCGCCCAGCGAGGCCACGAACCGCCCGTACGCGAGCAGCAGCTCCTCGCTCTTGATCCGGTCGGGGTCGCCGATGATCACGGCCTTGCCGCCGCCGTGGTCGAGCCCGGCCATGGCGTTCTTGTAGGACATCCCGCGCGCGAGGTTCAGGGCGTCGGCGACGGCCTCGGCCTCGGTGGCGTACGGGTAGAAGCGGGTGCCGCCGAGGGCGGGGCCCAGTGCGGTGGAGTGGAGGGCGATGACGGCCTTGAGGCCGCTGGCCCGGTCCTGGCAGAGCACGACTTGCTCGTGACCGCCCTGGTCCGAGTGGAACAGGGTGTGCAGGACGCCGTCAGATACTTCGGTCACTGTGGTGACTCCTGGGTAAGAAGCGGCGGTTGGTGACAGTTCCGCTGGGTCCCCCCGGGCTTTTGGCTGTGGGGGAGGTGGCGGGGGCTGTGAGCATGAGATTAGAGCCTCATAGCCGCTCTGGAGCGGCGGAGCTTCAGGATCACCCCCTCCTGGAGTACGGCAGTGGTGTGATCCGCACAGTTTTCCGGCCCGCCGATGGGCGGGTTCCGCAGGTTTCCCCGGTGGTCCGCGGGGGAGGGAGCAGGCGTGCCCAAGGTGTCCTCGGTGATCGTCCCGTACGCGTCCTACCTTCGCGTCTACGAGCCGCTGGCCGCCTTCCCGGAGCCCGAGCGCACCCACTGGAGCCGGTACGCCCGGCGCGCCGACCGTCCCTCCTACCAGGACGAGCTGCGCCGGTCGCTGGCCGATCTGTTGCCGACCCCGCCGGTCCCGGTGCCGGTGCACGAGAGCAGCGACGCCTTCGTGCTGGAGGTGGACGGGGTGGTCTGCGTCTGCCCCTGGCGCACCCGGCTGCGCGGCTGGCAGGCGCTGGGTGATCTCGCCGAGGAGCTGCCCGCGCCGCTGCTGGACGCGGTGCTGCCGCCGCTGGTGCGCCGGCAGGCCAGCCAGGACTACGAGCGCTGGATGGCCCGCAATCCGGACGCCCGTCCGTGGATCCGGACCTCGACCTGGCATGTGCCGCTGAACTGGTTCGTCCTCGTGGCGGACGAGGAGCGGACCTTTGAGAAGGGCGAGAAGGGTTCGGCCGAGATCTCACCCGTGCTTCGCTATCGCACGCCCATGGTGCAGGCCCGGCGGCGGGTGGCGCGGGGACTCAGGGCGCTGCGGGAGGCCCTCGACGAGGGGCCGCTGATCGACGGGCTGGTCGACGTGGGCCGCTGGCTGGAGGAGTTCCACCCGCGCTCGCTCGTGGAGCTGGACTACGGCGGCCTCGTGCACGTCCTCCCGGCGGAGGAGCTGGACGGCGACCACTCCGCGGCGGATGTCGCCGAGGGCATCGAGGCCCTGCGCAACGGGGACGGCCTGGGCGCAGGCGAGGCGTACGGGCGGCTGGTCGAGCGGTGGCGGGCGGTACGGGACCGGCGCTCGGCGAACTGAACGGCCGGTCGGCGAGCCGTACCGGGCAGAACCGGTTGAACCAGCTCAACACCCCAGCCGTACATGTGACTTGTGGGGCGGACGGGAAAAGGCTTTCCACAGAGGCCGAAGCATGGTGAACTGTCCACCCTTGGCCCAGGCTTGACGTACCGAAGTTCCGTTCGGGCGGCATCATGGGACGTAGGTCCCCGATCCGGGCTTTTGTATCAAGCAGTCGTCAAGCGTGACGGATTGCACTTACGCGGGCCTTGCCTCTTACGCACCTCCTCATGCCAAAATAGGACAAGGAGTCCGGGGGAGGCTCCCTCTGCCCGCCTTTGGGTGGAATCTCAGCATTGCACGCTATTGGGGGGTCTCGTGACTCCTGCGCGCCACTGTGACTGATCGTCACAGTGGCGTGACTGTCCGCTATGGCATGGTCCATCGGCATCCGTCGCTGATGAACACCTGGGAGGGCAATTCCATCGGTTTGGCCGACGCGGCTGGACAGATGGTGTAGTTGTAGTGCCGAGGACAAGCCGTTCGTCCTATAACCGACTCGACTCGCGTCCGCCATTTCGGGCAACGCGGGTCAAGGTGCAGAATTTAGAGGAAAGAACCGAGAAGGTTCGGTTCTCCCGAGGAGGCCGCTCATGACCGCTCGCACCCCTGATGCCGAGCCGCTGCTGACCCCGGCTGAGGTCGCCACCATGTTCCGCGTCGACCCCAAGACGGTCACGCGGTGGGCGAAGGCCGGCAAGCTCACGTCCATCCGCACGCTCGGCGGACACCGCCGTTACCGCGAGGCTGAGGTCCGCGCACTGCTCGCGGGCATTCCGCAGCAGCGCAGCGAGGCCTGAACCACCGCAGAACAGGGCATTTCGGCTGGTCCCCCAATCGGCCGAGGCGCCTGAAAGCGCAGCTCAACCGCTCACACAGCGCCAAGCGACGCGGGTTCTGCCCCAACAGGTCCCACGCCCGAGCCACACAGAGCTTTTCCAGAGCTTCCAACTGTTCTGGGTTTCGCCAGGCAAGCAACAAGGGTGCGTCGTCAGATCGCGCTGGACTCCGCCGGGTCCAGCGCGATCTTTTTTGTGCGCTCGGACGGACGACCGGGCCCTCGGGTCCGGTCTTTTGCCTGTCCGGCGCGCCGCCGTGTGCGCGGGCCTGGCCGTCTGTGCGCGGGCCTGTCGGACTCTGGGGAGGGCTGTCGGATCTCCTGTGCGGGCCTCCGGAGACTGGTGCAATTGCACATATTAAATTGACCAGTTGTAGGAGACCTGTAAGAACCCACGTTCCGAAAACTTATACAGTGACACCCGTCACGCGCCAGGACGCTTGTTACTCGTGAGTCATGTGCGGTAAAGGGAGCGGGAGTTGGGCCAGACCCGTCGTGCTGCGGAGTGTGTTCCCCGCTCGGCGGGACTCACGCCATCGTTCACGCCTTGGAGGGACTCTCGTCCTCCGTGGGGTCCTCGGCGCGGTCCTCGGCGGCCGTGGGGGCGTCCGTCGTCAGGATGCCCGTCGTGACGCTGTCCGTCGCCAGCCGCAGCAGCCGGTGGCAGATCGGGCAGTGGCGGGTGAAGTGCCGGTAGGAGGAGGCGGCCGACAGATGGGCGCGGAGCAGAGCGCGGGTCTCGTGCCGAGCGGACGCCGCCATACGCCACCTCCGGGGTCGTGGGGCCCTGTTTCCGAGGTACCGATGGAATGTGACTCCGTCAAGCCCCGGCGCGTCCGCTTGGGGCGCGGGGTGCCTGGTGGGGGTGGGGGTGCGGGTCCGTTGGCGGCCGCGGGTCCGGCGTGGCCGTTCGCGCAGTTCCCCGGGCCCTGAAGGCTCGGGCCTAACGAACCCCAGGCCGCCCCTGTTTCGGCGCAGCAAAAAGACCCGCATCCTGAACGGATGCGGGTCTTTTCTGAATTGATGCGGTCCTGACGGGATTTGAACCCGCGGCCTCCACCTTGACAGGGTGGCGAGCACTCCAAACTGCTCCACAGGACCAGGTTTCGCAGTCAGCGTTTGTGCGCTGGCCTGCGAGAAGAGACTGTACAGGAGGGGGGCCCCCGGGTCGAACTCACCCAACGTGCAGTGCTCGTCACAGTATGACGGCTAGGGCGCCACCGCGTCGATCGCTTTCACGATGCGCTTGTCGGAGACGGGATACGCCGTCCCCAGCGCATGCGCGAAGTAGCTGACGCGGAGTTCCTCGATCATCCAGCGGATGTCCAGGACCGAGGACGGCACGGGCCGCCCCTGGGGGAGCTGTTCCAACAGCCAGGCGTACTCGTCCTGCATCTCGTGGACCTTCTCCATGCGGGAGGTGTCCCGCTGGACGCCCGTCGGCATCTGCTGGAGCCGGCGGTCCGCGGCCACCAGATACCGCATCAGATCCGGGAGGCGGCGCAGCCCCGTCTCCGTGACGAACCCCGGCTTCACGAGGGCGTCCAGCTGCCCGCGCACGTCCGCGAGGTTGGGCAGGAGGGCGGGGCTCCTCGTGGCCTTCAGGCGGCGCTCACAGGCCTGCCAGGCGGCGAGGACCTGCTGGACCTGGCCGACCGTGCGGACGGTGGTGTCCACGATCTCCGCGCGGACCTTGTCGAAGAGCTTGCGGTACGACTCCTCGTCCCAGGCCGGCCCGCCGAAGTCGGCGATGAGACGGTCGGCGGCGGCCATCGCGCAGTCGTCGAACAGGGCCTGGATCGAACCGTGCGGGTTCGCCGAGAGGGCCAGCTTCTGCGCGTTGGTCAGCTTTTCGCTCGCGAACTTCGCAGGGTTGACCGGAATGTTTCGCAGGATGAGCCTGCGGGTGCCCTTCCACATTGCTTCCGACTGTTCCGCCTCCGTGTCGAAGAGGCGTACGGAGACGGTGTCGCCGTCGTCGACGAGCGCCGGGTACGCCTTCACGGGCTGGCCTGCGCGGCGGGTCTCGAAGACGCGGGTGAGGGAGCCGATCGTCCAGTCCGTCAGGCCCCTGCGCTCCAGGGACTCTCCGCCCTGGCGTTCCGCGGTCGCCGCGGCGGCCTGAGAGAGCGCCTTGCGGGCCTTCGGCTTCAGCCGGAGCCGCAGGGACTCCAGGTCCTTGTCCTCGGCCAGCTTCCGGCGCCGCTCGTCGACGATACGGAAGGTGATCTTCAGGTGGTCGGGGACGCGGGACCAGTCGAAGTCGTCGGCCGTCACTGGTACGCCCACCATGCGCTTGAGTTCGCGGGCGAGGGTGACGGTCAGCGGCTCCTGGAGGGGCACGGCCTGGTCCAGGAAGCGCTTGGCGTAGTTGGGGGCCGGGACGTAGTTGCGGCGGATGGGCTTGGGCAGGGAGCGGATCAGTTCCGTCACCACGTCCTCGCGCAGGCCCGGGATCTGCCAGTCGAAGCCCTCGTCGGTGACCTGGTTGAGGACCTGGAGGGGGATGTGGACGGTGACGCCGTCCGCGTCCGCGCCCGGCTCGAACTGGTAGGTGACGCGGAACTTGAGCTGTCCCTGGCGCCAGGAGTCCGGGTAGTCCGCCTTGGTGACCGCCTCCGCCGACTCCCGGATGAGCATCTCGCGCTCGAAGTCCAGGAAGTCGGGCTGCTCGTGGCGCTTGTGCTTCCACCAGGAGTCGAAGTGGGCGCCCGACACCACGTGTTCGGGGACCCGCTGGTCGTAGAAGTCGAAGAGGGTGTCGTCGTCGACCACGATGTCCCGGCGCCGGGCCCGGTGCTCAAGCTCCTCGACCTCGCTGAGGAGCTTGCGGTTGTCGGCGAAGAACTTGTGGTGCGTACGCCAGTCGCCCTCGACGAGCGCGTTGCGGATGAAGAGCTCGCGGCTGGCCTCGGGGTCGATGCGGCCGTAGTTCACCTTCCGCTGGGCGACGATCGGTACGCCGTACAGCGTGACCTTCTCGTACGCCATCACGGCGGCCTGGTCCTTCTCCCAGTGCGGCTCGCTGTAGGTGCGCTTCAGGAGGTGTTCGGCGAGCGGCTCGACCCACTCGGGTTCGATCTTCGCGTTGACGCGGGCCCAGAGACGGGAGGTCTCCACCAGCTCGGCGGACATCACGAAGCGCGGGGGCTTCTTGAAGAGGGCCGAGCCGGGGAAGATCGCGAACTTGGCGCCGCGGGCGCCCAGGTACTCGTTCTTCGCGCCGTCCTTGATGTCCTTCATGCCGATGTGGGACAGCAGGCCGGCCAGGAGCGAGATGTGGACCCGCTGTTCGGGGGCGTCCTCCTCGTTGAGGTGGATGCCCATCTGCTTGGCGACGGTGCGGAGCTGGCTGTAGATGTCCTGCCACTCGCGGATGCGCAGGAAGTTGAGGTACTCCTGCTTGCACATCCGGCGGAAGGCCGACGAGCCGCGTTCCTTCTGCTGTTCGCGGACGTAGCGCCAGAGGTTGAGGAAGGCGAGGAAGTCGGAGGACTCGTCCTTGAAGCGGGCGTGCTGCTGGTCGGCCTGGGTCTGCTTGTCGGCGGGGCGTTCGCGCGGGTCCTGGATGGACAGCGCGGCGGCGATGACCATGACCTCGCGGGCGCAGCCGTTCTTGTCGGCCTCGACGACCATCCGGGCCAACCGCGGGTCCACGGGCAGCTGGGAGAGCTTGCGGCCCATCGGGGTCAGCCGTTTGCGGACGTCCTTCTGCGTCGGGTCGAGCGCGCCGAGCTCCTGGAGGAGCTGGACGCCGTCCCGGATGTTGCGGTGGTCCGGCGGGTCGATGAAGGGGAACTTCTCGATGTCGCCGAGGCCGGCCGCGGTCATCTGGAGGATGACGGAGGCGAGGTTCGTCCGCAGGATCTCGGCGTCCGTGAACTCCGGGCGGGCGTTGAAGTCGTCCTCGGTGTACAGGCGGATGCAGATGCCGTCGGACGTACGGCCGCAGCGGCCCTTGCGCTGGTTGGCGCTGGCCTGGGAGATCGGCTCGATCGGCAGCCGCTGCACCTTGGTGCGGTGGCTGTAGCGGCTGATGCGGGCGAAGCCCGGGTCGATGACGTACTTGATGCCGGGGACGGTCAGCGAGGTCTCGGCGACATTGGTGGCCAGAACGATCCTGCGGCCGGTGTGCGGCTGGAAGACGCGGTGCTGCTCGGCGTGCGAGAGGCGCGCGTAGAGGGGGAGCACCTCGGTGAAGCGGTACTGCTTCTTGATCAGCGCGTCCGCCGTGTCGCGGATCTCACGCTCACCGGAGAGGAAGACGAGGATGTCGCCCTTGCCCTCCGCCATCAGTTCCTCGACGGCGTCCGTGATCGCGGTGATCTGGTCGCGGTCGGCGTCCTCGGAGTCCTCTTCGAGGAGCGGGCGGTAGCGCACCTCGACCGGGTACGTACGGCCGCTGACCTCGACGATCGGGGCGTCGCCGAAGTGGCGGGAGAAGCGCTCGGGGTCGATGGTCGCGGAGGTGATGACGACCTTGAGGTCCGGGCGCTTGGGCAGCAGCTGGGCGAGATAGCCCAGCAGGAAGTCGATGTTGAGGGACCGCTCGTGGGCCTCGTCGATGATGATGGTGTCGTAGGCGCGCAGCTCGCGGTCCGTCTGGATCTCGGCGAGCAGGATGCCGTCCGTCATCAGCTTGACGAAGGTCGAGTCCTGGTTGACCTGGTCGGTGAAGCGGACCTTCCAGCCGACGGCCTCCCCCAGCGGGGTGTCCAGCTCCTCCGCGACGCGTTCGGCGACCGTGCGGGCGGCGATCCGGCGGGGCTGGGTGTGCCCGATCATGCCGCGGACGCCACGCCCCAGCTCCATGCAGATCTTCGGGATCTGGGTGGTCTTGCCGGAGCCGGTCTCACCGGCCACGATGACCACCTGGTGGTCGCGGATGGCGGCCGCGATCTCGTCCTTCTTCTGGCTGACGGGCAGCTGTTCGGGGTACGAGACGGCCGGCACGCGGGCCGCGCGCTCGGCCATGCGGGCCTCGCCCTTGGCGACCTCGGCCTCGATCTCGGCGAGGACGGCGGCCTGGGCCTCGGGTTTACGGATCTTGCGCGCGCCTTCGAGCCTGCGCCCGAGCCGGTGCGCGTCGCGCAGGGACAGCTCGGCCAGGCGGGTGGCGAGGGCGCCGAGGGCGGGGGCAGGTGGCGTAGACATACGCCGTCCAGGATCTCACCTCGACGAAACGACGGGCGAACGCTTTTGCGTCCGCGGCCCGCGGCGGGCCCTTCGGCCGCGAGCGGGGGGACCCACTCCGACGGATCGTTGGCGTGCCGGTCGGCGTGAGCGACACGGAAGAGCCCCTCTCCGCTGATACCGGAGAGGGGCTCAGGCCCTGGTCAGGGCGGTTGTGGCTGGGGCCGGGGTCGAACCGGCGACCTTCCGCTTTTCAGGCGGACGCTCGTACCAACTGAGCTACCCAGCCACGGTGTTTCACGTGAAACACCGAGCGGTCCTGACGGGATTTGAACCCGCGGCCTCCACCTTGACAGGGTGGCGAGCACTCCAAACTGCTCCACAGGACCAAGGTTGCGTACGACAGTGTCGCACACGTTCTTGCGTGCCCCCAACGGGATTCGAACCCGTGCTACCGCCTTGAAAGGGCGGCGTCCTAGGCCGCTAGACGATGAGGGCTATCGGCCCGCCGTGGGCGCTTCATCAGCGCGTCGGGGACGTGAGAAGCATATGGGATGGCGGGAGGTATCGCCAAAACGGTTTACGGGCGGCCCGGGGAACGGGTGGCCGTCCCGCCGGGTGACGTGCTCGGCGGCGTGCCTGAGGGGGTGCCGGACGGGTCCTCGGGGGAGGGGCTTCCGGAGGGGGACGGGGACTGGGTCGCGCCCGGCTGGTTCTCCTTCGGCAGATGGCGGCTGACCTCGGCTGTCGTCAGCCCCAGACCCCCGAGTTTGATCTCGTCCCAGGCCTGGAGGCGGTGGGTGTCGCGGTCCAGGTACAGGACCGAGGTCTCGATCGGATCCGGGTAGTCGCCCTCCAGGGCACGCAGCCCGCTGCCGCCCGTCGAGCCCTCGATGCGGAGGCGGGTGCCCTCGTCCAGGATCTCCATCTCCGGGTGGTGCAGGTGCCCGGCGAGCACGAGCGGGACTTCCCCGTCCGTCTCGCGGGCCGCGTCCGGGTTGTGGGCGATCGCGATGTCCACGGGGGTGCCGGCCGCCTTCTGGGCGCGCAGCGCCCGCGCCAGCCGCTGTCCGGCCGCCTCCTCCGAGGGCAGCCCCGCCTTGTCCGTGGAGCGGTCCGGGGTGAACTGCGGGTCGCCGATGCCCGCGAAGCGCAGTCCGCCCACGTTCACCGCCTTCCCCTCGTCGAGGACGTGGGTGTTCTCGACGCCTTCCAGATAGCGCTGGGTCTCCCGGGAGTCGTGGTTGCCGCGCACCCAGACATACGGCGCCCCGAGGTCGGCGATCGGGTCCAGGAAGGCGTTCTCGGCGGCGGTGCCGTGGTCCATGGTGTCGCCCGAGTCGACGATGACGTTGATCTCGTACTGCTCCACCAGGGAGGCGATGATCTTCCAGCTCGCGGGGTTGAGGTGGATGTCGGACACGTGCAGGACGCGGATGGTGGTCGGGTCCGGCTGGTACGTGGGGAGGGTGGACGTGACGTCGTACAGCTTGGTCACGTTCGTCACCAGGCGGGCCAGTTCCTTCTGGTAGACGTCGAACTCCGTGACGATGCTGCGCGCGTTGCCGACCAGGGAGGGCGCGGAGGAGAGCAGCCCCGAGAACTTGGGCTCCAGGACCGAGTTCGGGTTCCAGGTGGCGGCGGCGGTGCCCCCGGAGGCGGCGAGCAGACCGAGGGCCAGGCCGCCGGCGGCGAGGGCGCGGCGGGGGCGGCGGTACACGGCGAGCCCCAGCGCGGTCGCCCCGGTGACGACGGCGACGCTCGACCGCAGGGCCAGGCCCAGCGTGCCGCGCCGCACGTCCGACGCGATCTCGTCCTGGAGGCCCGAGATCCGCTCGGGGTGGTCGACCAGGGCCTGCGCGCGGTCCGGGTCCAGCTGGTCGACGTTGACGTCGAGGCGTACGGGGGCGTGGTGGCTGCTCAGCTCCAGCGCGCCCAGCGGGGAGACGTTGATCTTCGTGCCGCCGGTGAGCGAGGGGCGCAGCGTCATCGTGGTGTTCATCGGCCCGACGGGCGTCCGTACGTTGCCCACGACCAGCAGGCCCAGCCAGGCGCCGACCACGACGACGGTGACCAGGCCGAGCGCGCGGGCCCACGGGCGGGGGCGCCGCGCCGAGTCGACGGCCGGGTGCGGGCCGCGCGAGCGGCTCCGGCGGGCGGCGGCACGGGTGGACCGCGGCAGCGCCCGGCGGAGGCGGCGAAGGGTCGTACGGAAGGTGGTCACGGTGGTGGCTGTTGCGGCGGGGACGCGGACCATTGGGGCCGTATGCCCAGGGAGGTGGGGGGATATGCGGGGGATTGGGGACCGGGCCCCGTTCCGGTGCCGCGCCCCTCGTGGCCGTCGTGTGACCCGTATCTCTCGTACGCGCGGGTCGTGCCCGACAATGGGCCTGTGCTGGAGATGACGCGCGAGGAGTTCGAGGAGCTGGTCGCCGAGGCGTTGGACCGGATCCCGCCGGAGCTGACGCGGCTGATGGACAACGTGGCGGTGTTCGTCGAGGACGAGCCGCCCGCCGACGACCCTGGGCTGCTCGGGCTGTACGAGGGGACCCCGCTCACGGATCGCGGGGAGTGGTACGCGGGGGTGCTGCCGGACCGGATCACGATCTACCGGGGGCCGACGCTACGGATGTGCGAGACGCGGGAGGACGTCGTCGCGGAGACCGAGGTGACCGTGGTGCACGAGATCGCCCACCACTTCGGTATCGACGACGCCCGGCTGCACGCCCTGGGGTACGGCTGAGGTCCGTCGGCAGCGGTGACGCCGGCTGGGTGATCGCTGCCGAGGACGGACGCTGGATGCCGGATGCCGGACGCCGGATGCCCCGGGCTGAGGGATCGACGCCGGGCGCCCCCGTGCCCGCGGGGCGGGCATGATCCGAACCGCGGGTCTCGGGGGCTTCTGGGCGGGGGCCGCGGCGTGGGGTGGCGGTGACGCGGCGGGTGGGCCCCGCGCGTGTCTTCTTGCGGGCGGCGGGAGTTGAGCAGGGGGACTCCTCTTTCCGCCCCCCACGGAGGTGGCCGCCGTGCGCGCCTTGTACGTACCCGTTCGTCTGGCCGCCACGGTCATGGCCGTCGCCGCGGCCGCCGGCTGCATGAGCGTGGGGGACGACGGGCGGAACCCAGGCCCCTCCCCCTCCGCCGGACAGCGGGGCGGTGAGCGGCCGGACGGGGGTGCCGCCGTGACGGGCGGCGGCGGTACGGGGTACCAGGTTGGGCGCGGCAAGCCGCACCCCTCGGGCTCGCCCCACCCTTCCGGGTCCCCTTCGGCCTCCGCGTCGGCGGCGGCGTCCGAGGGTGCCAAGCCGCCCAAGAAGGCGAAGCCGCCGAAGGGCGGGAAGGGCGGGAAGGGCGGGAAGGGCGACGGGGGCGGCGAGCGGCCGCCCGCGCCGGAGCCGACGAAGGGGGAGCCGACGGCCGCGCCCTCCACGGCCGCGCCGGAGCCGCCCGAGCCGTCGAATCCACCGGAGTCACCGGCACCGGAGCCTTCGGCCGAGCCGTCGTCGTCCGCGCACGATCAGGGAGCGCAACTGATGGAGCGCGAGCCGGCACCGGAGGCCGGGGATGCGGCGTGAGCCGGGGGTGCGGGCGCGCGCGGGAGCGGACGGCGGTGGGGTGGGGTGGGGTGCTGTGAGGGGCGCGGCCTGGCGTGCCTTGGTGCGGAGTGGGGGACGTCACCAGTGGCCTGCGCCACGCGACGTCGTTCAGGGGCCCGTTCGGGCCTCTGGCGCCGGGCCCTCGCAGGCTGCCCCGGGGCGGTCGAGGGGCTGCTCCCCGGGCCCTTCGGGGGTGCTGTGGCCCGGTGGACCGTTCCTTGGTCGGCCCCGCGAAGGGTCTGGCTTTCCCAGCTCCGCTCCACTGCTCGCCTTCTGACCTGCGGGTATCGGCTCGGTTTGCCTTTAGGGGTGGAGGGTGCGTATGGTGGTAGATCGTTTGATCCCATTTGCCCGGCGCCAATGCAGAAGCGCGCCGTGTGGCGCGTACTCTCCCTTGCCGTGGCGGACCGCATCGAGGCGGTCGTGTGCGAATCACGGAGTTGACGGGCGCGTGCCGATGAGACTCCGGAAGGTTTCGCATACGCATGTCCATTTCCAGTACTGATCACGTCGTCGTGCCCGAGAACGGCGAGAACGAGGTCGTCGAGGAGACCCCCACGGTCACCTTCGCGGACCTGGGTCTCCCCGAGGGCGTCGTGCGCAAGCTCGCCCAGAACGGCGTGACCACCCCCTTCCCGATCCAGGCCGCGACCATCCCGGACGCCCTGGTCGGCAAGGACATCCTCGGCCGTGGCCGCACCGGCTCCGGCAAGACCCTCTCCTTCGGTCTGCCGACGCTGGCCACGCTGGCCGGCGGGCACACCCAGAAGCACAAGCCGCGCGCCGTCATCCTCACGCCGACCCGTGAGCTGGCCATGCAGGTCGCCGACGCACTCCAGCCCTACGGCGACGTCCTCGGCCTGAAGATGAAGGTCGTCTGCGGCGGTACGTCCATGGGCAACCAGATCTACGCCCTGGAGCGCGGCGTCGACATCCTCGTCGCCACCCCGGGCCGTCTCCGCGACATCATCAACCGCGGCGCCTGCTCCCTGGAGGACGTGCGGATCGCCGTCCTCGACGAGGCCGACCAGATGTCCGACCTGGGCTTCCTGCCCGAGGTCACCGAGCTGCTCGACCAGGTCCCGGCCGGCGGTCAGCGGATGCTCTTCTCCGCGACCATGGAGAACGAGATCAAGACCCTCGTCGACCGGTACCTCACCAACCCGGTCAGTCACGAGGTGGACGCGGCGCAGGGCGCGGTGACGACCATGTCGCACCACATCCTCGTCGTGAAGCCCAAGGACAAGGCGCCGGTCACCGCCGCGATCGCCTCCCGCAAGGGCCGCACGATCATCTTCGTCCGGACCCAGCTGGGCGCCGACCGCGTTGCCGAGCAGCTCCGCGACGCCGGTGTGAAGGCCGACGCGCTGCACGGCGGCATGACGCAGGGCGCGCGGACGCGCACCCTCGCCGACTTCAAGGACGGGTACGTCAACGTCCTCGTGGCCACGGACGTCGCGGCGCGCGGCATCCACGTCGACGGCATCGACCTGGTGCTGAACGTGGACCCGGCGGGCGACCACAAGGACTACCTGCACCGCGCCGGCCGTACGGCGCGCGCCGGGCGCACGGGCACCGTGGTGTCCCTGTCGCTCCCGCACCAGCGGCGGCAGATCTTCCGGCTGATGGAGGACGCGGGCGTCGACGCCTCGCGCCACATCATCCAGGGCGGTGCCGCCTTCGACCCGGAGGTCGCCGAGATCACCGGCGCCCGGTCGATGACCGAGGTCCAGGCCGAGTCCGCCGGCAACGCCGCGCAGCAGGCCGAGCGTGAGGTCGCTCACCTCACCAAGCAGTTGGAGCGGGCCACGCGCCGCGCCGCCGAGCTGCGCGAGGAGGCCGACCGGCTGACCGCGCGCGCCGCGCGGGAGCGGGGCGAGGACCCGAAGGCGGCGATCGCCCAGGCGCGCGCCGAGGAGTCGGGCGAGGGCGCTGCCGCCGTCGTCGAGGCGGCCGCGGCCGTCGTCGACGCCGCGGTGCTGTCCGAGGTGTCCGTGCCGGAGCAGCCGGCCGCCCAGGACGTGGAGCGCGTCGAGCGCGCGGAGAAGGCGGAGAAGTCCGAGCGGTTCGAGCGGACCGACCGGGCCGAGCGCGGTGGGCGGTTCGAGCGTGAGGAGCGGTCCGGGGGCGCGGGTTCGTCGTACGGGCGTTCCTCGTCGTACGAGCGTCGCGACGACCGCGGTGGATTCCGCCGGGACGACCGTGACAACCGGGGCGGGTTCCGCCGTGAGGACCGCCGGGACGACCGTGGTGGGCGTTCCTTCGAGCGCCGGGACGACCGTGGCGGCTTCAACCGCGACAACCGTGACAACCGTGACAACCGGGGTGAGCGTCGGGACGACCGTGGCGGCTTCCGCCGTGACGACCGGCGTGACGACCGTGGTGGGCGTTCCTTCGAGCGCCGGGACGACCGCGGCGGCTTCAACCGCGACAACCGTGACAACCGGGGTGAGCGTCGGGACGACCGTGGCGGTTTCCGTCGCGACGACCGGCGTGACGACCGTGGTGGGCGTTCCTTCGAGCGCCGGGACGACCGCGGCGGCTTCAACCGCGACAACCGGGACCGTGGGTTCGACCGTGGTGGCCGCTCCTTCGACCGCCGGGACGAGCGCGGTGGGCACCGGGGCAGCGACCGCCCGTTCAACCGGGACCGCCAGGGCGACCGCCCGGGCTTCCGCTCCGGCGGCCACGAGCGTCCGTACGGCCGCCGTGACGACCACCGTGGCACCGGCTCCTTCGGCCGCCGCGAGGACAAGCCGCGCTGGAAGCGCAACGGCTGATCCGAGCCGAGCGCCTGGTCTGTGAACGCCGTGGCCCCCACCTTCCGGGTGGGGGCCACGGCGTTTCTCGTGTGTGACGCACTGGCGCGTCTCTCGCGTGACGCATCGGCGCGGCTCACGTCTGGCGCACCGGCGCGGTTCACGTGGGGCGCCCCGGGGCGGCGGCGGTGGCGGTGGGTGCTGGACCGATTTCCAGCCACCTTGTGACGCATGTCACGCCACCGGCAAGGGAATTGCTGGGGGCATGACAGATGACGACATTGCCCGTGGGGCGCCCGGGGCCTCGGCTCCGGACTCGGTGTCGGTCGCGGTGTCGGACGAGGAACGGCTGGCCCAGCTGGGCTACACCCAGGTCCTCGCACGCCGTATGTCCGCGTTCTCGAACTACGCGGTCTCCTTCACGATCATCTCCGTCCTGTCCGGCTGCATGACCCTGTACCTGTTCGGCATGAACACCGGCGGCCCGGCGGTGATCACCTGGGGCTGGGTCGGGGTCGGGCTGATGACGCTGTTCGTCGGCCTCGCGATGGCCGAGATCTGTTCGGCGTACCCGACCTCCGCGGGCCTGTACTTCTGGTCGCACCGGCTGGCGCCGCCCCGGACCGCGGCGGCCTGGGCCTGGTTCACGGGCTGGTTCAACGTGCTCGGCCAGGTCGCCGTGACCGCCGGCATCGACTTCGGCGCGGCGTCGTTCCTGGCCGCGTACCTGAACCTGGAGTTCGGCTTCGAGGTGACCCCCGGCCGCACGATCCTGCTGTTCGCGGCGATCCTGCTGCTGCACGGCCTGCTGAACACCTTCGGCGTCCGTATCGTCGGTCTGCTGAACAGCATCAGCGTGTGGTGGCACGTCCTGGGCGTCGTGGTGATCGTGGGCGCCCTGGCGCTCGTCCCCGACGACCACCGCTCGGCGTCGTTCGTCTTCACGGAGTTCGTCAACAACACGGGCTGGGGCAGCGCGTTCTACGTCGTCCTCCTGGGTCTGCTGATGGCGCAGTACACCTTCACCGGGTACGACGCCTCCGCGCACATGACCGAGGAGACGCACGACGCGTCCACGGCCGGCCCCAAGGGCATCGTCCGCTCCATCTGGACGTCCTGGGTGGCGGGGCTCGTCCTGCTGCTCGGCTTCACCTTCGCGATCCAGTCGTACGACGGTGCGCTGAAGTCGGCGACGGGGGTGCCGCCCGCCCAGATCCTCATGGACGCGCTCGGGGCGACGGCCGGAAAGCTGCTGCTCCTCGTCATCATCGGCGCGCAGCTCTTCTGCGGCATGGCGTCCGTGACGGCCAACAGCCGCATGATCTATGCCTTCTCGCGCGACGGGGCGCTGCCGTTCTCGCACGTCTGGCACACGGTCAGCCCGCGCACCCGGACGCCCGTCGCGGCGGTGTGGCTGGCGGCGGGCGGCGCGCTCGTCCTCGGCCTGCCGTATCTGATCAACGTGACGGCGTACGCGGCCGTCACGTCCATCGCGGTGATCGGCCTCTACATCGCCTACGTCATCCCGACACTGCTGCGGCTCCGGAAGGGCGACGCGTTCGAGCGCGGGCCGTGGCATCTGGGCCGCTGGTCGCGGACGATCGGCGTGATCTCGGTGACCTGGGTCTTCGTCATCACCGTCCTCTTCATGCTCCCCCAGGTCTCTCCCGTCACCTGGGAGACCTTCAACTACGCCCCCGTCGCCGTGCTGGTGGTCCTCGGTTTCGCCGCGATCTGGTGGACGGCCTCGGCCAGGCACTGGTTCCTCAACCCGGAACACGAACGGAACGTGGCGCGGGCGAAGGGGAGGGAGGGGGCACCGGAGCCGGTGGATCCGTAGGGGGCGGGTCCGGAGCCCGGGCGGGGTAGGCGAAGCCCTGGGGGCGGATGGGGGTGAGGCGGGCGGGACGCTGGGTGGGCTAGGCGGGTGTGCGGGGTATGGGGCGCTGCGGTAGGGCGATCAGCCGGCCTCGCGCACCGCCGCGTCGAGGTGGGGGAGGCTCGCGTGAGGCGTGCGGGGTGCCGAGTGGGGGAGCTCGTGAGAGGCGTATGGGGCGTCGCGGGCGGCGACTTCGGGCGTCCGCGCGGAGCCCGCACGCGCCATTCCGCTCCGCTCCCGCCGATCTTCCGCCCGTTCTGTTCTGCGGCGAACCTTTTTGCGGCCCCCCCGACGCGGCCGGGTCACCGATACCCGATCGGAGTCCCGGCCTCGTCCGGCTATGCTCGGGTAGGCAACATCGCCTGGGCCCTTAGCTCAATTGGCAGAGCAGTGGACTTTTAATCCATTGGTTGTGGGTTCGAGTCCCACAGGGCCTACGGTTCGCGGGTGGGGGATATCCCCTCTGACCTGCGGTGCAGCGTCCGAGTCGGCTTCGGTCGGGTCGGGCGCTGTGGCGTTTTCGGGGTTCTGCGTGAGCGATGCGTGAGCGGGTGTTCGAGCAGGGGAGTGAGGCTGACGTCGTGAGTCGGCTGATTGATCGGCCCGTCAGGCAGCAACGTGCCGCTGATCACTCGCAGCCGTCAGGGGAGCCAAGGTCGTAGGGCCTCTCTGCGGCGATGCTTCGTCGGCGCGGGAAGCACGGATCTCCGCGCTCGAACAGTCCTCATTCGCCGCGACGAGTTCGCGGCGGAGCCGGGATGCGGGCCGTCACCGCCTCGAACTGGTGCAGTCGTCGATGCTCACGGCAGTGGCCGCGACGGCTGGCGGTCGGCCCTGGTGTCACAGACGAGGTGGATCTTCGTGGCCAGTGTTACCACGGAGCTGGCCCATCACCTCGCCCGGCCGCGCCTGTGTTCCACCCCGATGCCGTACTTGTGGCCCATGCCGTGGCGGAGTCGGCGCACACAAGCGTCGAGCTCACGGCGCCAACGACGTCGTTTTGCGATCGTCAGGAACCTGCCCGTCCGCCCGTGGTTCAGCTGGCAACGGCCCGATGACCGTTCATGTCTGATCAGTGTCCTCGTGACGATGCACCGGACACGGCACAACGACTAGGCGAGTCTGTGGGCAGGACTTGAGCGCCTGGGGAAGCGGCTTGGTTGAGCAACCGCTTCCCCAGGCCGGATCTGAATCCGGGGTAGGCGCCTATGCCACGATGTTGAGTGCGGAGTACAGGGCGTAGAGCACCGCGGGAAGTGCGCCCACGAGTCCCGTCAGGGCCGCGATCACTACAGGCAGCCGCTTGTTGGACCTCAACGACCTGACGAGGTAACCGACCAATACAAAATAGGCCAGAGTCACTACGACTCCGGCCAAAAGCACAGGTGGACTGATTGATTGCATGACAGCGCTCGTTCTCCCTATGACTTTTGCCCAGTCCGGATCTGCGGCACGCGTCAACAGACAGACCGTCAAGGGCCCTTGGCAGGAGCCCAGTCCACCCGCGGTACGGCGGCATTGGGATGACGGTAGCTCAAAGAGCCTCAGATGAGCCAGAGTTGAGAAAAGGGGCAGACTGAAGCCGTCGGGCGGCCGGGGGCCCGGGATGCCACTCCCGGGGGACCCCGGCTCAGCGCAGCCCCGGACTGGGCAAGTCACAGAGTGCGGTTGGTCGATGCTCGCAGGCGCCAATAAACGATCCATATACGTCTGCTAAACGAGTTGATACGCTGACGGCAGGGGAGGCAGCGATGGACGGCGTACCACGGGTACCGGAGCGGCGTCGCGTCAAGTCGCCGGACGAGCCGGTAGCCAAGTCAGCAGCGTTGCGCTTCAGCGTACTCGGGCCAGTGCGGGCTTGGCGCGGCGATGAGCCGCTGAGCACCGGATCCCCCCAACAGCGTGGTCTGTTGGCCGCTCTACTCCTGCGCGAGGGTCGTACGGCGACTGCAGCCGAACTGATCGGCGCTTTGTGGGGTGAAGAGCCCCCGTCGCAGGCGCTGGCCGCTGTCCGGACGTACGCCTCCCGCCTGCGGAAGGTCCTCGACCCTGGGGTGCTGGTCAGCGAGTCGGGTGGCTACGCGATCCGGGGTCTGCGTGACGGGGCCTTGGACCTGGCGGTGGCGCAGGACTGTGCGACCGAGGCGGAGAAGGCGAAGACGGCTGGTGACCTGAGCCACGCCCGCGACCTGCTCAACCAGGCGCTGGTTCTGTGGGACGGAGAGCCGCTGTCCGGGGTGCCCGGCCCGTTTGCCGAGACATACCGGGTGCGCTTGGAGGAGTGGCGACTCCAACTGCTCGAATCCCGACTGGACATGGAACTGGAGCAGGGCCACTACGCGGAGGCCATTTCTGAACTCACGGCCCTGACGGCTGCACATCCGCTGCGGGAGCGGCTGCGTGAGTTGCTCATGTTGGCGCTGTACCGCAGCGGTCGGCAGGCGGAGGCGCTGGCGGTGTACGCGGACACGCGTCGCCTGCTGGCAGACGAACTCGGCGTCGACCCGCGCTCGAGCCTGCGCGAGCTGCAACAACGCATCCTCCAGGCCGACCCGAGCCTGGCAGAACCGTCCGCCCCGAAGGTAGAACCGGCTGCAGTGCCGGTACGCCCCGCCCAACTCCCTCCCAGTATTCAGGACTTCACCGGCCGTGCCGCGTTTGTGGCTGAGTTGGGGGAGGTGCTGGCCTCGGTAGAGGGCCGAGTGTTGGCGATCTCGGCGTTGGCGGGAATCGGTGGGGTCGGCAAGACGACCCTGGCCGTGCACATCGCCCACCAGACGCGGGGGTCCTTCCCGGACGGGCAGTTGTACGTCGACCTCCAGGGCGCCGGCGCGCGGGCGGTGGAGCCGGAGACAGTGCTCGGGGCGTTCTTGCGGGCCCTGGGGAAAGGCGACTCGGCCATCCCAGACTCCCTTGAGGAACGGACCGCTCTGTACCGCTCGGTCCTGGACGGGCGACGGGTGCTGGTGCTGTTGGACAACGCTCGGGACGCGGCGCAAGTACGTCCCCTACTCCCCGGCACGGAGGGCTGCGCGGTTCTGGTGACTTCGCGGGTGCGGATGGTCGACCTGGCGGGCGCCCATTTGGTGGACCTAGACGTCATGTCGCCGGAGGAGGCGCTGTCCCTGTTTACGAAGATCGTGGGCGAGGAGCGGGTGGCCTCGGAGCGGAAGGCGGCGCTGGACGTGGTGGCGGCGTGCGGCTTCCTGCCGCTGGCGATTCGCATTGCGGCGTCGCGCCTGGCTTCTCGCCGTACATGGACGGTCTCGGTCCTCGCGGCCAAGCTGGCGGACGAACGTCGGCGCCTTGATGAGCTGCAGGCCGGGGACTTGGCGGTCAAGGCGACCTTCGAGCTGGGGTACGGGCAGTTGGAGCCGGCTCAGGCGCGAGCGTTCCGGTTGCTGGGTCTGGCAGACGGGCCGGACATCTCGCTTGCGGCGGCTGCAGCAGTCCTCGACCTACCAGTGGAGGAGGCGGAGGACTTGTTGGAGTCCCTCGTCGACACGTCCTTGCTGGAGTCGGCAGCCCCTGGGCGGTATCGGTACCACGACCTGGTCCGCCTCTACGCACGTTCCTGCGCGGAAAGAGACGAGTGGCCGCCGAGCGAGCGAGACGCGGCGATGTCGCGTCTGCTCGACTTCTACTTGGCCACCGCGGTGGGTGTGTATGCGCTGGAACGGCCTGGCGACCAATTGGTCGACCAGCTGGAGCCGACCGCCGACGGCGGGCTGCGCTTCACCCATCGCGATGCGGCTCTGGACTGGCTGTTCAGCGAAGCAACGCCACTACTGTCGGCGGCCCGTCAGGCTGTCGCATTGGGTGAGTTGCGCAAGGGGGTCGATCTCTTGCTCGCGGTGCGTGACCTCGCCGAGTCCGGCAGTGCCTTCCTGCGCTACGAGTCCGTAGTCATGGTCCTGCTGGACGCTGCTGTGGATCACGGAGACGCGCGGACCGAGGCACGGACACGAGCGATCCTTGCCCAACTACACTCCTTCGTAGGGCGTTTCGGGGAGGCGGAGCTAGAAGCGCACGCGGCGGTACGGCTCGCCGGATCAACCGGTGACTCCTGGACCACCGGTGACGCGCTCAACAGCAGGGGGATCATCGCGCTCTACCAGAACCGGCACAGAGACGGAGAAACATACCTCTCCCAGGCCATTGAACACTTCCGCGCCCTGCGTGACCGCCCCGGAGAAGCCGGCGCCCTCTGCAACCTGTCGCGGATTCACCTTGCCACCGGACGGACGACGAGCGCCGTCGCGCTGGCCCGGCAAGGCATCGACATCTATGACGCCATGGGCAACTCCTTGCGCGGCGCCAACGGCCGTTACGCACTCGGCCTGGCCCTCACTCAGAGCGGAGAGCTGGACTCTGCGGCCGACTGCCTCCACGAGGCCCTGGGGGTGTTCCGCGACAGTCGTCAGCGCCTGTGGGAGGGCATGAGTCTGTTCCGCCTGGCCGAGGTCGACCTTGCCGCGCGGCGCTCGGCGCAGGCCGCGGCCAACGCTGAGATGGCGCTGACCGTGCTGCGAGGCATCGGCGGGGAGTGGCGCCGGGCCAACGTCCTCGTCGTCCTTGGCCGCGCCCTGAGCGGTATCGGTCAGCCTGGTCGCGCGCAGGTCTGCTGGCGTGAAGCCCTTGAGGTCTTCGAGGCATTGGGGGCCTCAGAAACCGAGTCGGTTCGCATGCTGCTCAGCGGGAATGCCCGTCGGACGTTCAGTGCTGCCTGACGATCCCCCGCGGATACGCGTGTGAGGCTTCGCAGCGGCGCGGTGCGAAGCCTCCCGGCCCAAGATCTAGTCCCTCTCGATGACGAACAGCACCGTCAGAATGTGTTCTGCTGTCCCCAGCAGACAACGAGCCATGGACAAGTCGCCCGCCGAAGCGTGCTTGATGGCTTGGGCGCGCGCAGTGGCCTGCGTTTGCAGGGCGATGATGTTGTCCACCAGGGTGCACGTCATCTTCGCTTCGTCCTTGTGCCCACGCATGATGTAGCGGATCCGCACGGCGCGGGTGAGCCGGCCGTTGGACGACCGCCATTCCTTCTCAGGACGCCCCGACGTAGGCAGCCACTTCTCAACCTCGCTGTCCGGGGCAGCCGCACGGATAGCCCTGTCAATGGATTCCACAGCGCACTGGGCGGCCATCTCGGCAGCGGCCGGTGGGGCCTGGCGGACGACATGCCATCCGCCCTCAAGCATCTCCACGACCTTCGTGTCGATGGACGTCAGCGCTCTGCGGAGGTCTTCCAGAACATCGAGACGCCCGGCCTGCTGAGGGGAGAGCAGATCGTCGACGCGGTCGGCGACTTCCACCTCTAGGTCGGCGTCGCCCAGAACGGTCTCAGAGCTGAGCGCGTCTGCTCCCAGCAGCCCGTTTACTCCCAGACCAGTGTGCAGGGAGGAGTCGAGCTCAAAGCGTGTCGGACTATCTCCGAGGCTGCCCACGTAGTCCCGGTACAACGACAGAGGACGGCTGCTGATCTCCGACAGCAGGCCGCGGCCGGAGTCCATCCGAGCCAGCCAGTCCGTCATATACACCTGGCGGTGGACCGTGAGACCGAGGCTCTTGCGGAACTCCTCCGTAGCCCACACCGGGGGCATCGGTACCTTGAAGACGGGGCCCTTGATGATCTCGCCTATGACGCTCTCGATCTGAAGAGACGTCCGCCAAGCAGACAAGGTGCCCGGTCCGACGGCCGACTCGCTGAGCGCGGCCGTCGCCTTCAGGTACTTGAGATGTTCCCTCCCTGCAAACTGGTCCATCGAACGCAGTCCTGCGGCATATCCCGTAAGAGCACTCGGGAACATGCTCTTCTGGACGTTGGCCAGGAGCTTCCTGGTACCCAGCAGGTCTTGGTCCTGCAGCCATTTCGTGGCCTGAAACGCCGGCCCTGTCTGCAGCTGGCGGAAGAGATCGCCGTAGATCCTGCTGGTATCGATGATCTTTGCGACGGCGGCCACTGCCGGGTCAGGACTCGTCGATGCTGGCTCGACTTCGTTGCCGGTGCCGGGTACCTCGTCGTCTTCACCATCGTCTGCGGCGGCATGAACGGCCATCAGAGTCCCCTTCCTGATCACACACTGCGATCTACGGAGGATACGCGCCCTATCCGGATTGTTCAGATCATTACGCTCATCCGGGCAACAGGTGCGTACGGCTTCTGTGTCAGGTGCGCGAGGAGCCAGCCGACGGCACCCTGCGTGCCTCCGCATCCCCAGACCGCAGGGCCCGGTTGTGGGATTCGGACACCGACATCCACCATGCCTACTCGGTGTCGCTTCGAAGGCGGCGTGGGACCAACGCAGCCGCCTTCTCCGCGATTTCACGGTCCAGCTCAGGGAGCAGGCTCGTGTACGTGTCCGAGGTCAGCGTGATGGTGGAGTGCCGCAGCGTCTCCTTCACCGTGTGGATGTCTCCGCCGCCCCCGTGCGTGAGCGTCGCGGTGACGTGGCGTAGGTCCCGCAGGGTGATGGGCGGCAGGTCGGTCGTGGCGAGGATGCGGCGGAAGGTCTCGGAGACCGTGCCGGGATGGAGCCAGGAGCCGTCTTCTTTCGTGAAGACCTTGCCGGTGTCCCGCCAGGCGTCGCCCCACTGTGCGCGCTCCTTCTTTTGGCGGCCTTTGTGGTCGCGCAGTTCGGAGATGGTCGTGCTGTCGAGCGCGATCGTGTTCGCGCTTCCGTCCGTCTTGGGCTCTGACTCGTAGGGGTCCCAGCCGTCCACGACGATCTCCTTGGCGGGCGTGATGAGGCCGGCGTCGAGGTCGATCTCGTGCCAGTCCTGGCCGACCGCCTCGCCGCGACGGAGGCCGCGGGTACCCATGAGGTGGAAGATCGCGTACAGGCGGTCGCCCTCGGCCGCGTCGAGGAAGGCGCCGAACTGCTGCGGGGTCCACACCATCACCGGACCGGGGATCTCGCCCGTCTCGCGCCAGCGCCGGACTCGTTCATCGGTCCAGAGAAGCGGCTTCGGGCGCTTGCCGGACTCCAACTCGACGTGGGACGCCGGGTTGAAGGTGATGAGTTGCTGGGCGATCGCGGAGTTCAGGGCCGCGCGCAGGGTGCGGCGGATCGCCTGACGGGATGCCGGGCCGGTGATCTTCCGGAACGGCTTCATCTCCGCGAGCTTGGCCCGCTCGGCCGCGAGCAGCTTCCGCTCGGCTCCTACGGGGCGGCCGGGCTTACTCGGCTTGCAGCGGGCGATCTGCTCGCGGCGGGCCTCGTTCTCGGCTGCGATGACCTCGTTGTCGTCGGCTATCCCGTCGAACATCTCCACCAGGTGGCCGACGTTGAGGCGGTCAAGGCGTACGTGCCCGATGCGCGGCTTCAAGTGGACGCGGATGTGGGAGGCGTAGCCGTTGAGCGTGGTCTTGCGGCGCTTCTTCGCGGCGAACCACTGGTCCAGCCACTCGCCGACGGTGAGGCTGCCACGGAGGGCCAGGCCCGCCCGTAGACGGCGGCGGGTCTCCTCGATGGCCGGCAGTGGGGCCTTCTCGGCTGCGACCTCCTCCAGCAGGGCGACGAGGCGCTGGAGGCTGTCGGGGTCGTCCTTGTCCGCCAGGGCGAGCAGAGCGCGGACGTGGTCGAGGTCCGACTGGGCGTCCTTCAGGGACTCGTAGCCAGCGCGGCTGAAGGAGCGGCGGGTGCCGTCCTCGCGGGGTGGCAGCTCCTGGCGTATGGAGTGGTAACCGTGCTTCCGGCTTTTGCGCTTCGGGCAGGAGGAGCCGAGTTCCTTGCCGGTCTTCGGGTCGCGGCACGAGCAGCGGCGGTAGGTAGAGCCCTTCAAAGGCGTTCCTCCGGGGTGTCGGTATCGGGTTCGGGCGCGTCGACGTCGCCCAGTGCGGGTGGCAGATCGGGTGGGATGGCCCCCTCCTCGCGGAGATCGCGTCGGAGGTGGCGGAGGCTGTACTTGGCGGAGATGGCCTGATCGGCGTACTTGGCCCGCTGGCGCTCAGCTTCTTCCTGCTGGGCGCGGCTGGTGGCCGTCTTGGCTGCGAACCGTGCCCGTTCTTCCTCTTCTAGCGCGGCGAGGGCAGTGCTCACGAGGCTGGCGTGGGCCTCGAAGTCGGGGACCAGGCCCGCGTCGTAGCCGAACACGTCCTCTTCGCCGGTGAAGCGGCGCAGGGCGTCCCAGGTGGGCACGAGGTGCTGGAACGGAAGCTCCTGGGTCTCCTCGACGTAGCCGACAGGGAAGACCAGGCAGACCGGATACGTCTCCAGCGCGGCGGCCAGGACCATGACGTCCACCAGCGGGAGATTGGCCCGGCGGCCGGACTCCATGTTGGCGATCACGTTGCGCGGGATGGGATGCCCGAGCTGCTCGCACCGGTCCGCCAGTTCCTGCGCGCTCCATCCCATCTCCTTCCTCCTGCGCCGAACTTCGCCGGCCACGTTGGCCTTGACCCGGTCCGCCCACTCCGGGACGTCGTCCTCGTCACTTCCATCATCGAAACCGCGTTGTGTCATGCAGACACATTAACTTCGTCATCCTGGTTTGTAGGCGCCTGGAGACGGATGTGACGACCGCGTTCGCCGAGGGCTGCACGGAAAGGGGCGCACTGCATGCGCGAAGACACGACGGCCGGACGACCGAAGGGCGCGAAGGGGATGAGCCGGGAGGAGCTGCTCGCTCTCCCCGTATCGGTTGACCTGGACACGGGCAATCGGGCTCTGGGGCTCGGGCGTAGCAAGGGGTACGAGCTGGCGAAGCGCGGCCAGTACCCGTGCAAGGTGCTGCGGCTGGGCAACGCCTACCGAGTGGTGACCGCCGATCTGTTGCAGCTGCTGGGTCTGGCGGCGTGAAGGGGCGGGAGCGTAGCAGACAGTTCTGCGCTGAGCTGACACAGAAACGCTGGACTGTGGCGGGGCGTGGACGTACTGTCCGTGTTCCCTCGCGGTGTCCGAACGCCCGCGAGAAGAGGGAGAGCCCCCGGCGGTGCAACGCCGGAGGCCCGATGACTCCCCACCAATCCGATGCGAACCGACCCGGCGGCACGGGCATGCCAGCCCGCCACCGCCAGACGAGGAGCCGCCGAGTGCAACCCGAGAACCCCGAGTCCTATTCCGCCTCCGCCGAGGCGGTCTGGCCCACCACCGCCATCCCCGGCCGACCGGGCGCCCACCTGCGCGCCGCACAGGCTGACGGCGCCGGCCCGGACCTGAGCGATGACGCGCCCGCCCACAGCGCCGATGCGGCGGACGCGACGAGCGGGTTGGAGGCGATACCCGATGCGGAGCCGACGGTCGGCTCGAAGCTGCTGGACGAACTGCGTGAGCAGATAGCCGAGTTCGTGATCCTGCCCTCGCCGCAGGCGCTGGACGCCGTGACGCTGTGGGTGGCGGCGACGCACTTGCAGCCCGCGTGGCAGCACGCGCCGCGTCTGGCGGTGGTGGGGCCGGCGAAGCGGTGTGGCAAGTCGCGGCTGCTGGACGTGCTGACCGAGACGGTCCACGAGCCCATGCTCACCATCAACACCACACCGGCAGCCATCTTCCGCTCGATCACCGAGGAGAATCCGCCCACGCTCCTGGTGGACGAGGCGGACACCATCTTCGGCACCCCGAAGATGGCCGAGAAGAACGAGGAGATGCGTGGCCTGCTCAACGCCGGTCACCAGCGCAACCGCTACGTGACCCGGGTCGTCGGCAACGACCACACCCCGCACCGGTTCGCGACCTTCGCCATGGCGGCCATCGCGGGGATCGGCGATCTGCCCGACACGATCATGGACCGGGCGGTGGTGATCCGGATGCGGCGCCGGGCCGAGGGCGAGAAGGTCAAGCCCTTCCGCTCCCGCCGCGACATCCCGGCCCTGCACGATCTGCGCGACCGCATCGCCGCGTGGGCCAGGCCCCTGCTGGACGAGGCCGCGAACCTGGAGCCGGACATGCCGGTCGAGGACCGCGCCGCAGACACCTGGGAACCGCTGGTCATCGTCGCCGATCTGGCCGGTGGACACTGGCCCCGGCTGGTGCGGGTCGCGTGCGAGCGGATGGTCGCCGCCGAGGCGGCGACCGAGGAGGACCACCCGAGCGGGGCGCGGATCCTCGCCGACATCCGCCGGGTCTTCGTCGCCCAGCGCGAGGTGGACAGCCTGTCCACCGAGGAACTCCTGCACCACCTGTGCCAGGATCCCGAGGCCCCGTGGGGCGAGTGGGGGCGCGGCGGGCTGACCGCCCGTGAGCTGAGCAGGATGCTGCGTGTGTTCGACATCAGGCCCGGCAACGTCCGCATGGCCGACCGGACTCAGCGCAAGGGGTACATGCGCAACAAGTTCCTCGACGCCTGGCGCCGGTACTGCCCCGCAGTCCACCCCGTCGACGCCGACCCAGGCTCCGGCTCCGGCTTCAGCGAGGGCTGAGCCCCGCCCCCTGGTTGCCGTACTTGCCGTCCCTGCCGTGATCTCGCAGGTCAAACGGCATGCGGCCAAGACGGCAGCGGGGGCCAAGACGGCAACGCGATCATGACCGGCGCATTGCCTGCCCAAGACGCGGTCCCGATCCGTCTTGTGCCGTACCCCGCCGTCCTGCCGTATCAGCACAGGTCGCAGCCCTGCCCTCCGGGACGGAAGAGGCAACGCCACCGTCTCGACGCGGGACACGGCCAAAACCCGAAACCAGGTGCCCGTCAGAGCGCACCGACGTCTTGTTCCGAGTCGGAACAAGACGTCGGCAGCGCCCGCCAGGACGGGGAACCTAGGCGCTCGCCGTACCCACTCTGACCTGCGCTTGCAACGGCCAAGACGGCAAAGACGCACCACGCCACTACCCCAGGAGCACCCCGCTTGAGGATCCCGATCATGTCTCGTCGCCCAGACCGCCCGTCCCTGGACGACCAGCCGGCGAAGGCGAAGCTGAGTGCGGAGCAGTATGTGCTCCGCACGGCCGGCATCGTCATCGCGGCCCTGACCGCAGGTGCGTTCTGGCTCTCCTACGCGCACCTGGCCGAGGTCGCCGCCCAGCATGGACTCCGTGACTCGCCGACCCGCCGCTGGGCGTGGCCCGCGACGCTGGACGCGTTCATCGTCGCGGGCGAGCTGCTCATGCTCCGTGCGGGCCTGCGCCGCGTCACTGACAAATGGGCCATCGGTGTCACCGCCATCGGATCGGTCGGCTCCATCGGGCTCAACGTGGCTGGCGTGACCGGCACGCGCGAAGTCGGCAGCGTGCCGTTGCTCGACTACGTGGTGGCCGCGGTTCCCCCGGCCGCCGCGATGGTGGCCTTCGGCGTGCTGATGCGGCAGATCCACGAACTGGTCGCACAGCCTGCTGCCAGTCATCCAGCCCCGGATTCTGTGCAGGTGCCGCAACCAACGGCCACCACATCCGTCCACCCCGCGAAGTCGTCGGCCACCGCAGTCGGCCAGTGGGCCGAGGCTCCGGTTGAGCACATCCGGCCGGACGAACTACTCATCGAGCCCGCCCGGGCCACGGAGCCACCGGCCGCCACATCCGTCCAGTCGCCGGAATCGCCCGCCGACGCTGCAGCGGGCAAGCCGCGCGGTGGCCGTCCGCCCGGCGCCCCGCTTGAGGTACTCGTGGAGATCGGCCGGGCTGCTGCCGCTGAGCAGGGCAAGCTCACCCGCGCCGTCGTCCGAACAGCGGTTGAGGACAAAGGGCTGACGGTCGGCAGCAAGCGGCTGACCGAGGTGATGGACATCCTCCGGGCCGACCTCGAAGCCACAGCCGAGACCGATCGAGCCGACGGCTGACCGCAACCGCTGCCGGGTGACCGGAACCCTTCCGGTCACCCGGCCCGCCCGTCACAGCCCCGCGCAACTCCCGGTCGTCCACACCTGCGGACGAAGCGGCAGCCGTCCGAACCCCCTCTGAATCGTCGCGGTGCCCCGCACACCCTCCCCACCCCTTCTCCGGAGAACCGTCCATGGCGCACGACCCACTCCACCCCGACAACGCCCCCGACGAGCTGCTGCTGGCGAAGTCGCCTACGCTGATGGACCGTTGGCGCCGCGCCTTCGGACGGGCTGCCCCGGGCGGAGCCAGTAGTACCCCGAGTCCGACTCAAGGCCGGACATCGGGGGTCTCCGCCCCGGGGGTGGCGGAGGAGGCCCAGCGCCAGGGGGCGCAGGACCAGGAGGCCGGGGCCGAGGGCGGCTCCGACCCGGATACGCTCCACGCCGTCCAGCGCGAGACCCTGCGCCCCGCCTCCGCCGCCGACACCGCTGAGAGTGTCGGCGGTGAGCCTGCCGTGAAGAGCGTGCAGCCCACCATCCGCCGCTTCACCGGTACCAAACGCGACGAGCGCGTCGGCCCTCTGCGCTTCACCGCCGATCAGCTCGCTCTGCTCCGGGACGCCACGGCCCAGCATGGCTACAAGGGCGAGTCCGGGTTCGCCGCCGACGTCGTCCTCGCCTTCGTCACCGGCCGGTTCACCGCCAACCTGCCGCTGTCCGAGGACCGCCGCCGCACGCACATCTTCCGCGCCCAGGCCCTGCGCCAGCTCAACCGGATCGGCGTGAACGTCAACCAGATCGCCCGCGCCCTCAACAGTGACCGCACGCCACCTGACCTCCGTGAGTGCCTGACCGAACTGCACGACCTGCTGGAGCTGATCGCCGAGGCCCTGCGTCAGCCCGCCGACTCGGAGACGGAGGCAGCCGCGTGATCGCCGCCATCAAACCGGCTGGGTCCAACACCCGCGGCCTGCTCGCCTACCTCTACGGCCCCGGCCGCCACGACGAGCACCTCGACCCGCACATCGTCGCCGGGTTCGCGAGGCTCGGCATGCCCGACCCCGGCCGCGACGAGAACGCCACCCTCACCGCGCTCGCCCGCTACCTCGACGAGCCCGTCCACCTGCGCAACAGCGAGTTCGGCAAGAAGGTCACCGACCATGTCTGGCACTGCCCCGTCCGCGCCGCTCCCGAGGACCGCTACCTCTCCGACGCCGAGTGGGGCGAGATCGCCCAGTGCATCGTTGAAGCGGCAGGTATCGCTCCCGCTGGTGACGACCTGGCATGCCGCTGGATCGCCGTACGCCACGCCGACGACCACATCCACATCCTCGCCACCACCGTCCGCGAAGACGGCCGCCGCCCCAAACTCCACGACAGCGGCATCCGCGTCGGCAACGCCTGCCGCGAGATCGAGAAGGAATACGGGCTCAGGCAGTTGAACAAGGGCGACCGCACCGGCACCCGCCGCCCGACCCAGGCCGAGATGCACAAGGCCGAACGCCTCGGCTGGGAACAGCCCAGCCGCGAGTGGCTCCAGGACCGCATCCGCGCCGCCATCCCGCACGTGACCAACGCCGAGGAATTCATCGCCTACCTGCAAGCCGACGGCATCGAGGTCCAGGCCCGGCGCGGTCCGTCAGGAGACCTCCTCGGCTACGCCGCCGGCCGCCCCGGCGACCTCAACGAGAACCAGGAGCAGATCTTCCACCCCGGAGGCAAGATCGCCCCCGACCTCACTCTGCCCAAAATCAAGGCCCGCCTTGAATCTAGCCAGCCCGAAGAACACCCCACCGCCCGCCGCGACCGCCCCAGCACCCCATGGCAGCAGGCCACCGAGGCTCTCGACGCCCTCCACACCGACCTGGCCGACGACAGCCACGCCCAGGCCCACGTCACCGCCCTCGGTGAACTCCTTGAAGCCACCGCCCAGAAAGCCCCCGACACTCTGTGCGCCGAACTCCAGGCCGCATCCAAGGCGTTCGCCCGAGCTCAGCGTTCCCAGGTACGGGCGGAAGACCGTGCCGCTCACGCGCTGCGTAGCGCGGCCCGCGACATCGCCTACACCGCCACCGGCCCCGACGGCAGCGCACTGGCCGCCTTGGTCGCAGCCCTTCTCTGGGCGACCATCGTCGCCGGGCGCTGGCACGAAGCGAAGAGCCACGCTCACCAGGCCGACGCCGCCCGCCAGGCCGTCCGGCACCTACAGGCAGCCGCAGACCGAGCACTTGCTCCGACGCTCGCCGAACTCACAGCCCGGCCGCCCAGGGATCAAGCCCGCCGTGTTCTCGCCAACGACGTACGAGCAGCCGTCCCCGACCACGCCGAGCGGATCCTCACCGACCCCGCCTGGCCGGCGCTCGCCACCGTCCTCGCTGACGCCGAAGCCCGTGGGCACCAGCCGCACCAACTCCTCAAGGAAGCTGCCGCACGACGCGAGTTGACCACCGCACGACGACCCGCCCGCGTGCTGATCACCCGCATCCAGCACACCGGCCGGAACCCGGCACGCAACCGTCTTGCCGAAGCCGCCCGCCTGCAGTCGACCATGGCAGGCTCGATCCCCACTCAGCAGACCGGAAACAGTCGGCTCCCCTCGGTGGCTCCGCCTACCAATCAGCAGCACCGACAGCGCCGATAGACACCGTCAGAACCGCAGGGGTTGCGTTCCTCCGGGATCGGAGGAACGCACGACGCTTTCCCGGATCACACTGTCGCTGGCGCGCAGAGCCGCCGTCAGTTCTCCTCGCAGCTCGTCCGGGAGGATCCCAGCACCGAGGGCGCAGGCGTGCACCAGCGCGCGACAGTCCTGCACTTGCCGGTCGGTGGCGATCTCGGTGAACAGAGGGTGAGCCAAGTTCTCGCGGGCCGCGTAGCCGTCCTCGGCGTCCGTCGTCCTGCGGTGGAGGTCCTTGACGATGCGGTGCGCGGTGAGCGCCCCGGCGGAGCCGATCGCGTCGAGGATTGTGAGTCCGAGCCGGGTGTCGAAGACGGTCATCCCAGGTTCGGTCTTCCGTCCGAGGTAGGCCGTCACCAGGTCCGCCAGGTGGCCGTCGATCGGCTGCCCGGCGTCGCGGCGGCACAGGACGGTCAGGCATGCCGTGACGGCTTGCTCCCACGGATCGCCGGGCATTGTGTCGGCGAGGAGGACAGTGGCCCACGCGGTGTCACCCGCAACGAGGGCGGCGAGTACGGCGACCTGTCGACCGTCGAGCATCCGCTTTCCGATGCCGTGGTGGGCTTCGATGTGCGCTAGGGCCTCGGCCCATCGCCCCTCGGTGGTGAGGGTGCGCGTGCCGTCTGCGAGGAGGACGCGCCACAGCCACGCGCGAACCTCCTGGCGGTCTTCGTCGGTCGCAGTGAGGTCCGCGGGTACGTTGACGCCCTCGAAGCGGGCGGCCGTGCTCGACTCGACGGCCTTGTACAGGTCGAAGAGTCGCTGACGGCCCTCATCGGCGTGGCCGGCGCGGATCTGGAGGCGGGCCAGGTTGACGACTGGTTCCAGTCCTCGGATCGTGCTCATGCCGGGCAGGGGGCAGGCGTGGAGGTAGGCGGCGGCGTGCTGGTGGCACATCTCGCGGGAGAGGTCGGGGAGGCCGAGGTCGGAGGCGATGAGCGCGGCCTGGTTGTAGACAGCCGATGCAAGCCCCTGGTCGGTCTTGTTCACCGCAGTGTCGGCCAGGTCGACGAGACTGCGCACACGCTCGGGCAGGGGCAGGCAGGCGGGACGGAATCGAGCGACGAGCGGGAAACGCTGGGCTATGGGGCCGTGCGGGTCCATGGATCCCCCGGGTCGAGAGTGACGACTGCTGGGGCGACGGTGCCCGCCAGCCGTGTGCCGACGGGCGCCGTCCGCTACGCATGGGGCGTCATCGCCAGTCGACGACGATGCGGTTCAGCGGGGTGTCGAGGGCGAAGAGACCGGAGCGCTGCTCGATCTCGGGGGTGTCCAGGGGCTGGATCTCGAACGTGGCCTCACGGCCTCGGTACTCCCTGTCCCAGGTACGGATGGTGTCGGCGACCTTCGCGGCCAGCTCGTCGCTGCCGGGGCCGTGGCCGATGACGCCGAACTCCCAGAGCCTGTCGCCCTCCGGGGTCTTCTCCTGCGACACGCGCCGGGCCAGGTAGGTGACGGCGCCCTTGTCGACGGAAGCGGTCGACGAGGGGTAGGGGTCCTCGGTGAGCAGAGTGCCCTTGGCGCTCTTCGGGAACAGCATCCGGATCAGGCCGGAGGGCAGGGTGCAAGTGAGGAACAGTTCCATCCACTCCGGTGACTCCATGGCGCGGACCGTCATGCCGGTCCACTCCTCGGTGCGCGGCTGGTCAAGTACGCCCGCGAGGGCGTCGGCGTCGATGTTGAGCCCGGCAGGGGCCTGGAGTCGTACGGCGCCGTCCGTGCTGAGAAGGATCACTCGGCGGTCGTCGTCAGCGATGCCCCGCCGAAGCGGCATGAAGGTGTTCATCTCGCTGCCGAGCGACACCCACCGGCCGTCGCGCTGCTCGTAGGCGATGGAGCGAGACACGGTGCCCTTGAGGCGCTGGGGGACGAGGAGTCGGCCGCCGGGTGCGAGCTGCTGCAGCCAGGCGTGCGGCACGCCGTGTGCGCCCACAGTGGCGATGATCCGGTCGTAGGGTGCCCCCTCGGCGTAGCCGAGTGCCCCGTCGCGGGTCACGGCCTCGACGTTGGCGATCCCTGAGGCCGCGAGGTGCGCACGGGCGCCTTCCACGAGGTCGTCGTCGACGTCGAGGGTGGTCACGTGTCCGTTCTCGCCGACCAGGTGGGCGAGCAGGCCGGCGTTGTAGCCGGTACCGGCGCCGAGTTCGAGGATGCGCTCGCCGGGTTGGGCATCGAGTTGGTCCAGCATGAGGGCGACGACGCCTGGCTGGGAGGCGCAGGAGATGGACGTGCCGTCGGTGTCGTACTTGATGTGCACGGGTGCGTTGGCGTAGGCGTCTTCGAGCGACGCGTCGGGCACGAACACGTGGCGGGGCACGGTCCGCAACGCGGTCTCGACGGCGGGCGTGCGGGCGTGTCCGTCCGCGCGGAGCTGGTCGACCAGGGCGTTGCGCAGGTGCTCGGCGTCCGCCGTGGGGGTGGTGATCGTGTCGGTGTTCACCGCGCTGACGCTATCGGCGTCGGCCGTTGCCTCGGTGGGCGACTCGGTGTGGTCACTCGTTCCCATGACTACCTCTCGTGCGATGTGGGACAGGGCGCTCTGGTCGTCCCGGAGGAGACCGGCGCGGTTGGCGTGGAAGATCACGTGGTGGGCGATGACGGCGCGCAGGCCGCGGGTGAGGGCGCCCCGGTCTGCGAGGTCGGCGAGCGTGGCTCCGGCCCGTTCGAAGGCGGCCACCCATTCCTCGTGAACGTGGAGTGGGCCACCGGGGAGGCAGAGGCTGTGGGCGTCGGCGGTCATGAGCTTGCGCATGGCCGGAGCCAGTTCGGCGGCTTGTTCGGGTTGTGGTGGAGCGGTGGCCGGTCGAAGGGCCGCAACCTTCGCCCATACGTCGCCCTGTTCGAACCAGTCGAGTCCAGCACCGCGCATCATGACGCTCGCCAGCAGGACGGCGGTCTCCCGGCGTCCCAAGTGCAGCGGGCTCGGCTGGTAGGTGAGCAGATGGCGGGAGTCGCTGTGGAACAGTTCGTGGGCTGCGTCCATGGCCTCGGGCCCGCCGAACGTGTCGGTCTCGGGCTCGTAGACGCCGGGCAGGCACGACACGGCCACGCCGTCGCCGATGAGATTGCTCAGGAGCGACTCGATGGCTGGTGAGGGCTTGTCGGCGAGGTAACGCAGCGGCCAGGGCTGCTTGTTCATAAACCACCAGCCGGTGAGCTGCCCGTCGGCCTCGGCCTCGATCAGGGCGGGGCCGAGGCGTTCGGCGATCGTGCGCCGGGCGCTCTCGCGGTCGACGAAGGTGATCTTGTGCTGCTGCCAGCGGTCGGGAGGCATAGAGGTCCTTCGGTCGGTGGATCAAGCGATGAGGAGGCATGCGTCCCAGGCGGACTGGGGTGGTACGGCGGTGCTGGGCGCGAGGAGGGCCAGGGCTATGCCGGCGGCGCCGTCGAGTAGGCCGGGGCCGCCTTTCTCGTCCTGGATGAGCGCCGTGGCCATGAGTTCGGGGTCGGTGCCCGGTGGGGTGATCTCAGCCAGGAGGGCCGGGATCGCGGCGCGGAGTCTTCCTGCGGTCGAGGGGTGAGCGTCGTCGGCCGTACGCGCGGCAGTGTGGGCGAGGCCGGCGAACCCGTGGCAGAGGCCGTTGTCCGTCGTGGCCTTCAGCTGCTCGGGATCGGTGAGGGCGGCCACGAGCGCGTTCTCCGCGTCGATCTGGCGGCTGGCATCGCCGAGGGCCACCGCGGCAAGTTGCTGGGCGCGGGCGAGGCCGGCGGTGCCGTAGCACCAGGATGGCCGCCGGGGTGCGGACGGGGCGAGACGCCTGCTGCGCAGTCCTCCGCGAGTGACCCAGTACGGCCAGACCGGTCCGCCGCTGGCCTTCTGCTTCCAGCGGTCCAGCCAGGTCAGGATGGTGCGCAGTGCTGCGTGGTGCCCGTCGGTGACGGTGCCGTTCCGAGCGGCGAGGGCCAGGAGCGCGAGGGCGCCGCCAATGCCGTGGGCCATACCGGTGTTGGCGTGGCCGCCGGGGAATCGGTTGTCCGGGTTGCCGGAGGGGCCGGTCCCCGTCCACCAGCCCGGCAGGTTCTCTCCGTGGTGGGTGATCGGTTCGGTGAGGCGCACGCAGTAGTCGAGAACGGCGCGCATCGTGGAGCTGCCGGGGCTTCGGCGCAGCAGGTAGGCGCCGTATCCGGTGAGGCCCCGGATGGCGTCGTACTCGGTGAGCTGTGGCAGGCGTTCGGCGTCGATGCGGCGGTGTGCGGCGTCGAGACGCCGTCCGACGTCGACTGCGATCTGGCCGTCCATCGTGTCGAGGGCGCCTTGGTAGGAGTCGGGCAGGTGGTCGGCGGCGCAGCTCAGGGCGTGGGCGAAGGCGGGTACTCCGTAGAACGGGTGGCTGTCCGGGCCGCTGGTGAGCGGCTGCCGGGTGGCGGCGGTGAGCCAGTCGTGGGCGCGGTGCCAGGGGCCGAGGCCGTTCGCGGCCAGCTCGATGTGCAGGAGCGCGATTCCGGGCGGGCCGTAAGCGAGGTGCTGCCGGTCCGAGGACAGCGTCTTGAAGCCGAGGGGCAAGGTGTCGGGGTCGGCAAGCCGGGCGGCGATGGCGTCGACCAGGCCGAGCGCGGGATGGTCGGTCACGAGGCCCTCGCCTTGGTGCGGGCGGTCCAGGCCAGGGCGGCGGCGCGTGCCAGGTAGAGGCACACCTCTTCCTCCGGGAAGTTCACGGCGACGTGGCGCACGAAGTGGACGTGGAGCAGGGAGGTCAGGACGTCGTTGACGGCGATGCCCTGGGTGTCCGGGCCGGGCAGGTGCGGCCGGTACGCGGCGAGCGCCGCTTCTCGGTCGGCCCATCCGGACACGATGGCGTCTCCGCCCGGGACGCTACGCAGGGCCGACCAGTCGTCGCCCGGGTCGGCAAGCCGTACGGCCTCGGTGAACTGCGGGCGTAGAACGGGCACGGGTGCTGTCGGCGGGACGTGGTTGATCAGCCACTGCATCCCGGCCTCGGTGGTGCCGAGGAAGGCGGACGCGACGGCAACGGTGTGGGCCGCCACCAGCGTGCGCTGGCCCGGACGCTGTGGCTGCGCGAGTTGCGCCAGGACGGCGCGCGAGTCCGCCCGGAACACCTCCTCGGCCGCCTCCCATGCGGTGCCGGAGCCCCAGCGGCCCATCTCCCGGTAGGAGGTGGGATAACGCAGGTCGGCCAGCAGGCCGATGCTGCGTAGCTCGTCGGCCCAAGCGCTCACCGTTCGGGCCATGTCGGCGAAGGCTTCCGGGTTGGGGAGGGCGATGCGTACGCGGAGGTGCTGGTCCGGGTCGCGGAAGCGGATGAACCACCACGGCGGGTTGCCGAGCTGTTCGAGGAGGCCGGGAAAGTGCCGGGAGAGCAAGACGTCTTGGCGGCGGGGGTCGCTGTAGAGGGCGGCCAGAAGAACCGAGGAAGCGGCGGGCGTCTGAATCTGGGCCGCAGACAGGGCGCGGGCCCGGGTGGGGGCTGGCAGTGGCGGCCATGCCGACGGCCTGGTTGCTTTGAGGGGCACCACGACCTCGTGGGCTCGCCCGCCGCACCAGTCGTACGCCTCCGGTTCCGGGGCCTCGACGAGCACGGCCAGGCGCGAATGGTCGAGATGCCGGCGCAGGAGCGCGCGGTGGCCGGCCTCATCGAGGTCGAAGAAGAGGCGCCGGTCGTCCTCAACGAGATGGACGCGGCGAGGCAGCCTCCGCCGGGCACGCCAGTCGGCGAGCGCGGCGTCCCATTCGGTCCGAGGGCGGGTATGGCCGGGTAGCTCGGACGCCTCCAGCCGCCAGCGCGCCGGGGCCAGCACGGTCCGGCCGTACCGCACACGTGGAAGGAACGGCATCGCTGCTGCGGCGCCCCAGTCGAAGACGGTGACCTGCGCACACTGGGCGCGGGACAGTTCGGTGAGGAACCGCACCAGCGGCGGGGTGTGGGTGCGCAGGTTCAACGCGTGCATCCCGACGGCCTCCACGCGGTGGCCCCGCTCGGGGACGGCGAGGTACATGCGGCGGCCGTCGCACCCCACAGCCAAGTCCTCCGGGGTGAGGACGGTGTCCTGCGGAGCGCGGTGCTCCTGAAGGCTGATCACGGTGGGCAGGACCTGTGGGGAGCGGGTGACGTGGGCGCTCTCGGAAAGCAGGGGTGGGAAAGAGAGCTGCGCGGGCACGGTGTTGCCGTCCGCGGCCGGGAGGTCGGCAAGCTCGGCGGCCAGGGCCTCCCGGTCGGCGGGGGCCAGCACGCCGAGGAATCGGCCCGTGGAGACGCCGGCGCCACGGGACACGCTTGCGACTTCCAGCCGGAACCGCCCGCGCTGCAGCTCCTCCAGGCTGGACGCGTGCACGCGCACCCCGATCTCCAGGTGCGGCGGCAGCCGGGGCTCGTCGGGACCCACGTCCAGGGCCTCGATCTGTTCGTCCGTGAGGATCACTTCGTCGCGGCCATCGAGCGCGGCGGTCTGAGCCAGCCGTACGAGGGCGTCATCCCGAACGGAGACGCGGGGCCTGCGTGCGCCGGCCGGAGCGCCTGGGTAGCCGTCGGGATAGCCGGTGCCGCTGTCCGCGACGACCTCCGCGAGCGGCACCATCGTGCCGATGCCGTACCGCTCGTAGAACCGCTGGTGGTACTCGTTCCACGCGGCAGTCCCATACGGGCGGATGCTCAAGCGGGTCAGGATGAGAGCGGCGCGCTCGACCTCTCGGGCGACCGCTTCCGGCAGAACGATCTGCGCGTCCAGACGGAGGTCGAGCGCGACGGGATGGCGACGCAGGCCGGGGACGAGGTCTCGCATCCGCGCCGCGACGCTGTCCCGGCCGCCCTGCGTGGCGCACTCCTCCAGGCCCGCCCGGACCGCATGGAGTTCGCGTACGGTCTCCGCGACCGGGGTGAGGCTTCCGGCGTCGATCGCGTCGAGTTGGCCCACCAGGAACCCGAGGGCATCGGTCTCGGTGCTCGGCGCTTGCAGGCCCGTGATCAGCACCCGCCGCCGGATCAGCTCCGCCAGCAGTTGATGCGCCTTCTCGGGACCGGCCTCGGGGAACTCCGCCTGGAGTTTCTCCCCAAGGGTGCCGAACGGGATCGGCAGTCGGGTCGCGGCAAGGACCGCGCGCACCGGTCCGGTCAGGGCCAGAGACGCCTCGACCGCGCGAGTCCGGTCGTCCTGGGCGTCGGGCTGGAACGGCACGATGAGCCGGTCTCCCCGGTACGTCACGGTGTTGTTGATGACGACGGGCAGCTGTTCGAGCAGGCCCGGACACGACTCCAACCGTGCGACCAGGGCCGCCAGCCACTCCGCCCCCGCGCGACAGACAGCCACGTGCTCCTCGCCCCACTCCGTCCGCGCCTGCGGGCCGAACTCCGCGGTGGCCACGCCAGCGAACAGGCCGAAGGGTGTCGCCCGGTGCTGGGCCCGCAGCAGGTAGCGGGCCACGGACAGCGCCGCGCGCTGCACATCCCGGAGGGCTGGGTGCTCGGCCGTACACAGGGCCCCTACCTGCGTGGCCAGGACCGGGCTGGAGTGCTGAAGTGCCTCGGCGACGTCCTTGTCCGCCCAGACCGCGCGTAGCCACGCCACGCGGGCAGACGAACCAATGGGCGAGCGGTCATCGAGGTCAGGGCATGGAGGAAACGGCAGCGAGGGCCGGGCCACGGCACGCACGAGAGCAGTGGAACCGGTGCGGAACGCTGCGGGCGGAGCAACCACCAAGTACCTCCGTGGTGAGGGGGCGGGCGGCTGGTGCCGCCGCGTGGAGACGCGGCGGCACCAGTCCGGGATGGCTCGGGGCCGGATCAGGCGACGTTGGTGGTGCAGGCGCCGCAGGTGGACCCGCAGTTGTCGTCGGTCAGGTTGACCAGGCCCGCAGGATCGGCGATCTCGACGAGGGAGACGTCCAGGTCGAAGCCGTCCGATGCCCCCGGGATCCGCGGGCGTACTTCGGTGCGGCTGGGAACTACGGTGCTGCGCGTCATGCTTCAACTCCTCGTAATCGATGTGGTGTTACTGGGCTGGGGCGCCCACCAGGTGCCGCCACGGAGCGCTGCCAGACAGGCTGCTCCCCGGACGGCTCCTGGCCGCCCGGCACGAGGGGGCGTGCTCCGCGTAGGAAGTTCTCGCGGGGCGCCTGCCTCACGCCGGGAAGTCGTGTGCCGGAAGTCTGATCAAGCGGATGCCGGTCGCCGCTCCATGAAGTAGGTGAGTGCCTGGGCCTTGAGGCGATCGAGGCAGGGCTCGCACGCGTAGAAGGGCGCGTGCTGCCCGTCCCACTGCACCGGGCCGAGCCAGATCACGAGCACCCCGGTACGCCCGCAGCCGAGCCAGCAATCACCGGTGATCCACGGCCACTCCATGGAAGGACGTCCCCTTTCTCAGCTGGTCGGGATGGCCGATCTGGCGGCCTGGCAGTCGGGAGCGCAGGCCCAGAGCTGGAACGGCAGACCCCGGTGGCGTATCTCGCCCAGCCGTCGACCGCTCGCTCCCAGCGGCCGAGCGCAGAGGGCGCAGTCCATGGCCATCTGCTGGCGCGGCCGGAGTCGAGCGAGATCCGGAAGGGGCGACGGTGCCGTGGCCGAGATACTCACTCGCCGCCCCCGGTACGGAGTTCCGCCCAGACCTCTTTGCCCCAGGGGCGTCTGCCCGAGCCGTGCAGGTCGTAGCCCCAACGGTCGGCAACAGCATCGACGAGGAGCAGCCCACGCCCCGACTCGTCGTCGTCAGCCGCGTGGCTGAGTATGGGCAGACGCGATGGCTCCCGGTCCACGACCCCGACACGCAGCCGTGTCGCGCTCGGCCGCCCAACCGTGAGGCGGATCTCGGGACACGGAGTGTGCCTGGAGGCGTTCGCGATCAGCTCCGTGACGATCAGCGCGGCACGGTCGGCGAAGCCGTCGAGGTGCCATACACCGAGGACGTCTCGGACGAGTTCGCGGCCGAGCGCGGCCGTGGACGGCTCGCACGGGAAGGTCTGGCTGTACGTGGGGTGGCCGACGGAGAGGGCCGCAACTGGTGTTCTCAGACTCGTCATTGGGGTGGAGCCTTCGTGTCGTCTCGGCGCCCGGCCCACCCCCGCGGGGGAACCTCGGAGGCGGGCCGGGCCGTCAACAGCCGCTCGCACGGTGGGGCGCGGCGGGCGACCAGCACCCAGACAACTCCCTTTCCCAGCAGGTTGGTTAGGACGTTCAGGCACTCAGCCGACGGACCTGCCTAGGGCGTTTTGACCTCTCCTTTACCTGGCGGGTGAGGATCGCGCGGACTACCGTGCCCGCATGGACACCACCCGCAACACCGTTCTTGAGGCGTGGATGACCGAACACGGCTACAGCTCCAACATCCTCGCCGAGGCCGTGAACAGCGCCATTGAACGGTTGACCGGGCGCCCTGGAGGACTCGACGGCTCGTCGGTCCGGGCATGGAAAGCGGGCCGGGTCACGTGGCCAAAGTCAGCCGCCCGCAAGGCACTTGAGGACGTCACCGGACTACCCGCCGTCGCTTTAGGGTTCGTGCCACGGGGCCGGCCTTCGTCCACCCCGGCCCCACCGCAGCAGGAGGACCCCGACATGAAGCGCCGTACCCTCGTCGGCAGCATCGCGGCGGCTGCCGCAGCAGCAGCCGCACCCGGCACCGCTTCGCCGCGCCGTATCGGCATGAGCGACGTCAACCGCCTCAACAAGCGCTTCGCCGAGATCATCGCCAGCGACCACCGCCACGGCGGACAACTCGGCATCGAACAGCGGGCCGCCGCCCTCGCCGACGAGGCACTCAACCTCCAGAACGCCGGCAGCGCCACCCAGCGGGTGCGCAGCAACCTCTACGCCTCCGCAGCCGCCTTCCGCTCCTCCGCGATGTGGGCCGCCATCGACGGCCGGCGCTACGACGTAGCCAAGGCGCACATGCGCGAGGCCCAGGCCCTCGCCGAGATGTCCGGCGACCAGGCGATCAAGTTCCGCATCTGGAGTCACGCGGGCACCATGTACCGCCACATGGGTCGACCGGCGGACGCATTCGCCGCCAACGACGTCGCCCGCAACCTGCACCTCACCCGCCGTGACCCTCTGTTCGCCTCCCTCGGCCTGGCCCGCCAGGGCGCCATCCACGGCACGGCCCAGGACCGCACCGGCACGCGCCGGGCCTTCGATCAGGCCCAGGACGCCATGCTGCGCGCCGACCCCGCCGACTACCGGCCCGTGTGGATGCTCGCCTTCTACGACCAGGCCGAACTGGACTCCCTGGCCCTCTCCGCACACTTGGCGCTGGGCGACTACTCGACCGCCGAGTACCACGCCCACCGCTGCCTGTCCGCCCTCCGGCCCCACATGATCCGGTCCCGGGCCATCACCACCACCCGACTCGCCCACGCCCAGCTCGCCCAGGGCGCCCCCGACGCCGCCACGGTCACCGCGATGAAGGTCCCCGCCGAAGCCGCCACCCAGCACGCCCGGGTCACGCGCATGCTGCAGGAGTTCGGGGCCGCACTGCGCGCCACCGCACCGGGCAGCTCCACCGTGCAGACCTGGACCGAGCACACCGCCACCTGGAGGATGGCCGCATGACCACGGCTCCCGCCATCGAACTACGCACCTTCACCACCCTCGACACAGCCCGCGGCGACCTCCTCGACGTGTACGCCGACGTACGCGCCCCACTCCTCCACCTGCCGAACTACGCGGTCACCGCGTTCGGCGAGCGCTTGGACCGGCACGGCACCGAGCCGGGGTTCACGGCCGTCCTCGCGTACGCGGACGGCCACCCAGTCGGCTATGCCTACGGCAACACCATCGAGCACGGCGACCGCTACTGGCAGCGCACCAGCCCGACGCCGGCCGAGAAGTACACCCAGCGCCCGGTCGTGGCCCTGAAGGAGATCGGCGTCCGGCCGACCTGGCGGAAGACCGGCACCGCCCGCCGCATCCACGACGCCCTTCTCAGCACGCGCGACGAGCCGTACGTCACGCTCATGGTCAACCCGGCCGCCGGCGATGGAAAGGTTCACGCGCTCTACAAGTCGTGGGGGTACGAGGACATCGGGCAGAGCCAGCCGTCACCGGCTTCGCCAGTCCTCACGGTGATGATCCGCATCATTCGCTGATCCCGACGTCTCTCCATTCGTTACAGAGCCGATCGCAGTAGATCTTGACCGTCAGTTTGGGATCGCTACTCGCTCCTCGGGTCATGGTCTGCTGATCTGCGGGACAATGAACCAGGTCTGCAAGTAGCGCGCATTGCGTGCCCGATCCGTCCGGAGCGAGTCATTTCTGTTCGCGAATCACGAGCCGGGGATGATTTCCACCTTCTATGGGCAGCCCGGCGTGCATTGCAACTCCTGATGCCCCACACCGACCTGAGGATTCTGCGGTTGGAGGGGCTATCACCAGCTGACGCAGCCGAAGAAGATGATCGCTACTTGGGCTGCGACCTGAGTGAATACTACGGCGGAGACACCTTCGCGACAGCGAATCGTCTGGTTTTGGCTCAGCTGAAATACAGCGTCAAGCACTCAGGTCGAGCCTGGACGGCGGCCAGACTGTGCCAGGCCAAGACCACTGGCGGTGCACCTCCCCTTCGCCGCTTGGCAGACATGTTCAGCGGGCTAGCAGAAGACTGGGATGCGTCGACCGTAGTAAGCAAGGTCAATGTCGCACTGGTGAGTAACCAGCTAGCCGACGCCGACCTCCTCAATGCGCTGAAATCGGCCCAGGCAGCGCTGGCGGACCGACCGCTGGGTGCGCACGCGGGACGCGCCTTTGCTTCACTGGCCAAGCCTCACCAGCAGATCTTGACCAAGTTGCGTTCGGCGTCCGGGCTGAAGAGTGGTCGGTTCACTGATTTTGTTCGGGTATTGGACCTTTCTGGCTGTGGCGCTGAAAGTCGGGCACTGCAGACGCTGACACTCCACCAGGAGGCATCCGCCTTCCTCGTCGGCTCGTCCCGTCCTGGAGTCATCGGGCTGATAGAACTCATGCGCCAGCAGATGCTCCCAGAAACAGCGGGTGACCCTGGGCTGAGTCGCGCTGACATCATCGTCGCTTTGGGTGCAAGCGGGGAACGATCGCTATTTCCCTATCCCACATTTGTGGCGAAGCCTAAGAAGCTTGTACCAACGGCCCAGCCGCAGAGTCTGGCCGCAGCTGTAACGGGTGCACCGGCCGGAAAGCTTCTGGCGCACGGTGGGCCGGGTGTCGGCAAGACAACCGTTCTGACTGCGTTGGAAGCCGAACTGCCGCCAGGATCGATCCTCGTTGCGTACGACTGCTACGGCGACGGCCAGTACCTCAATCCGGCCAACGACCGGCACAGCGAACGGGCCGTTGTCCAGATCGCAAACGACGTCGCGGTTCGAGGCGGCGCTCTGCCCGTTGTGGTGCCGGATGGGCCAGTCGTCCACAGTGAGCTTTGGCGAGGTCTTGAGAGAACGCTCACCGTGGTGGCAGACGCACTGCCAGAGTCCGCCCTCCTCGTTGTCGCAGTCGATGCTGCCGATAACGCCGTTTTCGCGGCGCACCGTAGTGGAGCTGAACCGTTCGTGCGTGGGCTGTGGCACATGCAACTGCCACCTAACGTGCGAGTGCTGATGACTGCACGCAGCGCTCGTCGCTCGGACGTCCTGGCTGGAGCCGAAGAGACAGGTATCACTGAGACAGCACTTGGCGCATTCGATGCCTCGGCCAGCGCGGCGATGTTGCGTTCGATGTATCCGAACGCAACGGAGAACCAATGCGCGGCCTTCCATGCCGCCAGCAACGGAGTGGCGCGCGTCCAGACATACGCACTGGGCGCTGGGGAGCAGCGGTCACAAGGCACGAGCGAAACCCCAGCCATGCTGGATATCGAGGACGTACTCGTACGCGCGGAAGCCGGCCTGGCAGCCATCTTCGACGAGGTCCTAGATAGCGCCTTCTCCACCGTCCATGACCGCGACGTGCGGCAGCAGCACATGGGCGTCCTTGCTGCCATGGCCCGCCCTGCGCGGCCCTCGACACTCGCCCGGGTACTGAAGACCAACGAAGGCCGCGTGCGGCAGCTGTGCGACGACTTGTTTCCGGCGCTGCGAATCTCCGACGGCGCCGTCGGTTTCGCCGACGAGGACTTCGAGAATCATTTGCGTCAAAAGTTGTCAGTGTCCGATGTACGCCAGGCCCACGATCTCTTTGCTGAGGACTTCCTTCACCACCGCCATGTCGACGAGGAAGCAGCACGACTGGTTGGTGAGCATCTTTTTAACTCCGGCCGCCACGAAGAACTGCTCGCCATAGCACTTGATGAAGGCGCGCCAGCGGCGATCACAGACGGCATAGCACGTGCCCAAGCTCAACGGACCCGGCTCACGCTGGCGCTGCGCGCGGTCATGGAGCGCAATGACAACAACGCATCCGAAGATGCGGTCCGACTCCTGCTGGCTGCAGGGGACGCAGCCCGCACCGATTCCAGCCTCGTTGACACGGTCCGTCAGCGGCCGGAACTCGCATTGCTACATGCAGATGCGAGCACAGTCGCCGAGATCTTGTTGCGAGAAGAATCGGGCACTTGGCGAGGCCGCGCTCACTTCCGGGCCGCAGCCATGCTTGCATGGCTGAACGGATGTACGGCAGAGGCGGTCGAGCAACTCGACCTTGCCTACGCGTGGCTGCGGGCCTGGTCGCGGCAGGACGCGGGCTGGGAACTGAGCGCAGAGGACATCGCCTACGGCGTGCATGCAGCATACGTGTTGCGTGGCCTAAATCGCGCCCATCGCCTGGCGGCCGGCTGGAATCCGCCCCAATTCGTTGACAAGGTAACGTGGCACGTGGCCCAACATGCACCTGCGCATGTGCCCGTCAAGCAGGCAATTCGGGACCTGAATCAGGTACGAGCCAGCGCATGGACCCAGGCCCAGTTCGTAGTCGCCTACGCACGGGCTGGGGAAAGTCTGCCCGTCAGGTGGGTACTGCAGGTTGCGACCCGGCTAGACCGGTTGCCTCTGCGCCCGGTGAGCCATCCAGCCGAGTGGGGTATGCCGTTCTGTGAGATCGCGCTGGCGCATGGTGCCGCCAAATCCAAGGTGAGACGTCTACTCCGGCGCTTTGCGCCGCCAGTACCGTCTCACCTCAATAGTTACACCGGCAGCAGCGAGATGCTTAGTCCGTTGAAGGCGGCATGCCTGGAAGCCGCCATCCGCGGTTCCAAAATCACAGCTGAGAAGCTGCTCCCAGACAATTTGCGGCCACCGACCGATAATGACCGCAGTTATGACAAGAATGAGTCCACACGCCGGCTTTTCTTGCAGATTGCTAATGACTTGCTGCCTGTAGTAACTACACAGGCCGAATGTGTGAAAGTTGCCGCCGATCGTAAATCCCGCGCTGACGATGTCGAGCTGGCAACTGCAGAGGTCGTACAGGTCGTGCGTAGTCGGGTGGAGGCCCAGGGATCAGAGCATAGATTCGACCGGCCTGGTAATCGCCAACGCGTCTGGTTCATGGCTGCGGTCGAGGCATTGGTATCAGCTGCACGGGCCATGGCCGCGTTCACCAGCATAGAGGCAAATGCCATGCAGATGCAGATCGAAAATCTGTTGGCAGACGTAGGGAAGAGCATCGGACAGCAGTTGGCCGACGGGTCGGCATACGCGTGGGTGCAAATGAGCCGTATCCTCCTTGAAAATGGGGTCGCCCGAGAAGTTGCTCTTCAGCTACTTCAGCGGGTGGGAGACGTCATGGGTGCAGCGACGGTCCCGGCAACAGAACGGCGGGACGTACTCCTTGACGCAGCGGCGGCAGCGCAACACGCTGACACGGCTCTGGCCGCGGACCTGTTCGCTGCCGCAGTAGACGCCGCCAGCGGCGTGGACGTGGATGTCGCCCTGAGGCTACGGGCTCTGCTCACGATTGCCGACCGGATCCCCGATCGGCCAACAGACCCCACAACAGGCGGAGACCGTGCACACATCGCCCGTCGGCTCGCCCACGCAGTTGAAGACGCCACCCCCTTTGTGCCGGACCCTCGGGAACAAGTGCCATACCGGCTCGCTCTCAGCGTGGCGAGCCGACTCCACGGGCCGTCTGGTCTAGCTCTCGCCTGCCGGTGGGAGGACGACGGACACGTGGGCCTATCTGAAGGCATTGGCACGGTCATTCCTCTCCTCGCCGAGACAGGAACAGTCGGCGGCTTTGAGGCGTTCTGGATGCTGCGGCTGCTCAGTCAGCACTCCGATGTGGTAACCCCTGCGGTCACTGTTCTCAGATGCCTCCTCAACCAGGGACCGGCGGGTCGTAGCCAGGCCGTCACGTGCCTCGGAATGCTTGCCGACTGGGTCGTTCGCGATCTACCGCCTCACCAACAAGGTGACGCTGCCCGTAATCTCAATACTGCCATTCAGGAAATGGGACTGGGCCAGATTCAGGCCGCGCAGCGACTGCAATCCCGTGCACAGGAACTCTCCGCCCTAAGCGCAAATAAGCCAGCCATCCGCTCCTCACGGGACTGGGGAGGATCCGGTGAAGAGCAAGCAGTGGACATTGCTGGCCTAGTCAGTGCAGCGAGTTTCATCCGAGCCGATCAGGATCTCCCCGTACTTGTCGCTCATTATGCCTCTGATGAACGCGTAGTCACCTACCTGACGACTGCGGCTCATCGCGCCGGCCCGTCGGGACGTACTACGGCGCTGGAGGAGCTCCTAAAACTCGCCGATCGTGGGGTGTGGGGCGCCCGCGCACCCCAGGTAGCGCGCGTAGTGAGCGGGCTATGCTACGAATGGCGTGCGAGCGCGAGCGTGCGTGACTGGGCTAGCCAGCACCTGCCGATGTGGGTATCGCGACATCTACTCGACCTATTCACCACCGGACTAGATCGGCATGGCAACTACGGCCTATTGCTAAAATTGCCGAGTAATGATCCCGGATGGTCAAATTGGCTTCTTCCGGCAGCATCTGCTCACCTCGATGAGTTGACTGCCAACCAGCTTTACACTCTGGCAGCATCACTGGCAGAAACACTGCCGGCCACGTCCACACTTTCACAAATCATCGAATGGGCTTTGGACTCTCGTCCGTCTCTACCCAACTCTGCCGATATAACACGGATTCCCGCTGCTTCGGCGATCAGTAATTCCGCAGCTGGCATCAAGGCCGCCCGAGAGACCTTGCCTGAACCACCAGAGGACTCGAGCACACTCTTTGCAGCGGTATTGTGGGCCCTGCTCGGCCATCCCGACCGGCGCGTGCGATGGCGAGCTGCACACACGGCACGAATTATCCTGACTCGAAGCAGCGACGGCAGTTCTGTGGCTGACGCGCTCTGGCGCTGCGTAACGGAATCCTCCACTGGCGGCAGTTTCCGTTCCGCCACGCTTGAATTCTTTCCGCTATCAGCTCAACAGTGGCTGCTCATCGTCTTCGCGCGGGTAGCCAGTGAAGCCCCACTGGTCCTAGTGCCGCTGGCCACTGAACTAGCCGCAATGGCAGTAGACCGAAGTCAGCCCCATGCAGCTATTCGCGAGTTGGCACGCCAAGCGGCGCTCGACGTGGCCGCAGCTCATCCTGAGGCATTGCCTGCGCACGTTGTCAGCGACCTCGCGTTCGCGAATCGGCCTCGATTGTGCAGCACCTCACGCGACGTACGGAACGTTGGATCGCGTTATGGCGACTACGACACGCGCTTCCACTTCGACTCTATGGACGTCGTACCGTACTGGTACTCCCCTCTGGCAGAGGCTTTCGACGGAGTGTTTCTCGCCGACGTCATGCAGAGTGCAGACAAGTGGATCAGCGAGCGGTGGGGCCGGAGCTCCGAGGAAACACGGCAGGACCCCAGGGCGGCCCAACACGAGCGGTCGTGGGCGCTGATCAGTGCTGACCATGGTTCCTTGCCGATTGTGGAAACGCTCCAGAAGTACCTGGAGTACCACGCACTCCACATGGTGGCTGGCGAACTTGTCGACGGGGAAAACCCCGTGCTCAGACACTGGCGTGACGACGACGAGTGGACGGGCTGGCTGACCGGTCATCTTCCCCACTCATCAACCCACTGGCTGGCCGATATCCGCGAACCGGTTCCGGCTCGCTCGCTCACCCTCGGTATGTGGGATCGGCTCCAGCTAGACGACGCCATTACCTCAGTGCAAACGGCGACGTCTCAGGATGCTTCCACGTCTGCTGTTGATCCGGATCCAGCAGTTCGGAGGGGATTCGACGGAGCCGCTGTAGCGCGACAGGCATGCCGCGAACTGGACATGCTCGATGACGATCCCGAAATGATCGTAGTGTCCGCATCCATCACCACCTATTCTGACCGCCATTCGTGTACGGCCTGGTTGACCAGCGCTCTAGTAACCCCAGAAGCCAGTACCGCCCTACTCGCTGCTTTGGCAAGCAGCACACGTCCGCAGGGCCTGCCTGGGGCTGGCGAGGGGCCGCCATGGGGAGACGAAATAGATGACCCCAAGCTGCAATTGCTCGGCTGGATCATTTATCGCGAGTCAGACGACGGCGGCCTAGACCGCGACGACCCGCTGACGGGTGGCATCACTACCGCTCAACGCTCACTTTTCACGGACTTCTTCACTTGGGCTCATCTGTCCGCTAACGTTGCAGGCACTCAATTCATCGACCCGAAAGGCAAGATCGCCGCCCACATGACGTGCTGGGGAGACGAGAACAAACGCGGTCAGCGCAACATATACGACGACTATTCAGGCTCCTACCTCTCGGTACGTCGCGACCTCTTGATGGCATATCTCAAGGAACGCTGCCTCAGCCTCGCCTTGGCAGCAGACGCCCATGTGTATCTCATGAACCGCAGCCAGCAGGAGGCGAAAGATGAACACCGGCGAGCCCGTTACACCGTCCTCCACGAGGACGGACGGCGAGTCAGCGTCGAGGTTGACCAGACCATCTGAGCCGTACCACTCAGGTGACAAGGCTGAGGCAGGAACATCAACCGCATCCGCTGGCCCGCCGGCGACCAACGAAGCCGGAAAAGAGCCTCAGAACGGCATGGACGAAAGACACACCAACAGTGCCGAGGACACTCAGCGCCAGGCAGCAGAGCATCTCCTCGGAGCTGACACATTCGCCTTGGGTCTGCGCATCACAACTGAGCTCGGCGGAAACGACTCCACGCTGCTGTCGAGGTGGATGGCTCTGCGCATTGCGCAACTCATGCGCGATGTGGAGGAAGCCGATGACGCCTCCGTTCGGGAAGAAGCCGCGCGTACCTGCGAAGATCTGGTCCTGCGAGTTTGGGAAGCACGATCGAATTGGCCGCAGGGCTGGCCTCCCGAATCTGCCAGGCAAGTCGTTAGCGGCTTGGAGGAACCAAGCCCATGGCGGAGGGCACGTATGCCGGAGCAGGACGATGACGTCTCGTGGTGGACGGTACTGCCAGCGGCACTCGACTTGTTGTCGGAAGAGCAAGAGCTTTGGCGACTGACGGCCCTCGCTGACGTCGACCCGAGCGACATCCGCGCGTGGCTTGAGCAGCGGGGAGCAACTCTGGGGGAGGAGGAAAGGAAGCAACTTGAGTCCATCGCTGATGCGGCGGAGCATGCGGAGGAACGACTGGACGAGCGACTGACTGACAGGTCGGCGTCCCTACAACTCGCACGAGGACGTCAGCAAAGGGAACAGGGCACAAGCCTGACGGCACCAGAGCGAGCCGAATCAGCACTGCGGCAAATCAGGAAGCTCTCACGAGCGCGGCTGAAGCTCGCAGAACGCGTGGCGGCCCGTGCCAAAACTAGTTCGTAAGTCGGCGCGAGGGCTGCCGCCCACGCATCACGTCCAGCGGCTGTCCTGGCGACGTGTAACGCGTGAGCGATGCGTGAGCGGACGGTGTGGCACAACCCGCCGCGCGGTGGATCAGCACTCACGCCGCACATGCTCTGACCAGGTGGTTCCGGACACCGAACCAGCGTCCAGAACCGCCCAGCAAGCTTTGGCCAGGACTTTTAATCCATTGGTTGTGGGTTCGAGTCCCACAGGGCCTACCACCCGGGGCAGGGTTCCGCACTCTGGCCTGTGACGCAGCGCCTGAGTCGGCTTCGGTCGGCTCGGGCGCTGCTGCGTTTCAACAGCGGCTGGTCCCGCCCAGGTGTGAACATTGCCGGTGACGACATGGCCGGAACTGGTCGCATGCCGTTTCGAAGGCTGTCGTCCGTGCTCACCCGCCGTGCCGCTTGATGGTTTCTTCCGGGCCCGGACCGTCGCGGGGACATCGCATTTCAGTCACTCTTCACCATTTGCGCGGCATATACAGTTCGTCGCCTGGTTGAGGCGACATGTGCCGATGCGTTCCCTGGGGGCCAGGACGCCATGGACGCCGTGAAGGCCGTGGACGCCGTGGAACGGGGAGGGCGCAAAGTGAAGAGGACGCTGCTGACATCGGGGCTCGCCGGGATTCTGGTCGTGGGGGCCGCCGTGCCCACCGCGGCGATCTCGGACTCGGGGTCGACTCCACTGCCCGGCACGGGGGCGCGGGTCGAGGTCAGTGCCTGGCAGTGCAACGCCTACGCGGACAAGTGCTCCTTCCGGACGTCGACCAAGACCATGAAGGGCGGCGTCAAGTACAAGGTCAGCAAGATCAGTAACACGGCGACGGTGAAGGCCAACGGGTGGCAGGCGACCCTCGCGTTGAGCCCTAGCGGCACACAGGTGAGCGAGAGCACCCGGCGGGTCAGCTGGACCAACAAGAACACCTGGATCGCCGATGTGAGCGGCATCGCCGACCCGGGAGGTTCCCTCAACACGAGCATCACCACCTGCTCGGACGGCGGTGCCTTCAAGTCGGGTGTCAAGGCGTTCGCTTCGGCCTGCGCCAACGACTGAGCGGCGAACGAGGTGCTGGAGCGCGTCGTCGGCCGGGGCTTGGCGGGGTGGGCCGTGGTGGTGGAGTCATGAGGGCCGCGCCGGGCGGCAACCCACGGAAGAGCCCCGGGCTGCGCCGTCCGGCCAACCCGGCTCTCGCGGCTGTCGCGCTGTCCGCCGCCGCGGTGGCTGTCGGCGTCTCCCTGTTCGGCGGCGGACCGGTCGAGCGGCCCTCGCGGCCCGGCGCTGATCTGGCCGAGCAACTCGACGCCCTGCGCGGGGCGAACGACCTGGTGCGTGCCACGCGTACCGACGTCGGACGGGACCCCGCTCTGTATCCGACGGCGTACGGACGCCTGGAGGCCGCGCTCGCGGCGGGCCGGCGCGCAGGCGAGACCGTCCCGGAAGTCCGCCCGGCCGCGCTGGCCGAGCTAGCCCGCACCGATGTCCTCGACACCCCAGCCTGGCGCGCTCACTACGTCTGCCTGTCGCTGTCCGCGACGAAGGAGCCGGGCCAGGTGCCCCGGACCGGGCCCGCGGCCCGACAGGCACAGGTCCGCGGTGCCACCGGCACGACAGGTGACCCGGCGGACGTCCTGGAGCGGGCCGGGCTGCGGAAGCCGGCCGTGCGCGAAGCGCTCGGATACCTCCACGCGCCGGACGACGAGGACGACCCCCTCACCTCCGTCGCCACCCGGGCCGCCTTCCTCCGGACGCTGACCTGCCTGGGACGCGACGGCGAGGTGTCCAGAGCCGCTCTCGACCGGTTGGCGGCCGATACCGCTCGCGCCGGTCAGCCCGTACCCGTCCTCTACGCGGTGGAGGCACTGCGGGCGGTCGGCGTGCGGGCTCGTGCCACACGGGCGGTCCGGGGCGCGGACGCACAAATGCGGAAGCCCGGATGCACCGGCCTCGACCCCGTTCAGCGAGCGGCCCTGGTCCTGCTCCGGGACGAGTCGGACCGGCCGGAGCGGGCGGCGTCGCGGCCGACCCGGCGCTCCGCGCCGCCGGACCGGGAGACCCATGACTGTCTGGTGCCGTCCTTGGCGGACTCCGACACGCAGACCCGGTGGCTGGTCCGCCGTGCGCTCATGAGCGGTGGCACTGGTTCCACGCCTCCCCTCCCCTCGCCGGTCGGGGGCATCCGGCCCGACGGTCTCGTCGCCAAGTCACCACTCCAACTGGGCACACTCACCGCCACGTACAACGCCGCACGGGCCCTGACGGCCAGTGCCCGGCAGGATCAGACGCCGGACTGGCTCGTGAGGCGGCTCAAGGCGCTGGGGAGGGACTCCGGCCTCGAAGCGTCCGACCGGATCCTGCTCGCCATGACCTGTCACCGGCTCGCGTTGAGCTGCGGGCCCCAGGCGGCGAAGGGCGCCGAGGAGGCGGCCGAGGCGAGGATGCCGGCGCCTCCGGGTGGGGAGCACCAGCGCCGTTGGTACGGCGTCCTGGCGGCACGCGCCGAGTTCGGGCTGGGTTGCCCGCGGGGGTCCGTCGACCTGCCGCTGGAAGACGACTCGCGACAGATCGGCTCGCGACAGACCGGATCGCGGGAGAACCGCTTGCCGGATGCCGACCTGCCGAAGAACCCGTCCCCCAGCAACGCGTCGTCGCAGAGCGCGTCGTCGGCGAGGGAGAAGGACGGCGCAGCGCTCTCCGCCCGCGCGCTGCGCAGCGTGGTCGTACTCGCCGACGCGGGATGCGCGGCTCAGGCGGAGCGACTCACCGAGGGAACGGATCTCGTGGCACAGGCCCGGCGGGCGCTGCGCGAAGGAGACCTGCTGACAGCCTCGGACGCCATGCAGGCGGCACTCGCCTCCGACCAGAGCATCCCGCAGGAGGTGTGGGACGAGATGCCCGGGCTGCTGGAGCGCTACCGCGACACGAAGTTCCCCGACCTGTACGCCGCCTCACCGGGCGGCACCGCTTCCGCCGACGCCACCAGGGCCGCGTACTACCTCTTGGCCTGAGCCCGTCGTGCCCGAAGGCCCTCGCTCTCCCCACTGCGGAAGGACATCACCGTATGCACAACGCCTCCCCGCCCCCAGCCGTCGTAGCGGAGGGTCTGGCCTTCCGCTACGCGTCCGGCGGTGGTCTGGCCCGGGCGGACCTCAGCCTCGACGCGGGAGTGACGGCCGCCGTCGAGGGTCCCTCAGGTTCGGGCAAGAGCACTCTGCTCGCGCTCCTGGGGCTGATCCTGGCGCCGGCGGAGGGCTCCCTCCACATCACCGGCACGGACACCGCGGCTCTCTCGACCGCCGAGCGGGATCTGCTGCGGCAGCGGTCGATCGGCATCGTCCTGCAGGATCTCGGACTGCTGCCCTTTCTCAACGCCTGGGAGAACGTGGCCGCGGCCTTCGGCCCCCGGTTCGGGCGGAACCGTGCGGCGGCCCGCGCGCTGCTCGGCGACCTCGGCATGGCGGATCTGGCCGACCGTCGGGTCACCGAACTCTCCGGTGGGCAGCGGCAACGCGTCGCCGTCGCTCGGGCGGCCGTGAAGGAGCCGGTGCTCGTCCTCGCCGACGAACCCACCTCGGGTCTCGACCCGAAGACGGCCAACGCGGTGCTGGACTCCCTGCGTTCCTGCGCCGAGCGAGGCGCGGCCGTCCTGCTGGTCACGCACGACACGGCGGTGGCCGGCCGCTGCGACCGGCGCTATGTGCTCGACGGGGGTGTGCTGACGTCGGCTTGTCCCCGACGGTCCGCCGAGGAGAACGTCCATGAGCGCACCGAGCGCCGGGGCGGCGGCCGCGAGGAGGTGCTGGGATGAGCCGGTGGAGTCTGTGCACATGGAAGCGTGACGGGCGGTCGCTGCGCAGGGCCTGGCCCACGCTCACCGTCCTCGCCGCGTTGCTGACCACCTCCGCAGGGGTCGCTGCCGGGGCGGCGAGCGCCGTCGAACGGGACGTGCTGGGGTCGGGCGGACTCACTCAGATCGAACTCTCGTCGTTCGAGGGGGACGACTCGGTCCGCCCCCTCACCACCCCGGCGCTGCGGGAGGCCGAGGGCGTACGGGGCGTACGCCAGGTCGTCGCCGACTACCCCTCCGTGCTGTACGCCGAGGACGAGGGGACGTACGACCTGGCGAGCCACACCCTGACGCCGGGTGACGATCTGCCCGTGGTGAAGGGGAAGGTCCCGGCGTGGGACGCCGGGGTGGGGTCGACGGGTGCCGAGGGCCTCGGGGCGGACGAGGTCGTCCTGCCCGCAGCCGCGCAGGGCACGGACTTCGCCCCGCTGCTCGGCCGTACGGTCGCGTTCGGGTACACGAGGGCGACGGGTGCCGCCTCCGGCACCACAGCCGTCATCAAGCTGAGGGTGACTGCCCTGTACGACCCCTCCTGGCAGGCAGACGGGCCCGGTGTCGCCTATCTGTCGGAGGGCACGGCCGCGCGGCTGGCCGCGGCGCGCGCCGGGCAGGACCCGGAGACGTTCCGGGCGAGGGAGGGTGCGCAGTCCGCCGTCGTGCTGGTCGAGCACCAGAGGCAGGTGGCGGCCGTCACCGAGTCGCTCCAGAGGAAGGGGTTCTCGGCGTCCCCGGTCGCCGACCGGGTGCGCAACCTGCCCGGGCTGTTCGGTGTGGCGGATCTCGCCATGCGGGTGGGGGTGCTGGTCCTGGCGGTGGGGGCCGTCGCGCTCGGGGCGGTCCGAGCGGCCGACAGTACGCGGGCGCGCGTCGGGCAGTTCGCCGTGCTGCGGATCCTGGGGACCGGTCGGGCCGAGCTGCGGCGCATTCTGCTGGGCGAGGCGGTGCTGTCGGGCGGTGTGGCGGGAGCCGCGGGAGTCGTCGTCGGCGTCGGGGTGTCCGTGGCGCTGGCGCGGCCGCTCAGCGGTGTACTCGGGCTCCCCATCGCCGTCACCGACGCCCTGCCAGGACTGGTCTGGACGGCCGCCGCGATGCTGCTGCCCGCGGCGGGGCTGGCCGCCGGAGCGTTCCTCGGCAGCCGTGAGGTCCTGCGGCACGACCCCTACCTGGCGGCCCGGGCGCACGCCTGACGCGGGCGCGGGCTGAACACCGGGGCTGTGCGGGCCAGCCGCCGTCCGGTGCCGTGCAGGCCGTCCGCCGTCCGCCGTCCGCCGTACGGTGCCGTGCGGGCCGGCCGCCGCCCACAGTCCGCCGCCCACAGTCCGCCAACCGTCCGTCGGCTGCCGGCCATGACCCGGTGGCCGGTGGGCCTACAAACACCTGGGGCCGGAATCCTCATCGGATTCCGGCCCCAGGTCTTCAGTAGCGGGGACAGGATTTGAACCTGCGACCTCTGGGTTATGAGCCCAGCGAGCTACCGAGCTGCTCCACCCCGCGTCGGTGAAACCAGTGTACGTCATGCGGGGGACCCGAAGCACACGCCTTTGTCGGGGCCCCTCGCCTGCGCCCCCGCATCGCCCTTATCCCACCAGGTGCCGGTTGGGTTCCTTGGCCCGCTCCTCGTACTCGGGCAGGACGACGACCGCCGCCCCTTCCTCCGCCAGCACGGCGTTCCGGGCCGTCGCGTCCGGGACGAACGTGTCCGGCTCGCGCCAGGCCGTGACGACGCGCCGAACCCCGGCGTCGAGGACGAGCCGGGCGCAGGGGGCCGGGCGGGAGGCGCGGCGGGCGCAGGGTTCCAGGCTGCTGTAGACCGTCGCGGAGGCCAGGCGCGGGTCGGTGGGGTCGAGCTTGGCGAGGGCCGCCTCCTCGGCGTGGGCGACGGGGTCGCCGGCCTCGCGGGAGTGGCCGCGGGCCAGCTCCGTACCGTCCGCGGCGACCACGACCGCGCCCACGCTGAACGCCGTCCCCGAGGGCGGGCACTGCGCGGCCAGGTCGCACGCCAGGGCCAGCCAGTGGCGGTCGGCTGGGGAGACGGCCGGGCCGGTGCCGGGGACCGTGGGGACGTAGCGGATGAGGACGACGTCGCCGACCGGCCGGGTCTCCAGCAGCCGCAGCCGGCTCTTCGGGCCCCCGGGGTACGCGCCCGTGCCGAACATCCGCGGCGCCTCGGCCTGCCCGACGAACACCGGCGCCACGGCCAGCTGCAGCTCGTCCGCGAGGCCCTGCTGGAGCAGCTGCGTGTGGACGCGCCCACCGCCCTCGACCATCAGACGCCCCACGCCGCGTACGTCGCCGAGGTGGTCGAGGACGGCGGACCACTCCAGGTCGGGGCCGACGGAGACCACGTCCACACCGGCCGGGCCGGTCGGCAGGCCCAGCGCGCGCACGCGTTCCGCACCCTTGTCCGTGGTGTACACCACCTTCTCGCCGCCCGTGTGCCAGAACTGGGCCCCCGGGTCGAGATCGCCCGACGCGCTGACCGTGACCTTGAGCGGGTACTCGGGGAGCCCGGCGGCGACGCGGGCGGCGCGGCGTTCGGGGGAGTTGACCAGCAGCCGGGGGTTGTCGGTGCGCAGGGTGCCGGCCCCGATCAGGATGGCGTCGCTGGCCGCGCGCACCTCGTCGACCCGGTCGAAGTCGGCCGGCCCCGACAGGAGCAGCCGTTCGGGCCCGGTGTCGTCCAGGTAGCCGTCGAGGGAGACGGCGGCGGACAACGCGACGTAGGGCCTGGGCATGGAGACGCTCCCTGACTGGCTGACTGGCTGACTGGCTGACTGGCTGACTGGCTGGTTGGCCGGCCGGCTTGGTGATGACCGGCCGGCTGGCCGGCTGACCTGACCGAGCGGGCTTGGTTCAAGTTTTAAACAATAACTACACTGTACGTATGACGACCCGCTGGCTCACCCCCGAGGAACAGCGTGCCTGGCGCGCGTACCTCGCCGCGAGCACGCTCCTGGAGGACGCGCTCGACCGGCAGCTCCAGCAGGAGGCCGGGATGCCGCACCTCTATTACGCCGTGCTGGCCGTGCTCTCGGACGCGCCGGACCGTCGTATGCGGATGACCGACCTCGCCGAGCACGCGAAGATCACGCGCAGCCGGCTGACGTACGTCGTGACCCGGCTGGAGAAGGACGGGGCGCTCCGGCGCGAGAACTGCCAGTGGGACAAGCGGGGGAGCATCGCCGTCCTCACCGATGAGGGCCTGGCGCTGCTGGAGCGGCTGGCGCCCGGGCATGTGGACGCGGTCCGCAAGGCCGTCTTCGATCACCTCACCCCCGAGCAGATCGGCCAGTTCGAGGAGATCTGCTCGACCATCGCGGCGGCGATCGAGGGCGAGGACTCCCAGCAGAACGGCCCCGACGACCTGCCCTGGCGCCGCCGTTCCTGTTCATCGGGCCAGTGACCCGCACGCCGGCCATCGCCTCCCCGGCCGCCGGTACCGCCCGCCGTCCTCCCCGGCCGCCGGTACCGCCCGCCGTCCTCCCCGCCCGCCGGTTACCCCCCGCCGTCCTCGCCGGTCGCCGGCAACCCCCAGCGTCCTCCCTGGCCGCCGATAACCCTTCCCGCCCGCACCCTGCCGCCACAGCCCCCTCCGTCCGCCCCCGATATTCCCTGCGGCCCCGGAATGTGACGCATCCCAAAACTGGTTGCTTGAAATTTGAAGCAGGGGATAGAGTCGCGGCGAGCGCTGTGATTCAAATCTGAAGCACAGCGGCAGTCGCACCAGGACCGGAGAACCCGCATGCCCGACTTCCCCGCTGCCACCCCGCGTGCCCGCGTCCGGGTACCGCTGCGCTTCCAGGACGGCTACGGCGTCGACGCCGAGATGGTCACCTTCCACGGCCTCGTCGACGGCCGCGAGCACCTGGCGATCGTGCTCGGCGACCCTGCCCCCGGCACGGCCCCGCTGGTCCGGATGCACTCCGAGTGCCTGACCGGCGACGTCTTCGGCTCGGCCCGGTGCGACTGCGGGCCGCAGCTGCGGGAGGCGGTGGAGCGGATCGCCGACCGGGGCGGGGTTCTGCTGTACCTCCGTCAGGAGGGCCGCGGCATCGGCCTCTACAACAAGCTTGACGCGTACGCCCTTCAGGACCAGGGGCTCGACACCTACGAGGCGAACACGGCGCTCGGGCTGCCGGAGGACGCCCGCGACTACACGGCCGCGGCTCAGATGCTGGGCGCCCTCGGCATCGACGAGCTGGACCTGCTCTCCAACAACCCCGACAAGGCGCAGCAGCTGCGGGACCTCGGCGTCGGCGTCCGGCACCGCGTCCCCACCGGCGTGTTCACCACCGCCCACAACGTCCGCTACCTGCGGGCGAAGGTTCTCACCACCCAGCACACCCTGCCCCTGGCGGAGCTGACGGCGGGCTGAACGCCCGAACGGAAGAGCGCTCCAGCCGGGGTTCATGGGGTCGTTCGGATCACGCCTGGGCCGCGGAGCCCGGCACGCACACACGCACCAAGCCCCGCTCACCGGCAGCGGCGAAGTCCCCCAGCCCGAAGCCGGCATCGATCCGAACGACAGGCCCCCTAGGCCCTGTCGTCAAATTCCCACCTACCCCGCGACGCCATGCACGCGCTCTCGACGCACCGGGCCCCGACCCGAGTACGTCCAGTACACGGGTCAGGGCCCGGCCCGCCGAGAGCACGCACCTGACGCCGAGGGGCCGCCCTCCGGGCGACGGCGGGAATGTGACGACAGGGCCTAGCCCATTCGGACCCGTCGACTGGCCGGTCGCCGGTCGTCCCGTGAATCTGGGACGGGTGGGGCAGTTACAGGGTGCGAAGAGGCCGGACGGCCGGCGGTTCTTCTACACCGGTGCCCTCGTGCGGGTCCTGCCCGTGCTCCTCGTCGTCAGCGGCTTCTGCTACGACCACTTCATGCCGCGCGAACTCACGGCCGTCCCCTTCTTCACCGCGGCGCCGCTGGTGGCCGCGCCGCTGCTGTCGCTGGCGGGCACCGTGGTGACCGGTGCCGCCTCGCTCGGCGGCATCCTCGCCGTACGCCTCCGGCACAGCGGTGTGGGCGAGGCGGACGCGCTCACCGAGATCTCGACCGTCGCCACCGTCGCCGTACTGGCCGTCGCCATCAACCGGCTCGTCCGGCGCAGTGACGCCCGCCTCGCCACCGCCCGGGAGATCGCGGAGGCGGCGCAGCGGGCCGTACTGCCGAGGCCCCAGGAGCGGCTCGCCGGCCTGGAGATCGCGGCACGGTACGAGGCCGCGCAGGCCGGGGCCTCGATCGGGGGCGATCTGTACGCGGTGCAGGACTCGCCGCACGGCGTACGGCTGGTCGTGGGGGACGTCCGCGGCAAGGGCCTCGGCGCGGTGGCGGCGGTGGCGGTGCTGATCGGCGCGTTCCGGGAGGCGGCCGAACAGGAGACGACCCTGGAGGCCGTGGCCCAGCGGCTGGAGCGGGCGCTCGCGCGGGAGGTGACCCGGCGGGACGCGGCACGGCGGGACCCCACCGTGCCGTACGAGGGGTTCGTGACGGCCGTCCTCGCCGAGTTCCCGCACGGTGCCGGGTCGGCCCGCATCGTCAACCGGGGCCACCCGCCCCCGCTGCTGCTCCACGCCGACGGCGAGCTGCGCACCCTCGACCCCCCGTGGACCGCGCTGCCGCTCGGCCTCGACGAGCTGGGCACCTGGCCGGACCGCGCCGAGGAGGTCGTGTTCCCGGCGGGGTCGACACTGCTCTTCTACACCGACGGCCTGTCCGAGGCCCGCGACGCGGACGGCGTCTTCTACGACCCGGCCGCCCGGCTCCACGGCCGCACCTTCCCCGCCCCGCGCGCCCTCTTGACGACACTCGCCGAAGAGGTCCGCGAGCACACCGGAGGCGGCACCACGGACGACATGGCGCTGCTCGCCGTACACCGCCCCTGAAGAACTCTCACTCTACGTACACAATCCAACCCCCTCCGCATAACAACTGACGCCCAGTCAGGACAGCCGGGGTTCCTGAGGCGAGGCCAACTCGCCCGTTTTCCACCCCTCATGACCCGTAAGTCCAGCGCAAAAAGGCGAACGATCATTCAGAACCGCTTGGAATGCCGCCCCCACGTCTATTAACGTTCGATAACGCAGCGCGGTCGTCCCAGCCGTCACAAGAGGCGGCTCCGTGCTCACGCGCCGAATCCCGTAGGGAACCGGGGAACCACCACCCTGGGGTGAATCGCGCGAAAACCGCCGTGGAAGCACGCTCGGTTTACGCGCGTAGGAGACCTTCCGCTCCGAACCCGTCAGCTAACCCGGTAGGCGAGAAGGAAGGAAAGGAGTACGCCCCACGTGGCGTCCAACCGGTCCGCGACCGAAGCCCCCTTCGTGCCGAACCAACGCGGCAGTGAGCCCGAGACCTTCGGCTTCGGCAGCTATGACAGCGACAACGAGGGCCCCTTCCAGGAGTGGAACCCCACCGCGGAGTCCCTCCGTCCCGTCCGCGGCCGGCACCGCGTGGCCAAGACCAAGCAGCGCGGCGGGTTCGCCCGTAGCTCCACGGTTCTCGGCGTCGGCGTCATAGCCGCCGTCAGCGGCGCCGGCATGGCCAGCGCCCAGAGCGGCAAGGCCCCGGTGGCCATCTCGATGCCGGACATGCCGAACGTGGGCTCGGTCTTCGAGGACGACGACCCCGCCGACGAGCCCGAGGGCTCCGCCACCCCGCTCAGCAGCGCCGGCCTCATCGCCGCCGACACCGAGCAGGGTGCCACCGACGCCGGCGAGGCGCTGCGCGCCCGCATCATGCAGCAGGCCGAGTCCCAGCAGGACGCGTTCGACCTGAAGGCCGCCGAGGCCGCGCAGACCGCCGCCGCGAAGAAGGCCGCGGACCAGGCCGCCGAGGAGAAGAAGGAAGCCGAGGCCAAGGAGGCCGCCGCCAAGAAGAAGGCGGAGGAAGAGGCCGCGAAGAAGAAGGAAGCCGAGCGCCTGGCCGCCCTGGCCAAGCAGTTCACGCTGCCGACCTCCTCGTACACGATCACCTCCACCTTCGGCCAGGCCGGCCCCTACTGGTCGTCCGGCTACCACACGGGCCTTGACTTCGCCGCCCCCACGGGCACCCTCATCAAGGCCGTCCACAGCGGCACGATCACGCAGGCGGGCTGGGACGGCTCGTACGGCTACAAGACCGTGCTCACGCTCGACGACGGCACCGAGATCTGGTACGCCCACCAGTCCTCCATCGGCGTCAGTGTCGGCCAGAAGGTCGGCACCGGCGACGTCATCGGCCGCGTCGGCGCCACGGGCAACGTCACCGGCGCCCACCTCCACATGGAGGTGCACACGGCCGGCTCGGGCAACGGCATCGACCCGGCGGCGTGGCTGCGCAGCAAGGGCCTGAGCATCTAGCCTCCAGAGCCACTCGAACGGATGTGACGCCGCGTAAGGCCGACGGGCCTGACGCGGCGTCCGTCGTACCGCCCGGGCCCGACGCTTCACCCGGCGTTCACACGAGCCCGGAATGCGATCGTCCGACCCGGTGGTTGAACCCACACATGACTTCTCTTCGCAAGCTGGGTACGTCCGACCTCGAGGTCTTCCCGCTCTCCCTGGGCGGCAACGTCTTCGGCTGGACGGCGGACGAGGCACAGTCCTTCGCCGTCCTCGACGCCTACGCCGACGCCGGCGGCAACTTCATCGACACCGCCGACTCCTACTCCGCGTGGGTCGACGGCAACCAGGGCGGCGAGTCCGAGACGATCATCGGCAAGTGGGTGAAGGCCCGGGGCAACCGTGCCGACGTGGTGATCGCGACGAAGGTCAGCCAGCACCCCGAGTACCAGGGCCTCTCCGCCGCCACCATCAAGGCCGCCGCGGACGCCTCGCTCACCCGCCTGGGCACCGACCACATCGACCTCTACTACACGCACTTCGACAAGCCCGAGGTACCGGTCGAGGAGATCATCACCGCCCTCGACGACCTGGTGAAGGCGGGCAAGGTCCGCGCGATCGCCGCGTCCAACATCACCCCCGAGCGTCTCAAGGCGTCCCTGGACTTCTCGGACCGCGAGGGCCTGGCCCGCTATGTGGCGCTCCAGCCCCACTACAACCTGGTCTCCCGCGACACGTACGAGGGCGCCCTCCAGTCGGTGGCCGCCGACGCGGGCCTCTCCGCCGTCCCCTACTTCTCCCTCGCCAAGGGGTTCCTCACCGGCAAGTACCGCCCCGGCGCGACCGTCGACAGCCCTCGCGCCGCGGGCGCCGGCGCCTACCTCGACACCCCGAGGGGCACACGCGTCCTCGCCGCCCTCGACGAGATCGCCCGGTCCAGGAACGCGGAGATCGCCACGATCGCCCTGGCCTGGCTCACCGCCCAGCCGACGATCACCGCCCCGATCGCCTCGGCCCGCACCACGACCCAGCTCCCGGCACTCCTGGCGGTGGCCGACACCACCCTCACCCCGGAGGAACTGACCAAGCTGACAGACGCCTCGGCGTAGCAAGCCCATGGCTGCCCTCAGCCCCGGAGGGGGTGAGCCGCGTACGACGGACCGGCACACGCCACCGGGGCGCCACAGGCGGATACGGCGGGCCGGCCGCGCACGGCCGAGCGGAACGCGCCTCGGAGCCGGCGCAAGCCCCCGTGGCGGGCCGGCCGCGCACAGCCAGCCGGGAACGCGCCTCAGAGGCGTCGCAAGGGCCTGTGGCGGGTGGGCCGCGTACGGCCGACGGGGAACGCGCCTCGGAGGCGTCGCAAGCCCGTGCGGCGGGTGGGGCCGCGTACGGACGTGAGGGGGTGTGTCGGGGGGGTGTCCGCCCGCAGCGGTTGGCGCGTCAACTGGTCCGGCTTCCCGAGAGACCGATTTCGCGCCGTTCCGAGGACGGACACCCCCCGGCGCGCCCCCGACCCACCCGCACCCGAAGGCGCCCCACCCCACAACGCACACCCCGCCGACGACCCGCTACGACCCATACGGCCGGTACGGCACAACCGCCGGGCTCCCCCCGTAAGGCGACCCCGCCCCATAACTCTGCGCCTGAGCCTCGACGCCGTACCCGTACCCGTATCCGATCCCGCCCCCGACCCCCTGCCAAGCCACAGCCTGGAACGGCGGCACGGCCACCCCCACCGGCACCACCCCCCGCCCCGCATAAGCCAACGCGGGCCGAGCCAACCCCCGCCGACGCCACAGCTCGAACAGCAGCTGCCGCTCCCGGAGCACGAAGTCACCCCCGCCCCGCCCCAACCGCCCCCGCCGCCGCAGAAACGCCAGCGACGTCGCGTACGCCTCGTACTCCGCGACGACCCGAGCCCCACTCTTGCCGAAGTGGTACGCCGCGTAGTCCCGCGCCACCCGCCGAGCCCGCATCGACCCGAGGACGAACGGCTCGGGCGGCGTCAGCCACCCCGCCGCCGCGTACACCGGCAGTTCCTCCCGCACGGCCCGCAGCTCCCGCTGCCGCGTCCAGATCGCCAACCACGTCAGCAGCCCGAACATCGGCACCATGAACACCGCGTAGACCGCGAAGAACCCGTACTCCCCGAACGCCGCCGACCCGTTCCAGACCGCGTGCATGCCCATCGCGAGCAGCAGCCCGCCCACCGGCACCAGAGTGCGCCGTACCCGCTGCCGCTGCCCGGCCGCCGCCGCGAAACCGAACCCGATCCCGGTCAGCACGGTGAACAGCGGATGCGCGAACGGCGACATGATCACCCGCACGAAGAACGTCGCGGCGGTGACCGACGCCAGCCCGCTCCCCCCGCTGAGCTGGTCCGTTCCGAACGCCGTCCCGAGGTACAGGATGTTCTCGGTGAACGCGAACCCGGTCGCCGTGACGCCCGCGATCACCACCCCGTCCACGATCCCGGTGAAGTTCCGCCTCCGGAACAGGAAGATCAACAGCACGGCCGCGGCCTTCGCGGTCTCCTCCACGACGGGCGCTATGACGGTGGCGCCCAGCGTGTCGGCGTGCGACGGGTCGGCGGTGGCGGTGGCTATCCACTGCGTGGCGAAACTGTTCGCGACGATCGCTATCAGCGCCGCCGCGCACGCCCCCCAGGCGAAGGCGAACAGCATGTTCTTCCAGGGCCCGGGTTGCACCCGGTCCAGCCACCGGAACGCCGCCACGAGCAGCGGCACGGGCAGCACCGCCAGCCCCAGGCCGACGAGGAATCCCTCCGTGCCGGTCTGCTCGCGCACGAGGGCCAGGATGACGAGCCCGGACAGCGCGAGCAGCGCGATGAGAGAGCCGTACGTGACGCTCTTCCGCTGCCACCAGCGCACGGGCCTGAACGCACCTCCGCCGGCGGGGCCGCTGGGGTGCGTCGGGTAGAGGGGACCGGTGGCCATTGCATTGACCCTAACGAGCGATGGGCGCTGCCCGCGACGTCACCAGGGTGCGACCGGTCGCGGGGGGTGGGTGAGGGCTGTTCGTGCGCCTATGGGGGGTTGAGGCGGTTCCTACTGATCTACGCGTCGGAAGAGCAGATCGTTCACCACATGACCCTTGTCCAGTCCCTGCGCCTCGAAACGGGTCAGCGGCCGGAACGCGGGACGTGGCGCGAAACCGCCGTCGGGCCGGGTGTTCTCGAAGTCGGGGTGGGCGGTCAGCACGTCCAGCATCTGCTCGGCGTACGGCTCCCAGTCCGTCGCGCAGTGCACGATCGCGCCGGGCCGCAGGCGTGAGGCGACGAGCGTGAGGAACTCCGGCTGGATCAGCCGCCGCTTGTGGTGCCGCTTCTTCGGCCAGGGGTCGGGGAAGTAGACGCGCAGTCCGTTGAGCGAGGCGGGCGCGAGCATCTCCCGCAGCAGGATGATCGCGTCGCCGTTCGCGACCCGGATGTTGGACAGTCCGTTCCGGTCGGCGAGGTTCAGCAGGTTGCCCTGGCCGGGGGTGTGGACGTCGACGGCGAGGACGTTGGTGCCGGGATCCGCGGCGGCCATCTCCGCCGTGGCCTCTCCCATCCCGAAGCCGATCTCCAGCACGACGGGGTTCTCGTTCCCGAACAGTTCGACGAGGTCCAGCTTCCGCCCGTCGATGTCGAGCCCCCACTTGGGCCACAGGCGCTGCAGCGCGTCCGCCTGCCCGGCCGTCACCCTGCTGCGCCGGGGCTGGAAGCTCCTGATCCGCCGCTCGAAATGCGCCCCGGCGGGATCGGCCTTGGGCCCGTCCGGGAAGCGGGGCTCACCCTTGGCACGGGCACGGCGAAGGGGGGCACCGGAGGTGCGGGACTCGGGGGCATCGGCAGACTCAGACACAGTGAGCCCAATTTTACGACCGCACCCTCCCCCGAAACGGCCCCAGGCCGCAGCGGCCCTCGAACCCGCAGTGTCCGCCCGGCCGCAGCGGACCCGAAGCGCGAACCCCGGCGGCTTTGAACCGTCAGCGTCTGCCAGTGACAGCGGACCCGAACCCGCCCCCAGCGGCCCTCGAACCCGCCGCGTCGGCCCGGCCGCAGCGGACCCGAAGCGCGACCCCGGCGGCTTTGAACCCGCAGCGTCCGCCAGTGACAGCGGACCTAAGGCGCGATCCCCAGCGGCCCCGAAATCGCAGCGTCTGCCAGTGACAGCGGACCCGAACCCGCCCCCAGCGGCCCTCGAACCCGCAGCGTCGGCCCGGCCGCAGCGGACCCGAAGCGCGACCCTCGGCGGCTTTGAACCCGCTGCGTCCGCCAGTGACAGCGGACCCAAGGCGCGATCCCCAGCGGCCCCGAAATCGCAGCGTCTGCCAGTGACAGCGGACCCGAGACCCGCCCCCCAGCGGCCCTCGAACCCGCAGCGTCCGCACGGCCACAGCGGACCCGAAGCGCGACCGCCAGCGGCTTTGAACCGTCAGCGCCCGCCAGTGACAGCGGACCCGAACCCGCCCCCCAGCGGCCCCCGAACCCGCAGCCTCCGCCAGACCACAGCGGACCGAAAGCCAAGCCACCAGCCGCCCCCAGCCACTAGCGGCCCCCAGCCACTAGCGGCCCTCAGCCACTAGCGGCCCTCAGCCACTAGCGGCCCTCAGCCCCCAGCGGCCCTCACCCCACGGCGGCCCTCACTCCACGGCGGCCCTCACCCCACGGCGCCACCATCCGCAGCCGGCCCGCGGCCGCGTCACACCGCGGCCAGTGCGGTCAGCGCTCTTCTGCCCACTTCCCGCCCGATCGGCAGGGAGGCGGTCGCCGCCGGCGACGGCGCGTTCAGCACGTGCACCGCCCGCGCGCCCTCGCGGATCAGGAAGTCGTCCACCAGCGTGCCGTCGCGCAGTACGGCCTGCGCCCGCACCCCCGCCGCGGCGGGTACGAGGTCCCCCTCGGAGATCCCGGGCAGCAGCCGCTGGACGGCCCCCGTGAACGCCCGCTTGGACACCGACCGGCGAAGCTCCCCTGCCCCGTACCGCCAGTGCCGCCGCGCTATCCGCCAGGCCCCGGGCCACGCCAGGGTCGCCCCCAGCTCCCGTGCCCGTACGGTCCCCCAGCCGTATCCCTCGCGGGCCAGTGCCGGCACCGCGTTGGGGCCGATGTGGACGCCTCCGTCGATTCCCCGGGTCAGATGCACCCCGAGGAACGGGAACGCCGGATCGGGCACCGGATACACCAGCCCCCGCACCAGCTCGGGCCGCGCCAGCTCGTAGTACTCGCCCCGGAACGGCACGATCCGCATCCCGGGCTCGTCCCCGGTCATCCGGGCCACCTCGTCGCAGTGCAGCCCCGCGCAGTTCACCAGGACCCGCCCCCGGACGACGTCACCGCCCCGGACCCGCACGGCCACGCCCAGTGAGGCGCGCCGGTCGATCCGCTCGACCTCGGCCCCGTACCGGATGTCGGCGCCCGAGGCGGCCGCGAGCTGCCGGGCGACGCCCACGAAGTCGCAGATCCCGGTGGTCCCGACATGTATGGCGGCGAGGCCGCGCACCTCCGGCTCGTACTCGGTGATCTGGGCGGGGCCCAGTTCCCGGACCGGTATGCCGTTCTCCCGGCCGCGCTGCACCAGGGCGTGCAGCCGGGGCAGCTCCGAGCGCTCGGTGGCGACGATCAGCTTTCCGGTGACCTTGTGGGGGATGCCGTACTCGGCGCAGAACTTCACCATCTCGGCGGCGCCCTCGACCGCGTACCGGGCCTTCAGTGATCCCGGCCGGTAGTAGATCCCGCTGTGGATGACGCCGCTGTTCCGCCCGGTCTGGTGCCGGGCGGGCCCCGGCTCCTTCTCCAGCACGGTCACCCGGGTCCCCGGCGCGGCACGTGTGATCGCGTACGCCGTCGACAGCCCGACGATCCCGCCGCCGACCACGAGCACATCACAGTCGTAAGCGCCCAGCCTCCGCACGCGCCCCACCTCCCGACTCCGATAGTGCACTGCACCACTGACAATGCCCTCAAACCCGAAAGACGTCTGCATGGCCCCGGTCACATCCCGACCACCGGCCAGCCCGACAGGGGCGCGGGGAACTGCGCGAAACCCCCCACGCACCCGTACTCGCAGACCCACACAAACCCGGCACACAAGTACCGGCACACAAGTAGGCGCCGCCCACCCAGCACGCGCAAGCCCCCACGCACCCGGCACACGAACAGGCGCCCGGCCCTCAAGCGGCGCCTACGCCGGGGTCATCAGCAGCGGCCGTGCCCTCTCCCGCAGCTCGATCACCCGCGGCTCGTCCCCGTACGGCTCCAGTCGGTGCAGGAGATCCTTCACGTACTCGGTGGTGCGGGCCGAGGAGATGCGCCCCGCGACCTCCACCGCCCGTACGCCCTGCTCGCACGCCGCGTCGAGGTTGCCGGACTCCAGCTCGGCGACCGCCGACACGACGAGCCGCAGCCCGTGCGAGCGGACGAACTCCTCCGTCGGCCGTGACAGCGCCTGCTCGGTGAAGCGGCGCACCTGACGCGGCGCCTTGAGGTCGCGGTAGCACTCCGCGGCGTCCGCGGCGAACCGGTCGTAGCCGTAGAAGCCGAGCCAGGACGGGTCGTTGTCACCGTCGCGGGCCCGCTCCAGCCACCCCTCGGCGGCCTTGAGGGCCGCCCCGGCGGCCACCGCGTCGCCCGCACGCGCGTGTGCCCTCGCCTCGACCAGCCGGAAGAAGCTCATCGTGCGGGCGGTGGCGAGCCCTCGGTTCCGCTCCAGCGCGGCCTGCGCGAGATCGACCCCCTCGTCGCCGAACCCGCGATAGGTTGCCTGCAGCGACATCGTGGCCAGCACATAGCCGCCGAGCGGCACGTCGGCCGCGGCCCGAGCGAGCCTTAACGCCTGGATGTAGTACCGCTGGGCGGCCTCCTGTTGACCCGTGTCAAAAGCCATCCAGCCCGCGAGCCGGGTGAGTTCGGCGGAGGCGCCGAAGAGCGCGCGGCCCACCTCGTCGGAGTACGAGCCGAGCAGCAGCGGCGCCGCCTCGACCCGCAGGCACTCCGGGACCATCGACGAACGCCAGTCGCCGCCTCCGTACTTGGAGTCCCAGCGCCTGGCGTCCTCGGCGGCCTCGCGCAGCTTCTGCACATCGCTGTGGCCGACTTTCAGTGGCGACCCGGAGCCCTCCGCGGAGCTCGCCTCGCGCGCCACCGAGCTGTCGGCCGGGGTTATCAGCCAGCGCGAGGCGGGCGTCGCGTACGCGCTCACCGCGAACGATCCGGCGAGGGACTGCCAGATGCCGCCGGAGCCGGCGCGGCGGCCGGCGAGGTCGAGGCGGTACAGCTCGGTCGCCGAGCGCACGGCCTGGCCGACGTCACGGGGGAAGGCGAGGCCCACCTCGGGTGCGGGATCCGCGTCCGCCAGGCCGATCTCGTGCAGCGGCACGGGCCGGCCGAGCTTCTGGCCGATCGCGGCCGCGATGAGGTGCGGCGCGGCGCCCTGGGGGACCATGCCCTTGGAGACCCACCGCGCCACCGACGTCTTGTCGTAGCGAAGCGTCAACCCGCGTTGAGCGCCAAGATCGTTGACGCGACGCGCGAGTCCTGCGTTGCTGATTCCCGCGAGGGCGAGAACGGCGCCGAGCTTTTCGTTCGGCCCGCGTTGCTCCCTGGACATGCGCCACCCCTCGAACAGACGGCTGCCGCGGCGGCATAGGCACGCGGCATTCGTAAACCCAGCGTAGTTCGCCGCATCCCAAGCGTTAAGGGGCCTAAATCCGGATGGCGGGAATGTGGTCCGTACGAAAGTACGGACAGAGTACGGACTGTTGCGACGTGCCCCCGCTGTGTGGCCGTGCGCCCGTCCGTGCGCTCTTCTCCGGCCAGTGGGGGAGCGGTTCCATGGTCGTGCGTGGGTCGGCCCGCTGTACTGGATCCGGTGGGCTGGGGGACACCGCCGCCTCCATCCCCGCGGGCGGCGGATCGGTCCGGGAGGTGAACTCCGCCTCCCGGACTGTGCGTTGACACTGAGTCGCCAACGGGGTCGGTACGGAGGGTGTGTGAGTTCTGTCCCGCGAACCCGATTTGGCTGAAAATCGACGGTGGGCACGGAGGGTCAATACCCCTCCGACCACGTCTCTTGAGGGCGCGTTAGGAGTTTTGGGGGAGCGTATCGGGGGCGCATTCGCGTCGTAGACCCGGGGTCCACCTTTGTCGACCACCCCGCTCCAGGGGCCGTCCGACGGTGTGACGGGGGAGCGCTCAAGGCTCCCCAGGGGCGCACTTACCGGTGCGCAAGCAGCTCCGCACGCCCTCCATCGAGCCTCCTTCGTGGCAGCATGGGTGCCGTTCGTACGGTGCACTGGTTGTCCACAGCCTGTGGAGGCGTCGATGCGGTGGTTGGTGGGATGGAGCAGTGCCGCCGCAGGCTCCCACGCCCTCGGCTCCGCCGGGGCCACCGGCCCGGACGGCGAGGCGGTGCACCCGGTCGGCTCCCACCTCCTGTGGGGCGACCCCGACCCGTTGTGGGCCGTCGGCGACTGGCGCCCCGACGAGGTGCGCGTGGTGCAGGCCGACGCCCAGACCAGGATCGCCGTCCTCGGCATCTGCGGGGCCACCGACGAGCAGCTGCGCGTGGGCCTGTTCGCCGCCCGGGGTGGCGCCCTGCGCCATCTCACCGCCTGGCCCGGCAGTTACACGGCCGTCGTCCAGGTCGGCCGCCGGGTGACCGTCTGCGGTGACCTCGCGGGCGCGCGCCCCGTCTTCTACACGCCCTGGGCCGGCGGCACCGCGTACGCGACGGCCGCCCTGCCGCTGGCCGACCTCGTCGAGGCCAACCTGGACTTCGGGCACCTCGCGGCCCTGCTCGCCGCCCCCGACGTACCGGACGCCCTCCATGACTCCACGCCGTACGACGGCGTGCGCCGCATTCCCCCAGGGCATGCGCTCATCCTGCGCGCCGGGGCGCGTGAGATCGCCGGCTACGAGCCCGTCGCGTCCCTCGCCGTCGCCGCACCCGCCGCCGACCCGGACAGCGCGGTGGACGCGGTGAGGGACGCTCTCGTAGAAGCAGTACGCACCCGACTGTCCGCTCCGCGCCATGTGCCCGACGTCGATCCGGGCCCGGTGCCCGGAATGGGCCCGGCGGAGCGCCGCGCCGCCCGGGGGATGCCGGTCCCCGGCATCGGCGCCGACCTCTCCGGCGGCCCCGCCTCGGGCACCCTGGCCCTGCTCGCCGCCGGCCTCCCGGGCGCCCCCGGCACGGTCCTCGGCCACGGCACCGGCGGCGGCGAACGCCTCCTCGCCGTCACCTTCAACGACCTGGCGACCTCCGGCCGCGAGGCCGAACTGGAACGCGCGGGCACCCTGGCCGCCAACCCCCGCCTCCACCACGTGGTGGTGACCGGCGGCGAGGAGGTCCTCCCGTACGCGGACCTCGAAGGCCCGCTGACCGACGAGCCGGGCCCCTCCCTCGTCCTGGCGGCCCGCCACCGCGCCCGGCTCGCCTCCGGCAGCGCCGACCACTTCACCGGCTACGGCGCCCGCCAGGTCCTGGACGCCCACCCCGCCCGCCTGGCCGACCTGCTGATGGACCGCAAGCGCCGCCACCTGGTCCGCCCGGTCGCCGCCCTCGCCAAGGCGGACGGCTCGGTGATGGTCCCGGCACGCGTGTACGGCGCCGCCAGGAAACTGGCCCGCACCCCGTACCGCGCGGGCGTCGAGGTCCTGGCCGAGCGTCTGATGCGGCGTCGCTTCGAGGAGCCCGGCGGCGCCGTGGGAGCCTCGCTCGCCGCGCTGACCTGGGCGAGACCCGGGCCCGCCGCCCGCTGGCTCACGGGCGAGGCCCTGGCAGAAGTATCGATTCGCCTGGGTGCTGTGTCGGGCCGCCCCAGTGTCGGTCCGGGCCAGCGTCCCGGCGACTTCCGGGCCCGCGCGGCCCTGGCCCGCCACGCCGCCGACCTCCGCGTCCTCGAACAGGCCGCCGAGGTCCGCTCCCAGCGCCTGCACACCCCGTTCCTCGACAACCAGGTCGTCCGCGCCTGCCGGGCCCTCCCCGAGGCCCTGCGCGTCCAGCCCGGCGCCCGCGCCGCCATCCTCCGTACGGTCCTGGAGGGCGCCGGTGTCACCGACCTCCCGGCCGGCTGGGGAGCCCCCTCCCACGCCACCTCCGCCGCCGCGGCCCGCACCGGCCTGCGCGCCGCCGCCGACACACTGATCAGCCTCTTCGACACCCCGCTCCTCGCGCAGGCCGGCCTGGTCGAGGCCCGCGTGGTCCGCAAGGCGCTCCGCGCCGCCGCCGCGGGCGAGCCCCTGCCGCTGGACGGCCTCGCCGACCTCGTCTCACTCGAACTCTGGCTGCGCCGCCTCCTCTCCCGCCGGGGCACGTGCTGGACGGGCACCCCGGCCAGACAGCGCGCGGTACCCGCCGGGATCACCCCCCAGCGGGGTGCCCTGGGCGCGGGGGCGACGGCCCGTCGGGGGTAAGGGAAGCGGCGGGGCCGGGGCCGGGAGCCGACGCCGTGGGCAGGGTCCCCGAGGCTCGGAGAGGGCTTGGCGGAATCCCGGGATCCGGATGTGTGCAACCAACCGGGCCCCTCGATGGTCTCCCTCGCGATCGGACAGCTGTCCGACCCCCGGCTCCTCACGTGCACGTACGCGCCCCCCGACGCGGGTCGCACACGAGGTACCCGTCCCTCTCGTGCCTGGAGAACCATGCGTACACGTACGGCCACGGCCGCCACCCTCGGCACCTCGGTGCTGCTCGCGCTGCTCGTCCCCGCCGCCGCCCACGCGGACACCGCGAAGGGCGACACCGTCTTCACCTCGGTGGCCTTCAACAAGAAGACCTTCAACGTGGGCGTCAGCACGGCCCAGACCGTCAATGTCACCGCCACGGCCAAGGACGGGTCGGGCATCCAGGGCATCCTCGGCGCCAAGCTGATCAGCTCCGACGACCGGATCGTCCACGCGTACGTCGCCGACTGCACGCGCCCCACCTCCACCACCATGAAGTGCGTGTTCCGGTTCAGCCTCGACCCCGACCGCGGCGACTACTACGACCTGAGGAACAGCTCGGCCGGCACCTGGCGCTTCACCGCCGAGGCCGTCGCCAAGGACAGTGACTTCTACGACCTGGAGACCAGCGCCAAGATCCAGGTCAAGCGCCTCGCCAAGCTCGCCACCACCCAGGCCGGCCCCGAGCCCGTGGCCAAGGGCGCCAAGCTCACCGTCACCGGCGCCCTGACCCGGGCCGACTGGAACACCAACGCCTACGCCGCCCACGCCGGCCGCTCCGTGGCCCTCCAGTTCAAGAGGTCCGGTACCTCCACGTACACCACGGTCAAGACCGTCACCAGCGACTCCAGCGGCAAGCTCCGGACCACGGTCACCGCCGGCGCCTCCGGCACCTGGCGCTGGAGGTCCGCCGCCACGTCCACGACGAGCGGGGCGACGGCGTACGGCGACACGGTGACGGTGAACTGACCGCGACCCGGGCCCACTTGACGTGCTGTCGCAGGGGGCCGGTGGAGGTGAGGTGTCCCGGCGGTGGGGCATGGGCTGTGCCGGGGCGGGTGGGGGCGAGAATCCCCTCCGCCCCCCGCCGCCCCGGCGACAATGGCCCCGTGCGTTACGCGATCCTGGGGCCGGCCCGTGCCGAGAGCGACCAGGGCACCCCCATCCCGCTCGGCGGCCCCAGGGTCCGCGCGCTCCTCACCGCGCTCGCCCTGCGCCCCGACCGGGCCGTCCCCGTCCGCACGCTCGTCGACGACGTCTGGGCGACCACCCCGCCCGAGGACGCCCCGGCCGCCCTCCAGGCCCTCGTCGCCCGCCTGCGCCGTACCCTCGGCCGGGACGCGATCACCTCGGAGTCGGGCGGCTACCGCCTGGCCACCGCCCCCACCAGCGTCGACCTCGTCGCCTTCGAGCACCTGCTGAAGGACGCCAGGTCGGCCCTCGCCCAGGACGACCCGGCCACCGCCGCCGCCACCCTCCGCGAGGCCCTCGCCCTCTGGCACGGCCCGGCCCTGGCCGACCTCCCCGACCGCACCGCCGCCGCCCGCCCCGAGGCCCTCCACGCGGAGGCGACCCGCGCCCGGATCGAGGCGGACCTCCGGCTCGGCCGCGCCCCCGACCTCGTACCGGAACTCCGGGAACTCACCGGGACGCACCCGTACGACGAGCCCCTGCACGCCCTCCTGATCCGGGCCCTGCACGAGGCGGGCCGCACGGCGGAGGCCCTGGCGGCCTACGAGGCCGTACGCCGAACCCTGAGGGACACCCTGGGCACGGACCCCGGCCGTGAACTGCGCGCCCTCCACGAGCTCCTGCTCGCCCCCGGGAGGGCCCCGGCCCCGAAGCCGCCGGTCTCGACCCCGCGCCCTCCGAACGGCAACCTCCGCCCCCGCCTGACCTCCTTCGTGGGCCGGGAGCGCGAACTGGAAGCCATCCGATCCGACCTCCACAGCACCCGGCTCGTCACCCTCACCGGCCCAGGCGGCTCCGGGAAGACCCGCCTCGCCGAGGAAGCCGCTGCCGCCCACCCCCGGGCGTGGCTGGCGGAACTCGCCCCCCTCGACCGGCCCGAAGCGGTGCCGGGCGCGGTGGTGAGCGCCCTCGGGCTGCGTGAGACGGCCCTGATCACCCATGAGGCGGCGGTACCGCAGGACGACCCGGTCGCCCTCCTGGTGGAGCACTGCGCCCAGCGCGAGCTGCTCCTGATCCTCGACAACTGCGAACACGTCATCGAGGCCGCGGCGGAACTGGCGGAGACCCTCCTCGGCCGCTGCCCGGGTCTGACGATCCTCGCCACCAGCCGGGAACCCCTGGGCGTACCGGGGGAGACCGTACGCCCGGTCGAGCCCCTGCTCCCGGCCCCCGCCCACCAGCTGTTCGCGGACCGGGCCGCTGCCGCCCGCCCCGACGCGGACACCGTGCTGCGGGCCGACCCGGGTGCCGTGGACGAGATCTGCCACCGTCTGGACGGCCTCCCCCTGGCCATCGAGCTGGCCGCCGCCCGGCTGCGGCTGCTCACGCCCCGCCAGATAGCCGACCGCCTGGACGACCGCTTCCGCCTGCTCACCTCGGGAAGCCGTACGGCCCTGCCGCGCCAGCAGACCCTGCGGGCCGTCGTCGACTGGTCCTGGGACCTGCTGGACGAGTCCGAGCGCACGATGCTGCGCGAGGTGTCGGTGTTCGCCGGCGGCTGGGACCTCGGGGCGGCGGAGGAGGTGTGCGCCGCCGGCGAGGCGGCGGCCGGCATCCTGGGCGCGCTGGTCGACAAGTCGCTGGTCGTCGCCACGCCGTACGAGCACGACACCCGCGTCATGCGCTACCGCATGCTGGAGACGATCCACGAGTACGCGACGGAGCGCGCCGCCGAGAGCCCCGCGCTACGCACCGCCGCCGAACTCCGCCACACCACCTGGGTCGGCCGCCTCCTGGCCGAGGCCGAGCCCCGTCTGCGCTCGGCCGAGCAACTTCCCTGGATCCACCGTCTGGAGACCGACCTCGACAACATCCGGGCCGCCCTCCACCGCGCTCTCACCACCGCCGACGAACCCACCGCCACCCACCTCGCCCTCGCCATGGGCTGGTTCTGGTGGCTCCGCAACTTCCGCCAGGAAGGCGCCCACTGGGTGGACCGCATCCTCCGCCTGGGCATCACCCTGGACGAACAAGCACGACACCAGGAGACGCCGGCCCCCGCCGACAAGCCGGTGTCCCGGGACACCCCCGGCCCAGAAGCCGAGGCGGCCGACCCCCTCACCGCCTTCCTCGCCGACCCGGCCCCCGCCCGGCACCCCCGCCATCACCCCCGTATGGCCCTGCGTCTCCTCCACCTCGCCCTGGTCGCGGAGTCCGGCCCCATCGGCGTGCCGAACGACCCCCGGGCCCGCGCCTACGTCGCCCGCCTCAGGGCCCTGTCCGGCCACACCGGCCCGGCCGCCGCCCGCTTCCCCGGCCTGGTCTGGCCCCTCACCGCCTACATGCTGGACGGCACCGCCACCGTCGACATCCGCGCCATGATGGACGAGGCGGTCGCCAACTGCCGTGCCCACGGCGGCGACTGGGAACTCGGCTTCACGCTCATGCTCCGCACCCACATGCTCGTCGACTCCTCCGGCGCCATGCTCGGCGTCGAGGACGACCTCGCCGAACTCCGCGCGATAGCCGACCGCGTGGGCGACCGCTGGATGCGTGCCCAGGTGCGCAGCGCGGCGGGCGAGGCCGCGATGGCCCGCGGCCGTCTCACCGACGCGAAGGGCGAGTACGAGGAGGCGCTGCGCCTCGCGTACGAGGTGGGCGCGAACGCCGAGTCACCGTTCCTGATCGCCCGCCTGGGCGAGATCGCCTACCGCTCCGGTGACCGCGAGGCGGCCCTGGCCGCACTGGACGAGGCCACGACGGCCGCCGACCGCTTCGGCGTCCCGGACTCCCGCGCGTTCGTCAGTCTCCTCCGCGCCCGTATGGCGCTGGACGACGGTGATCACGCCCACGCCCGCGAGCTGTGGCGGTCGGCCCGTGAGGAGACCCGTCGTGGTTCGCCTCCGCCGCAGTTCACGGCGTTCCTGGACCTGGTCGACGGTCTGGTGACGACCGCGGAGTCCGGTCCGGAGGCCGGGCTGCGCAGACTCGCCGAGGCGCTGGGGACCGCGGTGGACAACCGGTGCGCGGAGACGGTGGTCGCGGCCCTGGCCGACAGCGCGGCGGCCGTACTGGCCCGCCTGGGCGACCACGCCCGCGCCGTACGCCTCCTCGCAGCCGCGACCCACTGGCGCGGCGACCACCCCTGCGCCCTGCCGGAACACGACGAACGCGAACGGACCCGGACCGCCGCCCGCACCGCCCTCGGCGGCCCCCGCTACGACGCCGAGACCGACAAGGGCAGCACCCACACCCCGCTCACGGCCCTCGCCGACCTGAACGAGTCCCTCAAAGCGTCTTGATGAAGCGCCTTGACGAGGCACTCCGACGAAGCGCCTCGACGAGGCATTGCCGACTCCCGCCGTACTCCGCCGTTTCCGGGCACCCCGCCCCTACTCGCAGCTGAACCGCGACTCCGCCCAGTCCGCCAGCGTCGCCCCGTCGAGAGGGCTGTGCGGTTCGACGACCAGCCGTACCGTCCGGTGCCCGGCGATGTTCACCCGTACCGGCACGGCCGCGTCCCCGCCCTCGACCAGCCCCGACTTCCACAGCCGTACCCCGTCGGCGTAGACGGAGAAGTACACCTTGCCGTGGCCGAGCGTCATGTCGTCGACGCCGACGAGCGCGTCGTACGAGGCGCACCGGCGGTTGAGGTCGACGGTGACGGAGGAGCGGCCGTGGACGGTCACCCCGTGCGCGTACCGCTTCTCCGCGACCGACACCCCGTACCGCTGCCAGACCCAGTTGCTCTCGCCGAGCCGCATCTCGGGCGCGGTGCCGTCGCCGAGGAGCCCGTACCGCAGCTCGCTCCACGGGTAGACGGCCGGGGGAGCGGGCGCCGGAGTGGGCGGCGGAGGAGGTGTGGGCGACGGCTTCGGCGGCGGAGGGGTCGGCGTGGGAGTCGGGGTCGGGGTCGGAGTGGGCGACGCCTCCGCCGGCGGCGCGGGGGCCCTGGACGGCTTCGGCGTCGGCGTGGGCGCCGGGGACGCCTTGGCCAGGGGTTCCATGGCCGGTGGCGCCCCGGGCGCGGGTTCCTCCGCCGGAGGCTTCGGGCGGGCCGGCTCGGGAGAGGTCTCGGCGGCCTGCGTGGGGGGCGGCTCGGCCAGCGGTTCCCCGTCCCGGCCCTCATGGCCGGCGAGGGCGAGTGCCACCGCCGCGGCGACCATTCCGGCGACGCTCACCGCGATACCGGCCTTCGCCGGCGCGGCCAGCCCCTCCGCCGCGGCCCCGCCCCCGGCGCCCGCCCCGCCGGAGCCCCCGCCCGCCGCCGACGCCGCGCCCGCGGCCGCACCGGCGCCCGCGCCCCCGGCGACGATCGCGGCCGCCTTGGCGTACCCCGCGGCCCCGAACCACCCGATGACCGCGAGCGGTACGACCGCCGGGATCCCGCCGGCGACCTCCTTGATCTGCCCGGCGGCCACCCGGCACGCGGCGCACTCCTCCAGGTGCTTGCGCAGCCCCCGCTCGGCCCGTGTGCGCAGCGTGCCGCGCGCGTACGCGCCGAGCCGGTCCGCGTAACGCCCGCACTCCGCCGAGTTTCCGGCCAGGGAGGCGCTCACATGGGCCTGGAGGTACGCCTGCTTGAGCCCTTCCCGGGCCCGGCTGGCCAGCACCCGGGTGCCGTTGGCGTCCAGCCCGAAGAGGACCGCCACCTCGCTCGGTGACTCGTCCTCGACCTCGGTGTGCCACAGCACGGCCTGCCACCGCTCGGGCAGCGACCGGAAGGCCCGCATCGCCATGGACTGCTCGGCCTCGTGCATCGCCCGGACGTCCGCGCCGAGGTCGAGCGTGTCGGAGTCCGACACCCGCGCGCCGCGCGCCGCCTGCGCCGCGAACACCGCGAAGTCGTCGACCAGGTGCTCCCGCCTGGCGGAGGTCGTCCAGCTCGCGGCGACCCTCCGTACCGAGGTGAGCAGATAGGCCCGTACGGCGTGTTCGGGACCGGAGCCCCGGCGCACGGCCTGGAGCATCCTGGCGAACACCTCGGCCGTCAGATCGTCGGCGGTATGGGCGTCCCGGCAGCAGGTGCGCGCGTAGCGGCGCACGGCTTCGGCGTGGCGCCGGTACAGCTCCTCGTACGCCGTGTCCTGGCCCGCCCGCATCCGCTCGATGAGGTCGGCGTCGGACGGCGCCCGCGCGATGTCCCGCTCCCGGGGAGGTGGCAGCACCCCCGAGTCGTACCGCTCCCACTGCGCCGGAACCTCGCCCCAGCCCCCCTGACCGGGCACCTGGGACCGCTCCCGCCGGCCCGCCCCCGGAGACCCCCCGCCCGACCACAGCGACTCGTCCCGCCCGTCTACGCCCATCGCGGAAGCCCCCGCCGCCAGCCGACACAGTCCCGAACACCGAGCACCCTGCCATATTGGCTTTTGTTCAGCCCCCGGCCTCAAGGGCATATCACCCGTCCGAGCGTCCCCCCAGTCCTCGGTGCGCGGGTTCACCCGAACGAGTACCTGGGGGCCCGTCACGAGCCCAACCCCGGCGCCGGCAACGGGAAGGGGCGGCGGGGGCGAACAGCCCCACACCGCCCCCAGAGGTGGCGCGCTACCTACGACGCGTCGGCCGCGACGTACGGCCGTGACGTACGCCCGTGGCGCGCTACTCCCACCCTCAAGCCGGCCGGGACCGAAGCCCCTCCAGCAGGATGTCCAACAGCCGTGCCGAGGCCGCGGCCTGCTGCGCCGCGTCCGGCAGGGCCGGCGCCGCCGTGGCGATCACGAGCAGCACGTCGGCCACGGTCACGTCCTCCCGCAGCTCACCCGCCGCCCGGGCCCGCTCCACCAGCTGCCCCACGACCTCCAGCAGTGCCGAGGCCCCGGCGTCATCGGCGGGCCCAACGCCCACCGCCGCCGACGCGTCCGGCGACACCAGGCGCAACTCGGCCCCCGGCTGGACCCGCTGCTGCGGCACCCGGTGCTCGTCGGCGATCCCGCCGGCACCGACCTCGGTCCCGTCCTCCGCGACGCCGACCCGCAGCACCTGCGGCGGCAGCAGCCGCCCGGCGCCCGAGGCCACCGATGTCCGCAGGAAGCGCGAGAGCGCCGACCACGGGTCCTCCTCCTGACCGAGCGCCACCCGTGCCTGGTCGGTGAGCCGGGACGTCTCCTCCTCGGCTATGCGCCGGACCAGGACGTCCTTGCTCGGGAAGCGCCGGTAGACCGTGCCCACGCCGACCCGCGCACGGCGGGCGACGTCCTCCATCGGCGCGCCGTACCCCAGCTCGCCGAAGACCTCGCGCGCCGCGCGCAGCACGTGCTCGAGGTTGCGCTGTGCGTCCACGCGCAGGGGGGTCGACCGCGACCCGTCCCCGCGCCCGTTGCCGCCCGCCGTGCCGATCGCACCACTGGGTGCGAGAGCGGAGGCGGACGACCAATGAGAGTCCTGAATATGCATATGTGTTCCCCCGGTAATGACGTCTCCCCCCGGAGACTCTCCCCGTCATCGGAAGCCGGAGCGGCGGAACGAGCGTTCGTGGTCCTCCACGGTTCCGAGCCTGAAACCCGACCGAACCCCTTGAACGCATCCCCCCTGTACCCCGTCGACACACGAACATAGTTGAGAGGGAGTCAATTCAGAAGGGGCACGTTCCGCACGGAGCGCCCCTCGATCGGAGTACGGGCGGTTTAGGTACCGTTTGCGCCCCCCGCTGCCACCCGGCTCACACCATCTGACCTGCGCACCTGCCGCTCACTCCGGTGAATCGGCCAACCCCGCGCCCCCACGGCGACCGGTCACACAAATTGCCGGGGCTGTGGACAAACCAGCGAGAGAGGTGCGTCATGGGATGGTGAAGGAACGGATGCGCATCCTCATCGTCGGCGGCGGCTACGTCGGGCTGTACACCGCGCTGCGTCTGCAGCGTCAGCTGAAGCGGGAACTGAGTAGCGGCGACATCGAGATCGTCGTAGTGTCCCCCGACCCTTATATGACGTATCAACCCTTCCTTCCGGAGGCCGCCGCGGGCTCGATCTCGCCCCGGCACGTCGTGGTCCCGCTGCGGCGCGTCCTGAACCAGTGCAAGGTCGTCATCGGCGAAGCCACCGAGATCAACCACGCCAAGCGCGTCGCGACCCTCACCACCCTCGCCACCGAGGAGGAGGGATCGAGCGCCGAGCAGGTGTCGTACGACGAACTCGTCCTCGCGCCCGGCTCCATCTCGCGCACCCTGCCCGTCCCCGGTCTCGCCGACTACGGCATCGGCTTCAAGACCGTCGAGGAGGCCATCGGCCTGCGCAACCACGTCATCGAGCAGATGGACATCGCCTCCTCCACCCGTGACCCCGCGATCCGCGACGCCGCCCTCACCTTCGTCTTCGTGGGCGGCGGCTACGCGGGCGTGGAGGCGCTCGGCGAACTGGAGGACATGGCCCGCTACACCGCGCGGTACTACCACAACGTCAAGCCCGAGGACATGAAGTGGATCCTCGTGGAGGCATCCGACCGCATCCTCCCCGAGGTCGGCGAGGAGATGGGCCGCTACACGGTCACCGAACTGCGCCGCCGCAACATCGACGTACGCCTCCACACCCGCCTCGAATCGTGCGCCGACCGTGTCGCCGTCCTCAGCGACGGCGCCCGCTTCCCGACCCGTACGGTCGTCTGGACCGCCGGTGTGAAACCGCACCCGATCCTCGCCGCCACCGACCTCCCGCTGAACGAGCGCGGGCGCCTGAAGTGCACCCCCGAGCTGTCCGTGGAGGGCGTCTCACACGCGTGGGCCGCCGGCGACGCGGCCGCCGTCCCCGACATCACCGCGAGCGAACCGGGCAAGGAGACCGCCCCCAACGCCCAGCACGCCGTGCGCCAGGCCAAGACACTCGGCGACAACATCGTCCGCTCACTGCGCGGCCAGCCCCTGGAGGCGTACGCGCACAAGTACGTGGGCTCCGTCGCCTCCCTGGGCCTGCACAAGGGGGTGGCGCACGTCTACGGCCGGAAGCTGAAGGGCTACCCCGCCTGGTTCATGCACCGCGTCTACCACCTCAGCCGGGTGCCCACCTTCAACCGCAAGGCCCGCGTCCTCGCCGAATGGACCCTCGCCGGCCTCTTCAAACGAGAGATCGTCTCCCTCGGATCACTCGAACATCCCCGTGCGGAGTTCGAACTGGCTGCCGGTGGAAAGGCTCCTGAGGACCCGAAGGGGTCGTCCTGACCGGATCCAGGAACTCCATCGTTCAGGCCGACGTCTGACGGATGTCGGCCCGGTCGGACAGACTGGTCCGCGACATGATCCATGATCTCGGGCGGGGCCACCCCCTGCCCGGGCAGGCCGCGACCACACCCGTACGAACCACCCCCGAGTACCCACTCGCCCGCACCACCAGGCGCCCCCACCGCTGCACACCGGGCAACCCCCGGACCACAGGCCGGAACCGGAGCCGGCCGCAGACAACACCACGAGGCACGAGGCAAGGATTCGGTGAACTTCACGCGCTGGAGCGCCCGGCTCCCCGGTACGCAGCGCCGCGCCGCAGCGCGGACCGAACACACGGTCACCACGGACCGGCGGGGGGAGGGCGCGGTGCCCGCGGCCCGCGCCGAACGGCAGAGCGACGACCCACCGGACGACACCCCGCCCGTGCCCGCCGTCGACGATCTCCCCACCCGCGAGATCCTCGACCGCATCCCGGCCCTCGTCGCCCTCGTCCACGGCCCCGACCACCGCACCGCCTACGTCAACGACGCCTACGTCGCGGCGTTCGGCGTACGCCCCCTCGGCGCACCGGCCCGCGAGGCCCTCCCCGAGTTGGACGCCCTCGGCCTGCTGCCCCTCCTCGACCAGGTCCTGCGCAGCTCCAAGCCCCGCACGGTGAAGTCCCGCAAGGCCCCCTCAGGCCGCTCGTACACGATCACCTGCACCCCGGTCGACGTCCCCGGCGGCACCGAGCCGTGCGAGGGCGGCGTCCTCATCTTCGCCGCCGACGTCACCGACCACGCCGAGGCCGCCGAACGCCTCCGCGCCAGCGAACGCCGTCAGCGCGAAACCGCCGTCACCCTCCAGCGCTCCCTCCTCCCACAGGAACTGGAGGAGCCCGACGACCTGCGCATCGCCGCCGTCTACCACCCCGGCGGCACGGAAACCGCCGTCGGCGGCGACTGGTACGACGTCATCACCCTCGGCGGCGGCCGCACGGCCCTGGTCATCGGCGACGTCATGGGCCGAGGCGTACGCGCCGCGGCCGTCATGGGCCAACTCCGCACCGCCGTCCGCGCCTACGCCCGCCTCGACCTCCCCCCGCACGAGGTACTCCAGCTCCTGGACGGCCTCGCCACGGAGATCGACGCCAACCAGATCGCCACGTGCGCCTACGCCGTCCACGACCCCAACGAGGGCCGCCTGGTCTACGCCTCCGCCGGCCACCTCCCGATCCTCGTCCGCGACGAGAACGGCACGGTCCAGCGCGCCGACGAACCCATCGGCCCCCCGCTCGGCACCGGCGGCTGGATGCACGCGTCCGGCTCCATCCCCCTGGGCCCCGGCTCCACAGCCGTCCTCTACACGGACGGCCTGGTGGAACGCCGCAACGAGGACCTGGACGAGGGCATCGCCGCCCTGGAAAGAGCCCTGGCCGGCGCCACCGGAACCCCCCAGGTGATCTGCGACCGCCTGGTCCGCTCCACCGGCGTCACCGCCGACCACGACGACGACGTCGCCGTGCTCGTCCTCCAGCACCCGTCCCGCACCGGCCCCGACGGCGAACTCTTCCGCAACGCCGCCCTGGAACTCCTCGGCGGAATCGAAGCGGCCCCCCGAGCCAGAGCCTTCGCCTCCGGCGTCCTCACGAGCTGGCGTTTCCCGCCCGAACTCCATGACCTGGGCGTCCTCGCCGCCAGCGAACTGGTCGCCAACTCCCTCCAGCACGGCACCCCGCCCATGCGGCTGCGGCTGCGCCGCACCGACCGCCGCCTGATCGTCGAGGTCACCGACGGCAACGACCACCTCCCACGCCGCCGCCGAGCCGAACCCGGCGACGAGTCGGGCCGGGGCATCGCCATCATCGCCACGATCGCCTCCAACTGGGGCAGCCGCCGCACGCCCGGCGGAGGCAAGGCGGTCTGGTGCGAGTTCGCCCTACCGCGGGCCACGGCGTAGGGGTCGGGCCGGGGGGGCGGGGGAACGGCGCGAGAAACCACGACGCACCCGCGCCCGACCTGCCACACGCTTTCCCGGCCTACGCCGTCGCTGCTGGGCGCGCCCTCAGGCCCGGGCCACCGCAGGCTCGACCCCCGCCCCACTCCGAGCAACCACCCGACTCTTCCCATACCCGGGCAGATCCTGCGCCCCCGTGAGCTCCCGCCCCAACCGAACCGCGAGCACCACGATCCCCAGCGAGAACATCAGGAACACCACCACGTACGCCACATGCCACGACGCCCCCATGGGCCCACCCACGGCCGGCCCCACAGCCAACGCCAACTGCTTCACCAGCGCGAACGCGGAGTTGTACTGCCCCGCCATCCCCTCCGGCGCCAGATCCGCCACCAGCGGAGCAACCGTCGGCGACAGCATCGCCTCCCCCAGCCCGAACAACGCGTACGTGGACACGAACGCCGCCGTCGCCATCGTCTGACTCACCTGCCCGAGCCCCGCGACCCCGGCGACACCCCAGGCCACGGCCCAGATCAGCCCGACCGCCGCGATCACCCGCGACCGCCGACGCCGCTCCACGAACCGCAGCACCACGAACTGCGCGACGACGATCACCGCGGTGTTCGCCGCCAACGCCGTACCGAGCGCGGACGTCGATATCCCGGCCGCCTCGACCCCGTACGCACTGAGCCCCGACTCGAACTGTCCGTAGCAGGCGAAGAACAACACGAACCCCAGCACACTCAGCTGCACCATGGCCCGATTACCGAGGAGCTGCTTCCAGCTCCCCTTGGCCGACGCCGGCACCTCCGCACCCTTGGCCGCCATCGCCGCCATCGCCGTCCGAGGCATCCGCACGGTCGCCATCACGCCGACGAGCAGCAGGAACATCGCCGCCTGTATGGAGAACAGCAGGGTGAAGGACCCCGCCCGGGACGGGTCCACGAGGTGCCCGCCTATCAGTCCACCGACACCGAGGCCCAGGTTCTGCAGGAAGAACTGCGTCGCGAAGGCCCGTGACCGCGTCTCCGCACCGGAACAGTCGACGATCATCGTCGCCAGCGCGGGCTGCATCACGGCCTGCCCGGCCCCGAGCGCGGCAGCGGACACCAGCACGGTCGTCGCCCCGGAGGCCAGCCCGAGACTCATCGACCCGACGGCGGCGGTGACCAGGGCGGCGAGCAGCACCGGAAGCGGGCCGCGCCTGACTATGGCCCGTCCGGCGAACGGCAGCACCACGAGCGCGGCCACGGCGAAGATCGCGAGCACCAGCCCCGCCGTCGTCGCCCCGAGCTCCCGCACCTGCGCCACATAGACGTACAGATACGGGACGGTGAAGCCGAGTCCGAACGCGCCGAGCGCGTTGCCCACTTGAATCCGGCGCATCGCTGCGCCCGTCCCCCTGGTCACGTTCACCTGCCTAGGTAAGAGAAGTCCCCACCGGGAGTTAGAGGTGAAGACTTCGAAGCTAAAACTTAGAAGCTAAACACTACACCTCGAAGGACTTCGATGCCAAGCGGTGGCGTGCCATACTGCGGCCATGGGCGACACCCCGGGCAGCAACGGCACCGCCGAGCCGACACTCGAAGAGCAGATCGCCGCGTACCAGCGCGAGTTCCAGGACCTCGACCCCCAGGTCGAGAAGATCGTCTCGGCGCTCTCCCGCCTCAACCGCCGGATGAACGTCGCCTACGGCCGCCAGACCGCCGCCCTCGGCATCAGCAACGCGGAGTGGGAGGTCCTCAAGGCCCTCGTGCTCTCCGGCGCCCCCTACCGCCTGGGCCCGAGCGATCTCGCGAAGCGGCTCGGTCTCACCCCGGCCGCCATGACCCACCGGATCGACCGCATGGTCGCCGAGGGCCTGGTGACCAGGGAGCGCGACGAGACCAACCGAGTCCGCGTCATCGTGGAGCTCACCCCCGACGGCCGGGAGAAGTGGCTGGAGGCCATGCGCCTCGCCTCGGTCTTCGAGGAGGACCTCCTCCAGGACCTCTCCCCCCTGGAACGCACCGTGCTCGGGGAGGTCCTGACGCGGCTCCTGCGCCGCGTCGAAGACGCCCAGCCGGACGCCGGCGGCCGGCTCACCGACCTCGACTGACGCCGTGCGCTTGAGGGGTACCCGGGGTTTGACCACGGGCCACCGAGGGGATGCTTGACAGTCCACCCGCGGATCCGTAGAGTTCTTCGGGTTGCCGCGGAGCCGTAACGGTTCTGCGACAGCACCTCCGCCGCTGAAGCGGCAACAAACCAACCAGTGCGATCTCCCAGCCGGGATGAATTCGGCGCGCCCGAATTCAATTCGATTTGGGTTCGACAGACCCGATTGGGAACTGCCGAGCAGATCCGCTAAGGTTTGGGACGTCGGAACGGCCCAACAGCCGCGAAGGCAACTCCCGCTGACTGGGAATCAGGCCCGAAAGGATCTGATAGAGTCGGAACCGCCGGAAAGGGAAACGCGAAAGCGAGAACCTGGAAAGCACCGAGGAAATCGGATCGGAAAACGATCTGATAGAGTCGGAAACGCAAGACCGAAGGGAAGCGCCCGGAGGAAAGCCCGAGAGTGACTCGGGTGAGTACAAAGGAAGCGTCCGTTCCTTGAGAACTCAACAGCGTGCCAAAAATCAACGCCAGATATGTTGATACCCGTCTCCGGCCGGTTCGGTCGGGACGAGGTTCCTTTGAAACAAACACAGCGAGGACGCTGTGAACCATCGGATCATTCCTCCGGTGGTTCCGCTCTCGTGGTGTCGACCCGATTACGGGTAAACATTCACGGAGAG